>CAYZHH010000137.1:0-8986 GCA_964478275.1 uncultured Candidatus Kuenenia sp.
AGCTGCACGTCGGCAAGCGTCGGCACTGCATCAAACCGGCTGCCCGCGTCGCGACCTCCGAGCCGCAGCATGATCGCATCGACGATCGCCATGCTCGTGAGCGTGGAGCCGGCCACGGCATCCACGCGCGGTGTCTCGCCGCTTGCAAGCTCAGCCAGCGAACGCCCGCAAAGCGACTTCAAAAAACCTGCATCCCGCTCGATCGCTCGCACGTGATCCCGCGTATCGCCACTGGCAAGTATCTCCATGCCGACGATGACAAGGTCAGCGTCGCATACGAGCAGCACATCCGTCGGCCCGGAAAACCCGATCGACGCGTCGCCTGCGGGGCTCGTTCGCAGGATCGTGCCAACACGATCGCCATCCGCGGCAAGCACATCGAGCCCACCGCCTACCGCGGCCGACGGGCCGCCGATTGCTGTCGCCTCCGGAAGGTGCTGCCGCACGACATCAAGCGATACGCTCGCGAGATCAAAGGCCTCCCGCCGCGCAAGCCGCTGCTGGTGCGTCGCATGCACGAGCCACGCAATGGCCACAACCGTCGCAAGCCTGGCCACATGCCCGGCCACCATGCCCAGCCGAGCGCGTGCCTGGGCTGTCACGGTTTCTGTCCGGCTGGAGCGGGCGTTCCAGCTTCCGGTGGCACCTCGATCGGATCGGCGAGCGTGGCGCGGCGGGCCATGCCCGGAAGTTTCAAGAGCCCGTCGAGCTCCGGCCAGTGGTTTTCGTACACGCCCCGCGGTGTGCTGCCGTGCTTCACCGCGACGCTTGCTGCCTTGCCCACCACCTCCCCCATCATCCCGCAGGTCTTCATGACGCGAACGGTTCCAAGGGCCTCGTGCGTCACCGAGATGCAGCGGCCTGCCATGAAAAGGTTCTCGATGTCTTTCGAATAAAAACATCGATAGGGCACGGGATAGCCGACAGCGCGGTCAATCCGCTTATCGTGAACCGCCTTCGAGATAAATGGATTGTCGGGGAACTTCTTGGCGTATTCGTCTTTCGGGTAATGGAGGTCGATCGACCACGTGGTCGGCACACACCCGTCTGAAAAATCTTTCTTCGCGACGATATCGTCCTGCGTGAGCACGACGTCGCCGAGGATCTGGCGGCTCTCGCGCGGACCGCCGACATACGCCACCCACGTGAGCGAGGCATTGCCGTGCTTCTTCGCGCCGTCCCCATTCTTCATCGCATTCCACGCCCCGAACACGGCGCGGAGATTCCAGTCGCGAATCCCTTCGGCATCCCCGAGCGGGTCTTTGTCAAAACCGCTCTCCCAGAACCATTGCCCGTGAAAATCGCGCGGATATGGAAAGTCGGCCATCGCAAGGGGTAGCGCCCACGGGGTCTTAGGGAAGGACTGCGGCGCGTCGTTATTCGCCCATGCCCACATGTTGCTCATGCCCATTCGGCCCTTTGGCGCCATCACCGTTTCGGCGCCAGCGAGGTGGCCGATCGTGGCATGCCCCGTAGCGTCGCAGAAAAATGTGCCGGTGAACTCCATCTCACGGCTCGTGCGCGTGTCGAGGCAGGTGACACTCACCACGCGGTTTTCTTCGCGAGCCACCGCGAAGGCGTGGGTGTTCAAGAAGAGCTCGATGTTCGGTTCGGACCGAACGAGCTGCTCCTTCTTCGCGTCTCCAAACTCCTCGTACGTCCCCGGGCTCTTTTTGGCTTTGTCAGCAAACTCCTCCACGATCTCGCCGATCCGCGGGTATTTCCCACGACGGATGTTGCCCATTGCCCACACCCGAACCTCGCTCGATCCGTTGCCACCGAGCACGGGCCGGTCCTGGACGAGCGCGACCTTCAGGCCCATGCGGGCCGCCGAGATCGCAGCGCCCATGCCGGAATACCCGCCACCGATCACCACCAAGTCGTACGGGCCTTTGACCGTGGGCTCTTCGGGAACGCCGAGCGCCTTGCGACGCCAGCCCGCAAGAATCGCCGAGTCGTTTGGCGGAGGCTCGTCGGCTTGCGTGAGCGCGATGCAATCACAGCGGCCATCAAAACCGGCGAGGTCATGCAGCGCGAGCGTGACGTCGCCCGCGGGAAGCGTGACCGCGCCGCCGGCCTGCCAGCCCCACTCGGCGCCCTCGGTGCCAAAGGTCGTGTCGAGCCGTTTTTCATTGATCACCACATCGAATCGGCCAGGGCTGCCGGGGGCTTTCCAGCGAGCCACCCAGTCTTTCGTGCGCACCCACACATGCCATGTGCCAGCAGTGGGGATGGTCACCGTGGTCGTGGCGTCTGTGACGGGTGTTCCGAGGCCATGAGCCAGGAGGTAGGGCGAGCCCATCTCGCGGATGAACTGGGTATCGAGGCCCCATCCGCCGTGCTCGGCAAAACTTTCTGCTTCCACGAGGACCGTCGCCGCCGGGGCAGCGAATGGGATGACGACGCCACACACGCACGCAAGTGACGCGATGAGTCGGTATGTCATGAATGATTTCCTAAGGCTTCACCACGTCGTCTCAATTATGTGCCGACAGACAGATCTCGGCAGAGTGCTTCAAAGTCGCCGATGCGATGCTCCACGACCGTTCGAACCACCGCTGGGTCCAGCCGTCGGTATTCGTGGACGGCAACATTTCTGAGGCCGACCATCCGCCGCATCAATCGCCTGCTCACACGCCCAGCAGCCGTCGCTCCGGAAACGATGCCGAAAGCTCGTGAACGATGGCATCGGAAAAATGTTCAATCGCGACCATGACAGCTCCGAGCATACCCTGGCGACAATCGGAGCCTGCACTCCGCCGTCATACTTCCCAGCCTTTGCGGTACGGGCGGCGAAGCATCGCCGACACATCCTCGCGGCTGGCCTTCATGGCGGCAGCATCCCAGTCAAACTCACCCTGCACGCGGTACGCGATATTCGCGAGCAGCACGCTCTCGGCCATCGGGCCTGCGTAATCAAAATTGCAGCTCGCGGGCGCGCCGCCGCGGCAGGCGTCGATCCACTCCTGGTGAAACCCGGGCGATGGCGGCATCGCCGGATCGGGGCCCTTGGAGTCTGGGAAGGAGTCTTCAGGCAGCAGCTTCCACTTGTCGAACCCGCAAGCCAGCATGCCTTTGCTCCCGATGAAGAGCGTGTTGTAGGAGTTCTTGCCAGGAATGTTTTGCTTGGCCACCTCAGGCACGCCCTGATACCAGTGGAGCGACACCGGCGGCAGGTTTTCCCGCGCCGGAAAGTCGAGCCGCGACTTCATGGCCGTGGGCGTGCGATCTTTGTCGGGCTCGGGGCCGCCGCTTGCCGCAACGCGGATCGGGTGCGCGAGATCGAGCGCCCAGAACGGAATATCGAGAATGTGGCAGCCCCAGTTGCCAGTCTCACCCGTGCCAAACTCCCACCAGAACCGCCACTCATACGGTGCGAAGCCATTGGTATAGGGCCGCTCGGCATTCGGCCCGAGCCAGAGATCCCACTGGAGCCCGGCAGGAGGCGACTCGGGGGCCCCAGGAAGTTTTGGCATACCGCGAGCAGTGCCGATCCATGAATGCACCTCGCCAACCTCACCGATCGCCCCGCTCTTCACGATCGCCACGGCTTCCCGCAGGCCTTTGAGCGCGTGCCGCTGGGCGCCGAGCTGGGTCGCGAGCTTCTTCTCGCGGGCGGCGTCGGTGAGCCTGCGGACCTCTTCCACTTCATGGGCGAGCGGCTTTTCGAGATAGACATGCTTGCCGCGTTCCATCGCCCACCAGGCGGGATGGAAGTGCGTATGGTCCGGCGTGCTGATCACAACCGCGTCGATCTGGTCCCCCATCGCGTCAAACATCTTTCGGAAGTCGGTGAATTTCTTGGCGGCGTCGAACTTCTCAAATGCCTTTCCTGCCCGCCGCTCGTCCACGTCACACAGCGCGACGATGTTTTGGCCCGAGACGGCCTTGAGGTTCGTCCCGCCCTGCCCCCCGACGCCGATCACGGCAATCGAAAGTTTTTCATTTGGCCCTTCGGCCCGCGCCGCTGAGGCAATACCGTGGCCCGCGAAATACACCGCCCCGGCGGCGCTGGCGAGCTTGCTGAACGTGCGACGTGAAATTCTGGGCATAAGAAGACTCCGACATAGGGCAACGCAAATTTCCTTCGTATCGTAATGGACTCTCGCGGTCGTCGCACGCCCCCGCCCCGCTCCTCGCCTTCGGCTTTTTTCACTCGTGGACCAACCCATCGACATTCTCGTGATTGGCGCGGGGGCCGCCGGCTTGTTCGCGTCCATATGGGCTGGGCGGACCGCGGCCGAAGCTGGCCGCACGCTTTCGATCACCACCGTCGATTCAGCCCGCAAGCTCGGCGCCAAGATCCTCGTGGCGGGCGGAGGCCGGTGCAACGTGACGCACGAGCGGGTGAGCGAGGCCGACTACGCCGGCAGCACGCCCGCCGCGATCCGAAAAGTGCTCAGGCGGTTTGGTGTGGCCGACACGGTCGTCTTCTTCGAGGCGGCCGGGGTTCACTTCAAGACTGAAGACACCGGCAAGCTTTTTCCAGTGAGCGATTCGGCCAAGACCGTGCTCGACGCTCTCGTTCGGGAGGTAACGCGGGCCGGCGTGCAGATGGTCCACCCGGCCAAGGTCACAGGCGTCGCGAAGGCCGACGGTGGGTTTAGAGTGCATACGGATGACGGGGTGTTTGAGGCGCGGCGAGTAATTCTCTGCACCGGTGGTAAATCGCTTCCCAAGAGCGGCTCGGATGGTGTGGGGTTTGAGCTGGCAAAGAGTCTCGGGCATTCGCTCACGAGTCCCATCGTGCCGGCGCTCGTGCCGCTGCTCCTGCCAGCAGGCCACTGGATCACTACGCTGTCGGGGCTGACGCTGCCCACGGAAGTCGCGCTCCTTTCGGCATCCAACAAAAAACTTTTTGCGACGACGGGTAGCACGCTCTGCACGCACTGTGGGCTTTCGGGGCCGGCGATCCTCGATGTGAGCCGTCATTGGCTCGTGGCCCGCGTGGCCGAGCCGAGTGTTTCGCTGTCGCTCAACTGGCTGCCGGGCGAGCAAGCCGAATCGCTCGATCGGGTGTTTGTGGAGCAGCAGGGCCGCGGTGCGCTTTCGATTCTGCGCGAGCGGCTACCCGATCGACTCGCCCGCAGCCTCTGCGAACACGCCGCCGCGGCGCCCGCAGGCGATCTCTCGCGCGATGCCAGGCGTCGGCTTGTGTCGCTCGTCACCGCAACGCCGCTGCCGATCACGGGCGACCGCGGGTTCACAGTGGCGGAGGCGACAGCCGGTGGCGTGCCGCTGACAGAGGTGCGACTCGAGACGATGGAGAGCCGGGTGTGCCCCGGCCTTTATCTGGCGGGCGAGGTGCTCGACGTGGACGGCCGCATCGGCGGCTTCAACTTTCAGTGGGCCTGGGCCAGCGGTTTTGTGGCGGGCAGCGCGGCCGCGGCGTCCATCGCCACGACCTCGTAGCGGAACGAGCCTTCGCGGAGATCGAGGGTGCGAAGCGGCGCGGTGGCTGCGATGGGTACGTGGGTGGGCGCTTGCGTGCGTGCTGGCACGTGTTCGGACAGGAGCGATGCCACCGCGACGACGACATCTTCGACGCTGATATCGTCCATCGACGCTTCGCCGAATGGCCATGCTGTGGGCCGCGGGGCTCGCCACGCGGCGAGCTTGTCGGTGAGCGACTGTGTGACCCGCGACGATCGCACGACGACAGCCCGCGCGGTCCACGGTGACCACTGGTTGGGATCGGTCGGCCCGCTGAGGACGGCCACCGGCACGCCGTGCGAGGCGGCTATGTGGACGAGCCCCGTATCGACGCCCACGCAGGCATCCATCTCCGCCGTGAGTGCTCCGGCCTGCCGCAGCGAGAGATCGCTTGTGAAGTCGTGGACATGCGCCGCCACGTCGTGGCCGACATCCGCGCGCAGGGCATCGTGTGCTGGGATGTCGCCGCGATCGCCGCAGAGGATAATTTCAGTGCCGCGGCGTTCGACGAGCCATTCGACGAGGGCCGCCCAGCGTGCGGTGGGCCAATGCCTTTCAGGGGCGGAGCTTCGCACGGCCACAAACACGCGTGGGCGATCGGCGGGCAGCCGTGCCAGAAGCGCTGCCACGCGGTGCCGCGCGTCGGCGTCGGTCCAGTTCTCGGCGTGTCCGTCATCGACCGTGATGCCTTCGGCGCGGAGCAGGTCGAGATAGCGATCGGCCTGGTGACGCCCGCGGGGCACCGCGACGCTTCGAGTATGGAACAGGCTGCCGTCGCCGGCGAGCCCGATTCGCTTGGGGATGCCGGCGAGGGCGGCGAGGAGTCCGGCGGAGAGTGATCGCTTGAGGAGGTACGCCCTCGAGTACCGGCGTCCGGCGAGCCATGCGGCCTGGCTTCGGATCGAGGCAATCGATGCTGCGAGCGAGCGGCGGCCGGTGGGGCGTTTCCAGGTGGCGAATCGGTCTACGTAAGGGCAGTCGGCGAGCACCTCGCGTGCGGAGCCTTCGGCGCAGATATCGATCGTCGCTCCGGGAAACGCCTGGCGGAGGTTTCGGAGGAAGGGGATCGCGAGGACGGTGTCGCCGATGTAGCGGGTGCAGACGACGAGGATCCGCTCCTCGGCGTGGCGTGGTTCCCCAGGCGATGGCTCCCTGCCGCTCATGGCGGGAGGCTAGAAAACCCCCCGCCGCACCGCAGCGCCGGTTTTCCCCCGTGAAAAAAGCGTTTTCGCCGGTTTGGGCCCGCGCGATCGTTTTAAGAGTGCGGAGAGATTTCGACACCCCGGAGGCCGCGACCATAGGAGACCAACCGTTCCACCCCTGCTCATGCACTTTCTCGGTCAGGTGGCAATCGCCAGCCCCCGGCGGACCGCGGCAACCCTCGTCTGCTCGACCGCGTTGCCAACGAGGCGGCCGCTAGGCACCTTTCTCGGAATACGCGGAAGGCCTGCGTCAGCTGGGTCCGTCGGTTCATTCTCTTTCACCGCAAGCGACACCCGCAGGAGATGGGGCTCGCCGAGGTCAACAGTTTTCTGACGCACCTGGCAGTCGCGGCCCATGTTGCCGCATCGACCCAGAATCAGGCGCTCAGTGCGTCGTTGTTTCTGTATGGCACAGTCCTCGAACAACCGTTGGCGAAACTCGAGGGTGTGATCTGATCCCGACGTCCCACACGGCTCCCAACGGTGCTCTCGCCAGACGAGGTGCGCCGCGTATTGACCAAGCTCGACGGCATGCCGCTCATGATCGGCCTGTTGCTCTACGGTGCGGGCATGCGGCTCAAGGAAGCGATTCAGTTGCGGGTCAAGGATCTGGATTGTTCACGGAACGAGGTGCTGAGTCGTCAGGCAAAAGGCAACAAAGACCGCGTCACCGTGCGGCCCCAGAAGGTCCGCTCGCTGCTTCAGCAGCACCTCGAAGGCCAGCGGCCTCGCCATACCGCAGAGCTCGAGGCCGGTGGTGGCTGGGTTCGTGTGCCTCATGCCCTTGAGCGGAAGTATCCCGGCGTCGGCCAGAGCTGGGCATGGCAGTGGGTCTTTCCGGCAAAGAGCACGTATTTCGACCGCGACCTCCTTCGGCACTTTCGGCATCACTTTCACGAGACCACGATGCAGAAGGCGATGCGGGTGGCGGTACTTACGGCCGGCATCACGAAGCCCTCTGGATGCCACACGATGCGGCATTCGTTCGCGACCCACCTCTTGATACAGGGGAGCGACATCCGCACCGTGCAGGAGCTTCTGGGGCATAAGGATGTGAAGACTACGATGATCTACACGCATGTCCTGAACCGCGGCGGGAAGGGCGTGGCGAGCCCGCGCGATTCCCTGGAGGGTATTGGGTGATCGTGCCCCGGCCGTATGTGTTGGCCCATTGCCGGTCGGCGGAAGCTCACCGCTCTTCGGTGGCGAACTGGCGACTTCTGCAAATCTGGTGCCGGAGGTTCTGATTGTTTATGCCCGCGATGGAGGGCAGGGGGCGCGTGGGCAATCCCCTCACCGCGCGCCTCTGCTGCTATGAAGCCAAATGTGCTCGATAGCAGCCGGCGAGGTGTGGTCGAATCAAGGCGTAAGCCATTGCTGGCCAGGACGTTGCATCATCGGGGCCACAGGTGGCATACTCCCGCTACGAAGAAAAAAGGGGCCGCTACGAGGGGCCACATAATTAAGAGTTCGGGCAATGGAGTAGATAGCTCTATGAGTCTCGACAGTGCGGGTGCGCGACGGGCGAAAGAGCCCAGCTGCTCGAGGTCCGCCTCATGAACCTGCGCGATCTAGTCGTGAGCGTCCCCGCCCTTGTCTTGGCGGTCGCATGTGTGCTCACGGTCTGGCGAGCCAATGCATGGGAAGCGTATCTGGTCGAGTTGTTGATGGGGTTCGGTGGGCTTACTGCTTTCGTGTTCGCGCCCGCATTCAACGAGTGGCAGGGCTTGTATGGCTGGCATAGAGGGCAATGGTGGCAACTGCCCGAGGTGTGGACAAAGGTCGGCGGGGCTGCGATGTTGGGGCTCGCGAGCTACAGCATTCTTATCGAGAAGCTTTCGATGTTTTTGGTCGTGTGAGCGGAAAGCCCGAACCAATCGCTGGATCAGATTGCGGAGTCCGATCCAGCGGCATTGTGAATCGTAGGTCCGCAACTGATCAGCTCGGTCGTACGACGAAAGGGATGGCCGTCCACGTGGGTTCAGCCAGAGTTTTTCCTTCCTCTCCTTTCTGCGGTAATCTTATAGACGGTGGTTTCCGGCTCGTGAAGGAGAATGACCGTGGCCGTTTGTATCGATTCGCTTGGCATCGATCGCCTGAGCGTGGGTGATCGCCTCGATCTCATCGAACAGATCTGGGATAGCTTGCCGGAGCAGGTTGAGCCCCAGGACATTCCGGATTGGCATCTTGCAGAGCTGGCCGTTCGCCGCGCCCGTGCTGCGGAAGAACCCAGTGTCGGCAAGCCTTGGCAGGAAGTGTTGGAGCGGCTTGAGGGTGGCTTGTGAGTCTGCCGGTAGTCCTGCGGAATGGAAACTCCTTTGGCTGCGAGCTGCTGCCGCTATGTTCGCCGC
>CAYZHH010000138.1:0-5129 GCA_964478275.1 uncultured Candidatus Kuenenia sp.
AACGCTATGTCGTGCCCAACTACCGGCGGAGCCCCGTCTGCCTCGAGCGGGGCGAGGGCTCGCGGGTGTGGGACGCCGAGGGCCATGAATACCTCGACCTCTTCCCAGGCTGGGGATGCAATCTCCTGGGGCATTGCCCGGCCCCGGTCGTCAAGGCCGTGCAGGAGCAAGTCGCAAAACTCATTCACGTGCCCAACACCTGGTACATCGAGCCGCAGGGGGAGTGGGCGAAGCTGCTTTCGGAGCGGTCGTTTGGCGGGCAGGCGTTTTTCTGTAATTCAGGTACGGAGGCGAATGAAGCCGCCATCAAACTCGTGCGGCTGCGGACGAATGGCGAGCGGTACAAGATCATCACATTCCAGGGCGGCTTCCACGGCCGCACGTTTGGAAGCCTCTCCGCGACGGCCCAGCCGAAATATCACGAGGGCCTCGGCCCGATGGTCGCGGGCTTTCAGTACGCCCCGCATGGCGACCTCGCCGCAGTCGAGCGTCTCATCGACGACAAGACCGGCGGCATCATGGTGGAGCCGATCCTCGGCGAGGGGGGCATCGTGCCGGCGCCCGCTGGCTTCCTCGAAGGACTCAGAAAGATCTGCGACGAGCGGGATCTCCTGCTTGTGTTCGACGAGGTGCAGTGTGGCTGCGGCCGAACTGGAAAATGGTTTGGCTACCAGCAGTTTGGCGTGGTGCCCGACGTCATGACGCTGGCGAAGAGCCTCTGCGCGGGCATTGCCGGCGGGGCGATGCTCACGACGCCTGAGCATGCGAAGCATCTCCGGCCGGGGATGCATGCCTCGACCTTTGGTGGGAACCCGATCGCATCGGCCGCGGGCATTGCCGCGATCCGCATGATCGAAGAGCAAGGGCTGCTCGCTCACGTTGACAAGGTGGCGGCCATCTTCCGCGAGAAGCTTGGCGACCTCGCGAGCCGCTGCGATGCGATCCGGGATGTCCGCGTGATCGGCATGATGATCGGCATCGAGCTTGCATTTGAGGGAGCAGCCGTGGTGAAGGAATGCCTCGACCGCAGGCTGCTCGTCAACTGCACCCAGGGCAATGTGATTCGGCTCCTGCCCGCGATGAACATTTCGGCTGCCGAGGTGGAGGAGGGCTGCGACCGCCTGGCCGCGGTGATCCTGGACGTTGCCGCCTCACAAGTCTCATGATGATTACCTGGCTAATCCTTCCCCGCTCCCATAAAAGCCCCTCGCGCCAGCGTGGGGACGGCGGGTCATTGGGCAAGCCCGCACATGATTGCCAACAGAACGGTGAGCCATCCGCAGCCCCCCCTGTTCGCGCAGGGGGGGCTTGTATTGTGCTAATGCGCGATTCCCACACACGTTGACGTGCCCTATGCGACACCTGACCGTTCCCGAAGACCTGACTCCTGCGGAGATCGACGCGATCTTCGCGATCTCTCGCGACCTCGAGGAGAAGTACGCGGCAGGGCGTCGCGATGCGCTCCTGCCGGGGCGTGTGCTCGCGCTTGTGTTCGAGAAGCCGAGCCTGCGAACGCGAGTGAGTTTTGAAGCCGCGATGACGCATCTGGGCGGGTCGAGTCTCTTCCTCGGCGAGGATTCGGGCTTCGCCACGTCGCGGGAAAGCATCGCCGATTTCGGTCGCGTGCTGGGTGGCTATGTCGATGCAATCGTCTGCCGAGCGAAGCGGCATGAGACCGTGCAAGAGCTGGCGGCAGTGGCCGGCGTGCCAGTCATCAACGGCCTTTCCGACCTGGCCCACCCCTGCCAGGCGCTCGCCGATGTTTACACGCTCCGTCGCGAAGTGGGCCGACTGAAGGGGCTCACTCTCACGTTCGTGGGCGACGGCAACAATGTGGCCCGTTCGCTGGCTGTGGTCTGCGGTCTCCTCGGCATGCGGTTTGTGTTGGCGGCTCCGCGGGAGTTCCAGTTCGACGACGCTTTCCGGTCGCACCTCCGTGCCATCCTGCCGGAAGCGGATATCACGGAGACGGCCGACCCAGTCGCAGCGGTCACGGGTGCCGCGGCGGTCTACACGGATGTCTGGGCGAGCATGGGCCAGGAGAGCGAACGGGCGGCGCGCAAGAAGGCCTTTGCGGCGTATCAGGTGAATGAAGCGCTGATGGCCCACTGCCCCGATGCGGTCTTCATGCACTGCCTGCCGGCCCGTCGCGGCGAGGAAGTGACCGACGGCGTGATCGACGGCCCCAAGAGCGTCGTGCTTCCCCAAGCCGCAGCGAGAATGCACGTCCAAAAGGGCCTTCTCGCCTGGCTTTTGGGGCACGCTTAGGGGTTTGCCCATCGCGGCCTTCATGCATTGCCTTCCGGCCCGTGTTGGAGCTCCCTAAGAAGCTCCTCGTCGTGCACGAGCGGCGGTCGGCGGCTTCTGCTCGACCTCAACGGTTACCGCAACTTCGGTGCCTTCCGGAAGCGGGACGCAATTGATTGGCCGAAGCCGACCGTCTTTCTCGACGACTGCGGAAAAAGTGAGCGTCATCCTTGTGGCTCCTTCAAGCTTGAGGCCGTAGGGGCGACGCATGCGTCGTCTGAGTTCGCGGCGCACCCGATGGCCGATGTTCATCAATGATCGGCCGATGGGAATGAAAACGCAAGCAACGGCCCACGGTTGCGGCGGCCGTCTCGCGGGCCCTGATACCGTTCCGCCCCCGTAGCCCACGATGCTCGCCCAGCATCGCTCCCTTTGGAGCCCCGGAACCACCGGGACCGGGTCAATCCGCATCGCACTCGCCGGGCGTTGTCCTGTCTCGGCGATCCAGGACTCCAGACGACGCATGCGTCGCCCGCTGTTTCTGAGGGTCCCTCGCCTCACCAGAGATTGCCGTGAGCACGACCGGATCATCCTTGGGATCACCAAGACATTCGTGTCGCAAACGATCCTCACGAAGCGCGGCCGTACCGCACGTCGTCGCAGGTGTCGTCGATGAGCTTCTCCATCTCAGCCGCTGAGAACCGTGACGTTGCCGTGTCTTGCTCCCGTCGAATCTGGAATCTCCGCGGTGATGGGTTAGCGAATCGTTAGCCCGTTATCTCAGCGAAAAGGTCGACGGCTGCTCGAGCTAAGAGATCCCGTTCTTCAGCGGCAAGCCCGCCAGCGAACGTAGGGACATCCGTGACGCCTGGCGCGTTGATGTCTCCGAAGAGCTGTTGCAGCTTCGCCTTGAGGTCTGCGCCAAGGAAATGGTCATCTTGAATCGCCTTCGCCACGAGTTGGGCACCCTTCATGGCAACGTACGCGTAGATGTCGAAGGAATCCTTCGTTTCCGTAGGTCGCAGACGGAGCTTTGCTTCGAGTTTCATCGCGAGGAAACCGACAGGATCTGGGACATCAATTTCCAGGATGCCATTCTTGAGCTGCAGCTTTACGTTCCGAGGTTTCAGCAGAGCAGCTTCACCTTGCGGCAGCCTCACGGCACCTGGATCGTTCATCGGATCGGCTTCGGCCGGTATGAAGATGTCGAGGAACACATCACCCGCGTGTGTTTTCTTGTACCAGCGTGCTGTGTTCACCCGCTTGAAGTTGCAATTCCTGAGCGCATCGCCGAGCGCATGCACGCGTTCACCTGCTTGGTCGGCGTCGATGAGTAAGTCAGGTTCCAGAGAAAAGCCGCGATTGACCGCCACATCCGTCGGAGTCCGCACTTCGACGACACCCGTGCCGCCATTCTCCCTTCGCTCAACGGCGAGCACTTGCCCACCAACGAGAACAGCGTGGACGCCGATGCGCCTGAGTTCGACCATGATCACACGCAGTTCGTCGAGGACAACTTCAAACCGTGCCGCTTCATCAGAGAGGTTCTGATCGGTCACGGCTCATCATCGGAATAGGGGAGATTCTTTGCGTAGATACCGAGAAGGAATTCGGCTTGCTCGCGACCTCGGCCTTGGCTGGCCGCGAAGTCTACGATGAGTTGCGGCAGTGCTACACGCCGGAAGACATCCGTATCGACCGGGTCGGGTCGGATCGAATCCTTTTGCAGGAGGCCGCCCGCGGTGGTCCACAAAAGCGGGTCCGGAAGCAACACACGGAAGTTATGCGGCGTCGTGCGTTTGAGACCAAAGGCATGAACGACCGAATTCAATTCTCCAGTCCAGTAGACGGCATGAGGCAGCGCGGTGACGTGAATCTCGTCGGGATCGAGCGCGCTCGCCAGTGTGAACAATGGCACGTTATCCGTTGCGTCCTTCAGCTTCTTCGCCGCAGCGACCATCGCCTGCCGTGACGTGGCTGGGCAGTAAAATCCTTGGGCCTCGCAGGCGGCTTCTTCGCCGGAGGAAATCCACGCCTTGAGTAAGCCAAGCGGATTCTTGAGACGGAAACCGCCGTGGGGGCTCGGTCGCTCGACGAATCCTTCACGCTCCAGCTTGGTCAATACTCCGTAGGCGTAAACGTACGACAGTTCGCAGGCGTTGGCGACGAGCCGAGTTGATCGCGGCACTGGTGGCGACTCGGGCGCCATCGCGGTCAACAGAAAACGGACGATTCTGCTTGCCTTCCCCGAGAATAGCCGACCTCGCCAAGGTCGCTCAACATGCCCTTTACCCACAACGTGAACGAATAGCGGCGGAACGCTGACGATGATCGTCCCACGGCGATCCACGACGGCAACACCAGAACGTCTACACGCTTCGATCACGCTCGGCTTGGCAACATCTGTGATGATCGTCGGCGCGGCGTCGGGAGTTGGTCGCAGGCCCTCGGCATCGTGTTTGAGTCGGCGTTGAACCGCGAGAGCAGATAGCCGCTCCTTGAGTCTGTCGACTTGGCCAGCAAGGAGACGCTCTTGGTAGGCGGCCACAAGCAGGACGCGCCCGGTCGGCGTATTCAGGTCGATCAGGTCATAGATGGCGGTACCGCCACGCCCCGAACGGGTCACAACAATTGGCTCGCGGCGCTCCAACGCAAGCCCAGCGGGAAGCGTCGGAGGGTCCGCCCAGAAAGCATCGCGAAGTTGCTTGAACGTGGCTTTCATTATGACCGATTTTCGGTTGAAAGATAAAAAACAATGGCTTTCAAGCAACTATTTCACAATAATCGGTCAAAATCAAATCTTCTGTGGCGTCGCCCGCAATCGAAGGCCCGGCCCCTGCTGAACAACCGCCCCCCCAAGGGAAAGAAAGGGGGAAAGGAAA
>CAYZHH010000138.1:5229-8973 GCA_964478275.1 uncultured Candidatus Kuenenia sp.
AGGAGAAAGAAAGGACAGGCATCATCGTGGGACCACGGGGAGGCGCACAGTGGCTCTGATACCATGTCGGCATGGCCATCCGCGGCCGGTTGGCCCGACGCGGGATCGCCCAGCGACCCGCCGTCCCCGCCCCCCTGCGTGCGCGAGGGGCTTTTGTGGAACATGGGGATCGCCGCTTTGATACCTTCTTCACCTCTCGGCGTCAGTGCCCTGTTCTGGGCCCTGTTCTGGATCGCGGTTGCCACGCCCCTGGCGGCCCAGGTTCACTACGACACCGCCAACGGCTCGCCCTGGAACCAGCGGGCCAACGCCGGCCCCGATGCCGAAGTCCCGGGCTGGTACTACAACCTCGGCGTCACCGGGATGCGAGCCGAGCTTGTGGAGGCTGAGCCCAAAGGGCTCGTTGTGCGGCACGTGTTCCCAGGGTCGATCGCCAGCGGCCAGATCGAAGCCGGCGACGTAATCGTCGGGGCTGGTGGGCAACTGTTCCAAAGCCCTCACCGCAACGGGTACGGCGAAGAGGTCTTCGGCGGGCACGGCCCGATCATGGAATTGGCCGACGCTCTCGAGGCCTGCCAGGGCAAGAAGGCCGACGGCAAGCTGAAGCTCATGGTGCGGCGAAACGGCAAGCAAGGGAATGTCGTGCTCACCGTCGGGAAGACCTACGGCAGCTACGCGCCAACCTTCCCGGCCAAATGCCCGAAGTCGGAGAAGATTCTCGGCGAGTGCCTCGCGCTCCTCATGGCCAATCAAAACGAAGAGGGGGCGTTTGGCAACATCCTTGCCGACATGTTCGCGCCGCTGGCCCTCTTAGCCAGCGGAGACCCCAAGTGCATGCCAGCGGTCACCCGCATGGTCGAACGCATCTGCCGGGAGACAAAGCCTCTCGAACAGCGGTCCGATGGCCTCGTCAACTGGTTCTTCATGAGCAACGCCATCATCGTCAGTGAGTATTACCTCGCCACCGGCGATAAGCGGGTGCTCCCAGCGCTCCAACAGATTCACGACAACATCGCCCAGGGCCAGTATCTCGACATGGCCCAGATCAACCCCAAGGCCAAGGAGTCACACCCCGACTCCTTCCCCAAAGGCCCCCGCGACTCGCACGGCGGTTGGGGACATAACCCCGGCTTCGAAGGCTATGGCCCCATCTCGATGCTCACCGGCCAAGGCGCCTTGGCCTACTCACTCATGCAGCGCTGCGGCATCAAGGTCGATCGCCAGCGGCATGACGCTGCCTACGACTTTCTGCAACGTGGGACAGGCCCGAATGGGTACGTCTGGTATGGCGACACGATCGGCGGAAGCCCCGACGGCTGGGCCGACATGGGCCGCACCGGCGCCGCCGGCATCGCGAATGTCCTTTCGCCGTACCCCGAAGCCATCTACCGAGAACGAGCCACGGCGCATGCCCGAGTGATCGGCCTCCATCCGCAGAGCTTTCCCGATACCCATGCCTCGCCCATGATGGGCATGGCATACACGGCCTTGGCGGCCAATGTGGACCAGCAGAGCTTCCGCAGCCTGATGGATTCCAACCGCTGGTGGTTCACGATGGCCCAGTGCTCCGACGGCACTTTTTACTATCAGCCCAACCGCGACAACGCCGGCTACGGTGACACGAACCGCGCCATGGCCTCCGCGGTCGTGGCGTTCATCTACTCGATCCCAAAGCAAAGCCTCGTCATCACCGGGAAACAGCCGGCCAAGAAGCCCGCTGGTCGTCGATCATCGAGTCGCTGATCCCCGGGGCAGCAGCGCTGTCGACACGGAAACGTCTTGCATTCTGCGCATAACGTAATACCATGACGGAATGGTCACCCTGACAATCAAGCTGACAGCGGAGCTCAAACAGCAGCTCCAATTGCAGTCCAAGCGGTCTGGACGGTCTATCTCTGCCCTCATCCGGGAGGCGGTGAGTGATCGCCTGAGGCGGGCTGAAAACACCACGAGCCTCTACGACCGCACCCGCGATCTCTGCGGGAAGGGAGGAAGTGGCCGGCCGGACCTCGCGACGAACCCAGATCACCTACGGAGCTTCGGCGAGTGAGCCGCGTGATCATCGACACCGGCCCGCTGGTCGCATACCTCGACCGCGACTCCGAGTTTCATGGGTGGGCCCGCGATCGGTTTCGGGAACTGACCGAGCCTCTCTTCACGTGTGAGGCGGTACTCACCGAGACGCTGTTTCTTCTGAAGCGTGGCGGCCTCGACCCCGACGCGGCGCTCGCCCTGGTCGAACGTGGCGAGCTGATCTGCGATTTCGAAGGCGGCGAGGAGATTGCGCCGCTCCGCCGGCTTCTCCGCAAGTACCGCGATCTTCCCGCAACCCTTGCTGATGCCTGCCTTGTTCGCATGGCCGAACTGGCCCAAGACTCCGTGGTCTTCACGCTCGACCGCGACTTTGTCGTGTACCGCAAGAACGGGCGACAGGTCATCCCTCTCCTGGCACCGTTTTGACGTTTTCTCAGGCGGGACGTGAGGGCCCTTTCTGCCGAAATTCCCGCGGCGACATGCCCACGGTCTTCTGGAACTGCTCGTTGAACGTGCGCACGCTCGCGAAGCCGGTGCGGCGGGCAATCGCAGTGATCGAATCGTCTCCCGCGGCAAGCTCCCGCTTCACGCGTTCCATCCGGAGCCGGTTGATCTCTGCGGCCACGGTCGCCCCCACCGCGGCGTGAAACTTCGCGTCGAGCGTGCGACGCGAGACCACCATGTGTTTCACCACGGCCTCGATCGAAAGCGGCTGCGACAGATGCGCCGCGATGTAGCGGAGGGCGCCCCGCACGAGCGGATCGGCCACCGCGAAGAAATCGGTTGAGAACCGTGAGACGATCGCCACCTTCGACACGATCAGCGTCTGCGGGTTGGCAAACGGATCGGCGCCAAGCCGCCGAGCATTGATGAGGCGATCGAGCATCTTTGCGGCCTCGTAGCCACACTCTTCATGGGGCACGTCCACACTCGTGAGCCCTGGCTCCGGGTGTTCGCAAAGGGCCTCGTCGTTGAGTGAGCACACGATCGCCACTTCTTGGGGTATGTGCCAGCCGCGTGCATGGGCCAGCTCGACGATGAGCCGGGCATGGCCAGGCTCCAACACGAGCAGCCCCACCGGCAGGGTGAAACCGTCCATCCATCGCTCCACCGCCTGCACCGTCTGCTCCCACTCGCGGTGAGTCGATGCCCAGGGGATCGCGAGCGTGCCGCACCAGCGGGTTAGGCCCGCGGCCTCGGCAGCTTCCTTCATCGCCGCAAGTTGGCTGATGGCGCCATGATCCTCCGGATGGATGAAGGCGGCCATGTGGAGAAACCCGCGACTGAGCAGGTGCTCGGCCACGAGCCTGCCGCTGGCCGGAAAATCTGAGAACACTGCTGGCACGTCCTTGGCCGGCGACGACCTCCATACATTGACCGCTGGCACCCCGAGCCGGCGGGCCTGCGTTGCCCCGAGCGTGGTGATGCGGCCGATGATGCCGTCGTACCGGGGAACTTCCGCACGGCGGTCGCCAAGCGTGTGGTCGGCCCAGTCATCCACGATCAGCCGCCACTCCGGGTGCTCCCGGGCATACTCGTGGATGCCAGCAAACACGCCCACATGCCGTTTATGGGGCTTGTCGAGGTCCATCATCACCGTGGTAGGGGTGGTTATCCCGCCGCCAGTAGGGCTTCAATCGTCCGGCGATCGACGTTGCAGGTCGCGATCTCCGTGGTCGCCGCTGTCTCGTGGATGATCGAGCACCCGGC
>CAYZHH010000139.1:0-8942 GCA_964478275.1 uncultured Candidatus Kuenenia sp.
CTCTTGGCGGCAAGAACTCTGGTGTCTTTTGCCCTGTCGGCGGCGACCTTCCTGCCCGAGGACTTGCTGGGCTTCGCCGATCGGGGGTCGGCGCGGTCGGTCGCGCGGCGCGGTGTGATCGACGGCAGGCTTCGACGGGTGCTTCCCGACCTTATCGATGCCACCATGCTGGCGGTCGATGATGGTCGTCAGCTCTGGCGGATCTCGCTTCAGTCACACGAGCTGACGCCCGACAAGCAGGCTCGGCTTCGCGAACGGATCCTTCACACCGTGGCCACGGCGGCCCAGGACCTCGATACAACCCCGCCGGTCGAGACCGTCTGCACGGGAGGCGTGCCGCTCGTGCTTGCGGCGCAGCGGGAACTGCTCGATGCGCTCTTCGAGAGTTTTGTGTTGGCCTTCGTGACGATCGCGGCCGTGCTCGCCGTGTTCCTGCGGAGCCCAGTGGCCGGACTCTTGGCGATGCTCCCGAACATTTTTCCGGTGGTGGTGATTTTTGGAGTGCTGGGATGGATGGGCCGCAGACTCGACGTCGGCGGGATGATGACGGCGAGCATCGCGCTCGGCATCGCGGTGGACGACACCGTGCATCTGCTGACCTGGTTCCATCGGTATCGCGGGCTACCCGGGACGCCGGCAGATCGCGTGGCGGCGGTGCTCCGGCGGGCGGCGGTGCCGATGGCCCGCACGACGCTCATCCTCGCGCCGTCTTTCGGTATCTTCGCCTTCTGCGGCTTTCAGCCGATCGCCCAGTTTGGCACGCTCCTATGCTTTCTGTTGGTCGTCGCGCTCGTGGGCGATCTCGTGATGCTGCCGGCGCTTCTTGCCGGACCATTGGGCGAGTGGTTCTACGGCGGACAACGGACTACGGCTGCGACGCCGAGTGAAGAACCATGACGCCCGCGGCGACGAGCGAGATGCCTGCGAGCTTCGTCCAGCCAAACGACTCTTTGAAGAGAAACACCGAAGCCACGGTGATGAGCGCCATGCCAGCACCCGACCACACGACGTAGGTGGTCGAGGCATCGAGCGACTTCATCGAGATCGCCATGAGGACGAGCGTCGAGCCGTAGAAGATAGCCACGCCAATTCCCGGAACGATCCGGTCGGCTGGCGTCGTAGCGATGCTCGCGATCTTGAGGCAGAGCGTGCCGGCCACTTCTACGACGATCGCGGCGGCAAGGACAATCCAGGGATTCATGGCGTCACAGTACCTGCGGGGCGCAGGGAGGCCAAGTGGCCCGGCTTGAGTCGCCGCGCCGAGCGGGTGGGGACCACGTCGAATCCATCGATATTTCCCGGTGTTTCTCTGGTCGTGGAATAAATCCGAGATGGTTCTCGAAAATGCTGAAGGTGGATCCCTTCCGCTCTATACTCGTTCCGAGTGCCCTCCCCTTCCTGATCAAGAGGCTTGTGTCCCATGCGATTCAAAGCGGCTCTGTGTGCATGTGTGGCGGTGCTGGCGGTGGCACCTGTTCAGATTTTCGCGAAGCCGGCTCCCACGGCGCCGCCCGCTGCGGCGCTTACAGAGCGCGGTGAGAAGCTCGTCGCCGAATACACCGCGATGCTCGATGGCTTGCGGGCGCAGATCGTTGCAGCGCTGCCGAAGGTCGACGATGCCACGAAGAAGGCCTACTTCGCAGCCCAGCAGGCCGAATCGGCTGCCAAGTCGAAGATCGAGGAAGCGGGAAAGGTAGTTGGCCGCCGTGCTGCTGCCGAGGGGCTTGTGGGACACGCCAAGGGCAAGTGGATCGGCGGTGCTGACAAGGGCATTGCCCAGGCTCAGGCAAACCTCAAGAAGGCGACGACTCCCGCAGAGCGAGAGGCCGCCGAAAAGGAGCTCGTCACGTGGCAGAAGAACCGAGAGGACGGTGTGAAGGCCCTCGCCGAGCGCCAGGCGGCGCTCGATAAGGCCATGGCGGATGTGCCGAAGGCCACCCAGGATCTCAAGGCGGCGGAGGAAGCCTTTGCCAAGGCGAAGAGCCAGACGCTCGACTGCCTTGCAGCCCTCAAGATTGAACCGTTCCTTGAAAGCGACAAGCTCGATGGCGTGCTCGCGAAATTTGTTGTGCTCCACCAGGCAACGCCCCGCGGCCTTGCTGCATTCGCGGAGCAGAGCGACGAGCACGCAGCCCTTGTGGCCAGGCTCCTTGGCGATGAGTCGCTCATGAAAGAGATGGTCACGCACGACGGTGCCGTCGATGGCAAGTATGGCCAGGCGATGAAGATTTACACCGACATCCTGAAGGTCAGCCCTGCGGCCAAGGATGGCGTTTTGCACGAGATCGCGCTTGCGGTTGCCCTCGAGCACGCGGTGGCGATCAAGCAGAGCAATCCCCTAGCCGTGACCGATGCTCCGGCGACCGTCAACCCGGTCAAGCGGTATCAGGAGTTCGAGAAGGCCTATCTCGCCGGCGAGCTCGATCCGGCGTTCAAGAAACTCAACGCCTGGGATCTGCGGTTCGTCGTCGATGGCGACGAGCCCGAGGGCGCTCTTGCCTGGGGCCGCGAGATGCTCCGCAACTACCGGCCGGACCACATCGCCACGTCGAATTACGGCTGGCGTTATGTCGAGGCTGTCCGCACTGAAGTGCGTTACGGATCGCAGGATGTGAAGTTCGACCGTCCTGATCTTTTTTCGTACCAAAACATGATCATGAACGGCGGCATCTGCGGCCGGCGGGCGTTCTTCGGTCGCTTTATCCTGCGAAGCTTCGGGATTCCCACGACGGCTCGGCCACAGCCGAGGCATGCTGCCCTCTGTCACTGGTCGCCAGACGGCTGGGTCGTCAATCTCGGCGGGGGCTGGGGGGCCGGCACGACCAAGACGCGGTACTCGAAAGACCTCGATTTCCTGGCCACGACGCAGGCCCGCAACAACATGACGGCCTACATGCAGGTGAAGCGGGCTCAGTGGGTCGGTGATGCCATCGGCGAGAAGCCGGTCTACGGCGTTCACGGAAAGGATGCTCCCGGCTTCTGGTACGGCATCTCGCTCGATCGGCAGCAGCAGATCATCCGCGATGCCAAGGCTGTGGCGCTCGCCGCCATCGGTGAGGATCTCGGCGAGGCCAACGAATCGAAGAAGGCCGAAGTCGTGCAGGCTGCCACGATCACCGATGCCGACCGAAAGATCACCGTGGCCGCCGATGGCACCATCACGATCCCGGCCGCCGCCACCAGCCAGCCCACCAACAGCACGGCCAAGATCCGCTTCATGCCGAGCTTCCTCGGCGGAATGCAGATGCACTATGGCCGCGGTGGGAATCCGGAGACTTTTGAATACACGATCGACGCTCCGGCGGCGGGCGCGTACACGCTCACCGCGCGGGTGGTGACCACGAGCCCGAACCAGCATCTCCATGTGGGAGCAAATGGTTCCGGTGAGCCGGTGGATATCGAGGTGCCCCTTACCGTGGGCGCGTGGGGCAAGACCCCTGCGGTCACCGTGAACCTTGTCAAAGGTTCAAACGTCCTTCGCTTCTCGCACTCGGCGACAGGCGAGCCCAAGGGCGTCACGATCAAGGATCTGACCCTGAAGCCAGCGAAGTAACTTCGATGACGGCTCGTTCCTCTGTTCCTGGGCATTCGCCCTCCTGTTGATTTCCTTCCTTCTCACCCCCTCCCGAGGAGTTTCTATGTGTTGTCGATCCTTCCTGCGCGTCTTGTGTTTTGGATTGCTCGTCGCTGCGATGCCGGCCCTTCAGGTTCGTGCGGCCGATTCCCTGCCCGATCCCGACGGCAAGCCCGCCGACATGGCCAAGCCTGTGAAGGTGTTCATCCTCATGGGGCAGTCCAACATGGTTGGCATGGGCAACGTCGGCGGTGCCGACAAGCCCGGCACGCTCGAGCACGCCACCAAGACGAAGGGGCTCTATCCCTTCCTCGTGGATGACGCTGGCGCCTGGACGGAGCGGAAGGATGTCCGCAATGTCCGCGTGATGGTTGACCGAGGGGGCGGCATGGGTGTCCACAACAACGAGTGGATGACCGTCAAGGGCGGGAAGATCGGCGTCGAACTGGGCATCGGCCATGAGCTTGGCAACCTGCTCAATGAGCCAGTCATGGTCCTCAAGAGCTGCATCGGTAATCGCGCTCTTGGTTGGGATCTCCTTCCTCCCGGGAGCGAGAGCTTCGAGTTTGCCATGGTGGACAAGAAAACCGGCCAGGAGAAGACCATGGTGTATGCCGGCTACAAGGAGTCTCCTGACAAGTGGGAGAAGGGCACCGAGCCCGTGCGGATCAGCTGGTACGCGGGCAAGCAGTACGACGACGACGTTGGCAATGCGAAGAAGGTGCTCGAAGAGTTGAACACCTACTATCCCGACGCCAAGAGCTTCGAGGTCGCTGGGTTCTTCTGGTGGCAGGGCGAGCGAGACTGCGGCGATGCCGGGCTTTCCTCGCGCTACGAGCAGAACCTCGTGAAGCTCATTGAGGCGCTCAGGAAAGACTTCAACTGCCCGAACGCCCCATTCGTCATGGCCACGCTCGGCGAGGCCGAGAAGGGGATGAAGGACAACACCGGCACCGTCATGAACGCGATGTTCAATGTCGACGGCGAGTCGGGCAAGTATCCGCAGTTCAAGGGCAGCGTCGCCACCATTTACAGCCATCCGATGGCCCAGGGTGGATCAGGCAACGGCCACTACGGCGGGAACTCTGAGGTCTACATGGATGTCGGCCTGGAGATGGGTAAGGCGATGGCCAAGATGCTCCATACCAAGCATTGAGTTTTGAAGATCCACTCATTGCCGTCCCTTCGCTGCGCTTCGGGTTCACTTGGCACTCCGCCATGAATCCATTGTTCAGTCGTTAGTAATAGCTCCTTCATTTCGGAAAGAGGATCGCGATGATTGTACGAATCTGGGCCGCAGTGGCGGCTGGCATGCTTGCCACCCAGGCCCTGGCGCTCGAGTTGGGCGCTCCGTTCGTCGATGGCGCGGTCCTGCAGCGTGAGATGGCCGTGCCCGTCTGGGGCTGGACTGCCCCGGGCGGCACGGTCACCGTGCAGTTTGCCGGTCAGACGAAGAAGGGCACCGCCGGCGATGACGGCAAGTGGATGGTCTCGCTCGACCCGCTCGTCGCGAGCTTTGATGCCGCGGAGCTGAAGGTGGCCGATGACAAGGGCGGGGCCGCCACGGTCAAAGACATCCTCGTAGGCGAGGTCTGGCTCGCCTCAGGCCAGTCCAACATGCAATGGCCCGTGGCGAAGTGTGACGCGGGGCAGCTGCTCACGCAGATAGGCGAACGCGTGGCCGCCGGCCAGGAGAAGCAGCCGGTCATTCGCGAAGGCCAAGTGACCGATCGCTTTGCAGTGCTGCATCCGATCGAGCACGCGAGCTACGAATGGCGGACTGACGCCACGCAGTTCAGCGCGATCGCGTATGCCTTCGCCTACTCACTCTTCAAGGAGCTGAATGTCCCGATTGGCATACTCAACTGTTCCTTCAGCCAGACTCCGATCCAGGCCTGGACGCCGAGGGTCGGCTATCCCGATGGCACGAGCGAGTACACGAAGAATCTGTACCGACAGATCCTCGAGTCCGATCCGGCGACGTCGGAGCATACGGCCGCGTGGGATGCGTTCTACCGGAGCATCGAAGAATCGCTCGCGCGGAAGGAGGCCATTTCCACCAAGGCCCCGGGCAACATGAACGGCAATCGCGACGCGACCTGGCTCTTCAATGCCCGCGTGAATCCCGTGGCCCCGTACGCCCTCCGCGGCTGCATCTGGAACCAGGGCTACGCGAACATGGGTGAGGGCATCGTCTATTACGACAACCTCCATGCCATGATCCGCGGCTGGCGGCTCGTGTGGAACAGGCCCGACCTACCGGTCTACTTCCACCAGTTTTATTGTCCTGGCCAGAAGGGCGATGAGGAACAGGCCGAGAAGCCAGGCTTCGATTCCACCGCTGAAATGCGGCTCGGCACATGGCTCGCCCGCGACATTCCACACACAGGGATGGCGAGCCAAATCGACATCTCCGGAGCCATTCATTACGCCAACAAGTCGCTGCCTGGGATGCGACTCGCGCTCCATGCCCTGAAAAACCAGTACGGCAAAAAGGTCGTCACCGACGGCCCGATGTACAAGAAGTACACCGTGGATGGCGACAAGCTCATCGTGGAATTCGACCACGCCGACGATGGCCTGGTGGTCGCGGAAGCAAAGAGCAACTCCCTCGCGGGCTTGGCGATCCCCAAGGTCGTCCCCGAGGGCGCCGCGGCGATTGATCTTTTTTTCATCGCCGACGAGAACCGTGTGTGGTATCCCGCGACCGCGGTGATTGATGGCTCGCGCGTGATTCTCTCGTCGCCAAAGGTCAAGTCACCGCACGGGGTTTCCTACGGCAGCGCGGGCATCGGGTTTCAGCCGAATCTTTACAACCAGGCGATGCTGCCGGCGACGCCGTTCATCCTGTACGACCACACGCTGGTGACTCAGAGCACCTGGCCAGAAGGCCACCTGAAGGTGGATGGTGCGGTGGTCGATCCGTCCACGACGGGCTTGCTGCACGAGCATCGCAAGCTGCCGATCCTGAGCACGCAGTTTCGCGACGACGCGGTGCTCCAGGCAGGCCAGCCGGTCGTCATTTGGGGCGCAGTCCGTAACGAGTGGAGCGCGCCGATCACCGGGGCCGCTGTTGTGCATTTCAGCTTCGACGGCATCACGAAAACGATTGCCGTCACTCCCGACATGAAGGAGTGGCAGGTCACGCTCCCCCCCATGGAGCCGACGGCGGACCCGAAGACCTTGAAGGTGTCGCTTACCATTGACGGTGAGTTGGCCCGAGAGCAGGCGTGCGAGAACATCGTCATTGGCGACGTGTGGTATGTCGGCGCGTCGATGCCGGACATCAAGATTGACGCAGGGGAGCCGCAGCCGAATGTCCGCATGCTCACTCGAAAAGCCAAGCGAGACAGTTTCGATCGTCCGTCGCGGTTCAGCGTGTCGGTCTCGACGGCAGCGGACAACCGCTTTGGGTCCGTGTGGGAGCCAGCCACAGGGTTTTCCGGGGCCCTTGGCAAGCGGATCGCCGCGAAGACTGGGAAGCCCGTGGGCATCGTCTTCATGCAGGTGTCCGGCGGCAAAGACGTAGTTGACCCGTCGCTTGCGGGGTGGATCAAGGGCTCTGACCTCGCCGCAGTTCCGAGCCTCGCGGATGACTATGCGCAGCTCATGAGTCTCGAGCCGGGCACTCCCTACTACGAGGCCGCGGTGAAGCGGTATGTCGCCGCATGGAAGACCTACTGGGGGGAGTATGTCCCCGAGATCATCCGCACAAAGGCCGTGCCCGACGGCAAGCCCTGGGGCAGCTATCCGACTTTTGGCAGTGACGTGACGACGAAGGCCGCGGAAAACTACAACGTGATGGTCGAGTCACTCGCGCCAGGGAGCTTCAAGGGCCTCATCTTCTTGGCTGGGCCTGGGACCGTCCGGGCAGACGAAGGACAATTCTTCGGCGAGCAGATGGAGGCGCTTGCCAACTCGTGGAAGAAGCAGTTTGCGTGCCAAGATCCGTTCTTTTCCTACACGATGCCGAGCCGCGAACTGGCCCCGAAGATCACCGCGCCGAAGGGGATTCCTGGCCAGAGCCAGGCCATTGAAATCCCGAAGTGGCCCACGCCCGGCAAGACTGCGGCAAAGGAAGCCGGCAAAGAAGCCGGCGACTGGCTCCTCGGCGTCATCGACACGATCGTGGCCGAGGCGTACTGACGGCGAACCTTCCGTGGGGGCTTTGTGCAGTTATTTCGCTTTGCTTCGGCCTGTTGCCTGATCGTGGCTTGCGCCGGCACCGGTGCCTTCAGCCAAGACACCGCGACCGTTGAAACGCCCCCATCGCTCTCGGATGTGAAGTGGGCGGGACCGGCTCCTGATCCATCGTTTCTCAAAGGCAAGACGGTCATCGTGCTCACCTATGTTACGTGGTGCCCCAAGTGCAACGCGTGGACCGGCAAGGTCGCCGCCGAGATCAAGCAGGAGTCGGTTGATAAACCGGTGGTGGTGCTGGCGATCAGCACCGACACGCCGCCGGCCGGAGCCCTGGAGTACATGCAGGAGCGAAAATTGGTAGGCCCGAACGTTTTCCACGGCTTCGACCCGACGATCGCCGCGCGCTTTGGCTTCGCTAACAAGTTCATCAACTATGCGATCGTGAGTCCCGAAGGAAAGATCGTTGCCAGCGGCAACGCGGGCAGTCATTTTACCGACGACAAAAAGCCCTCCTATGCTTCCGCTCGATACATCGCCGAAAGCAACGACCTCGGCAGCCTTCGTTTTGTGAAACCCGAAATGCCGGGGGCGCTCAAGGAGCGGTTGTGGCTCATCGAATTGGGCGTCAGCCGCGATGTGAAGAAGATGGAGGCTGGACTGTCGCCGGAAGAGAGCGACCTGCTTCGATCCACCATTCAGTCGGGCATCGCTGCGGAGCTTGAGCAACTCGAGGAACTGAGCAAGAGCGAGTCGATTGCGGACAAGCTATCCGCCGTCAATAAGGCGACGTTTTTGACCTCGCAATTCGCCGCCACATCCGAAGGCCGCCGCGCCAAGGAACTGCTGGCTCAGCTCGCCAAAGACAGCGCGATCAAGGACGAAATGAGCGCCAAAAAGCAGTACGACGCCGCGATGAAGATCGCCGATCCCATTCGTCGACGCAAAGCCCTGGAATCGCTTGTCAAAAAATTCGCCGAAACCGAGTACGGAAGACAGGCTGCTCAAGCGACGGAACGGTAGCCGGCTGTGGAAGAACTCACCTTCTCAGCCTGACTCACATGGTGTCTTGGTTCAGCGTGAACTGGAGCCTGGCGGTGAGGGCGAAAGAGAATGCCCTGTGGCGTGGTGATCTCGCTGGCGGTCACAAAACCCTTGCGTTCGAGATCAAATCAAGTCGGGGCGGTGGGGTTCGAACTCACGACCTCCTGGTCCCAAACCAGAAACC
>CAYZHH010000140.1:0-378 GCA_964478275.1 uncultured Candidatus Kuenenia sp.
GCATGGGGGCCGAGGCTGGTATGGCAATCACTTCCGCTCATGGTGGCCAGGCGGATGGTGGGGTGGTTTCGGCTGGGGCATGGTCGCTGGCCTCGGCTGGGGTGATCTCGCCGGCTGGGGTGGCTACGCCGCATACCCGGTCGCGTACGACTACGGCACGACGGTTTCCTACGAGGACGATGGCGTCTATGTGCAGGGAGAAAACGTCGGATCGGCCGCGGAGTATGCCCAGCAAGCATCCGACCTAGCCTCGCAGGGCGCGTCGGCCGACGTGGGCGACGATGCCCAGTGGCGGCCGCTCGGCGTGTATGCGCTGGCCCGCGATGGCGAAACGAATCCGAGCATCTTCATGAGCCTTGCCATCGACAAGGACGGCCT
>CAYZHH010000140.1:388-8822 GCA_964478275.1 uncultured Candidatus Kuenenia sp.
CTACTACGACGCCGTGTCGGATACGACGACCAACATGGCTGGCAAGGTCGACAAGAAGTCTCAGAAAGCCGCATGGACGATTGGCGACAAGAAGACGCCGGTTTATGAGGCGGGCCTAGCCAATCTCACGAAGGATCAGACGACGATTCTTGTCCATCGTGATGGCGGCAAAGTCGAGCAGTTGCTCCTCGTGCGGGTGGACGACCAGGTCGCCGCAGCGGACGCGGCTGGTGGGGGCAAGCCCGCGGCCAACGCGGCCCCATGATGGCCGCGCGGCCTATCTCGGCACGGCGAAGACCGGGGCCAGAGGCGGTGACGTTGCTCCGGTTCCCTGGGCTTGGGCCCGACGCCGCCATATGGCTCTCCGAGCAGGGATCCCTCGTCGTTGCGCTGCCGATCAAGATTGCTGGCGGCTCCGGCGGCCCGCTCCGCATCATCGCCCGCCCCTGAGGGCAAGCGGCGCCGAGGATGGCAACACATGATCGCGTTTTCCAGCATCGTGGCGTGTACGCGGGAACCGATCAGCCGTAGACGCGCCGCCGCGGACGAACGATACTGGGAGGGCGGGGGCAAGCCCGGCAGGGACCAGCGATGTCCATTCGAGTCGATCCATTCACGAATGATCGGTGGGTCGATAGCTGCGTCGGAAAGTATCGCATCACGGCGCGTCTGGGCCAGGGCGGCATGGGCGTGGTCTACGCTGCCGTCGATACGCTCCTCGAGCGCGAGGTCGCACTCAAGCTGCTCCCCGATGCCGTGGCCGATGACCCGGTGGCAGCCATGCAGTTCCTGCTCGAAGCCAAGGCTGCGGCGCGGCTGAGCCATCCCAACGTCGTGGGCATCTACGACGTCGGGCAGATCGACGATGCACGATTCATCGCGATGGAACTGGTGCGGGGAGTCAGTGTCCAGGAGTCTCTCCGCACCCGCGGGGCTTTCGACTGGCGGACCGCCACGCGGATCGCGAGCCAAGTCTGTCACGGCCTCGCGGCGGCGCACATGGCCCACTTGATTCACCGTGACATCAAGCCAGCGAATGTTCTCCTAGCCGACGACGGCGCGGTCAAGCTGGCCGATTTCGGGGTCGCGAAGCGGATCGACCAGACACTCGGGTCGCTACGAGCCGGCGTGATCGTCGGCACCCCCGACTTCATGAGTCCTGAGCAGTGCCGAAGCGACGAGCTCGACGAGTGCAGCGACATCTACTCCCTCGGTGCGACCTACCACACGATGCTGACGGGCCAGCCACCGTTTACGGCGGCGTCACCCGTGCAGGTCATGTTCGCCCACTGCGCGAAGGAGGCCCCTGATCCACGGGAGGTCAACTCCGACATTCCGGAGGGGTGTGCAGCCATCGTTCGCCGAGCGCTGGCCAAGGATCGAAACAGCCGTTTCCGTTCGGCGGCCGACATGGCGGCTGCGCTCGAAGCGGTTCTGGATGGAACCGATCGCGTCGAGCACGCTGCTGAAACCGTCACATGCCTCGCCGTCGAGCGTCCGCTGGCCGTCACTTCGCGGGCCGCGGACGGCCAGCGTTTCGTGGCCATAGCGCCGAGAAGCCGTAGTCGTCGCCATGCGTGGGCGACAGTCCTCGCGATCCTGGCCGCTTCCGGTGCGAGCGCGGCATGGCAATGGCAGGCTGATAAGCCTCCCGTCATTTCAACTGGCCCAACGCTCGTATCGGCTGGCCAAGGCGTCCTTGCGGATCGCCAGCCCGCGCCCGAACCCATCGGCCTGTTCCAGCTCGACTCGCCCGGCACGATCCTCGCGGTATCTGCCGACGAGCAGTGGCTGGCCGTTGGCGGGAGGGAGGGGGATGTGGGTTTTCGGGTGCTAAATCTGGACACTGGCGCACCCATCGCCGAGCGGCGGTTTCGCCTGCCGCGCGGTCGCAGCCATCAAGAGGTGACTGCGCTGGAGTTCGCGCCCAGCGGCACGTGGCTGGCCGTCGCCGTGCAGTCGAGTGACGGAGGTGAGCTTGCTATCTGGAACCTGGCACACGAGCAGCATCCTCCGAGGGTGATGGCCCTCGGGTCGTCGATCGTCTCTGGGCTCGACTTTTCACCCGATGAAACGATGCTGGCAGCGGCCTGTAACGACAATGCCTCGGGCACGTCGAGCCTGCTGACCTGGACCTGTCCGACCTGGAAACAGTCCACAGCGATTCCGCTGCGCGATGCTCCGGCGTCGTGGGTCTCGTTCTCGTCGTCTCAGCCTGGTCAGCTAGCCTTCGCGGCTGGTCAGAACGTCTTCCTTCAGGGCATGGAGTCACCATTAACTCCAGAAATCCTGGAGTCATTGTTGCCCGAAAACCACGGGGCGTGTGCCAGCGAATCCGATCTCTTGGCGGTGGTAGTCATGCACTACCTCCGGCTTCGCTGGATCGACGGAAAGACACCGCCACAGCTGCTCGAAGTGCCGTCTGGCAATGCAGGATGCGTCGCGGTGTCTCGCGATGGGGCCTGGGTCGCCGTGGGAGGTGGCACCGAACGAGGCGGCTTGGTCACCCTCTACGACACTGGCGATCTTCGGCACCCGATCGTCGTGCGCGGTCATACGGCCCGGGTGTCAGCCGTAGCCTTTCTGCCCCGCCGCAGGCTTCTGGCCACCACCGGCCTTGACCATACCGTTCGGCTGTGGTCGCTCGATGACATCGCTCCGACAGCCCAAGGGAATGGGCGATGAGGACGACGCCACCGCGATTCGGTGAAACACGTCCATTTCTGGACGACATCTCTACGCGGTGGGCAATCGTCGGCGATCCGATTCAGTTCGTGATGCGGTACGCGCCGGCGATCGAGAGGTATCTTCACGCGATTGTTCGCGACCCTTCGGTGGCCGAGGAGATCATCCAGGATTTCGTGGTCAAGATGCTCGACCGGCGATTCGACCGTGCCGCTCCTGGCGGCGGGCGGTTTCGAAGCTACCTCAAGCAGGCGATCCGAAACGCCGTGCGAGAACACTTTCGAAGGCGACGGCCCGAGTCGTTGCCGGACGACATGCTTGCCGAATACGCTGTCGATGCCGCCGCCGACTCGGCCGCCGAACGTGCGTGGGCAGACGAGTGGCGATCCTGCCTCCTCGAGCGGGCGTGGCAGAGCCTGGAGCTGCGCCAACGACGAAGCCCGGGGGCGTGCTATTTCGAGGCGCTGCGGGCGACGGCAGACCACCCCGAGCTCGCTTCGACCGCCCTGGCCGCGCTCCTCTCCGACCGCTGCGGCCGACCGGTTTCCGCAGCCACATGTCGGCAGTGGCTTAGCCGCGGACGCCGGCTGATGGCCGAGTGTGTCTGGGACGAGACGGCGGCGACGCTCGAGCACCCTCACCCGGCCGACGTCCGTGACGAGTTGGCGAGCCTGGGCCTCATGGAATTCGTGCGGGGATACCTCCCCGACCATGCCGGCTAGCCGCCTGCCGGTCCCCGCTTCCGGAAAAACTTTTGGGGCGCGTCACAAATCGGCCGCTCGCGCATGGAGGAGATAGCGACACCCCCGACAGTCGGGCGGTCTCGCCCCGTCTCCCCCGTGTGCGAACCGCAGCTATGACCATCCCCATCCGGCTGATTGCCGCCCTGGTGCTCGTGCCCTCGATGTCGTCGGCTGCCCAGGCCGGTCTCATCTTCAACCTCACGAATTCGGGCACAGCGACCGCCCCGATGATGGCTGGGTTCACGGAGGCCTGCGGCCTGTGGTCGGCCATGTTCGATGACCCGACCACGATCAACATCACCGTCAATGCGGTAGCCCTTGCCCCGGGGCAGATTGGGGGGACCAACGCCTTCTTTGATCCCTACGACTACACGCTGGTCCGCAGTGCCATGATCGCCGATGCCACGTCTGCCGATGACGCTTCTGGAACTGCCGCGCTCCAGCCTGGGGGCGTATTCTCGATGCTGATCAATCGCACGAAGAACAGCCCCTCGGGAGTGGTGAGTGCGACCCCCTATTTCGATACGGGCCTGGGAGGGCCAGGCCAGGCCGGGGCCGCGAACAACAGCAAGCTGCGAATCACGTCGGCGAATGCCAAGGCCCTCGGCATCTATCCGGGCAACGCCAGCGACAACGACGGGTCAATCAACATTTCGACACTCCAGCCGTTTGACTTCGATCGCAGCAACGGGATCGATGCGGGCAAGGTCGATTTCGTCGGAGTGGCCGCGCATGAAATCGGGCACCTCCTCGGCTTCCTCAGCGGTGTGGATAACCTCGATGGCAACGGGACAGCCCCGGGACTGAACGACAATCAGCTGGTCTTCGTCACGCCGTTTGACATGTTTCGCTTTTCCTCGCGAAGTATCGCCGCGGGGGGAGGCGTGGGCGTGATCGATTGGACCGTCGATAACACGGCCAAGTATTTCTCCGTCGACGGTGGTCTGACATCGCTGGGGGCGTTGTCGACCGGCTCGAAGTTCGGTGACGGGTACGAGGCCCATCACTGGAAGAACAGCCTCGCCATGGGAATCATGGATCCCCAAGTAAGCGCTGGGCAATTGCTGGCGTTCTCGAATCTCGACCGACGCGCTTTTGACGCCATCGGATATGACCTCATCGCCGTTCCCGAGCCATCCTCGCTCGGTGCCGTCGCGATCCTGGTCTTGGTGGTGGGCTCTTGCTCACGGCTGCGTTGCCGCAAGGATAGCCTTCACGCGGGCAGCATGAAAAAAGCTCTGCTCCATGCGGGCGACAACGTTGGCGCGGCTTGAGGCGTCGTCTGGGTGACTCGCGAGCCAGGCAGCGTGTCGCTCGACCATCACTCGGTCCATCACGAGCGCGAAGAGCACCGCGACGGTCATTGCGGCCACAAAAGCCATGCCCCGCTGGCGGAAGACCTGCGATGCCAGGATCGCCGCCAGCAGGAGAAGGGCCGAGGCCGGCCCGACGTACCGGACCATCTCGATACCATTGGCCTGGGGCTGCGGCCGCCAGCTCGCTCGGAAGTCTCCTGCATTGACCGCTCCACGAAGATGATCGGCATTTTCGTGGAGCCATGCGCTGCCGGTCACCTCACGTGGAGGTTCGTCTGGGCATTTCGTGAGTTGGCTCAGAATGGCGATCGCGCCAACCCGGTCGGGAACGACGGAGAGTGGCCGGTGTTCGGCCGAACGGTCTTGTGAGGTTATTCGGTCCACCTGGACCGTGCCCTCGCTCGAGAGGCTTGTCCCATGCATTCCGGAGGAGCCGAAATCGGTCTCGTAGTGGAGGTCGTGGTGACCACGGACCCGCTGTCGGTTGCGGCCAAGGCGTTCGATGCCGTCCACGCTGACCTCGGCCTTGAAGCTGCCACCGGGGAGTGTGCCCTCGATCACGTGCTGACGGTGCCGGTCCTCAGGGAGATTGATGACGACGCTTGTGCCGTCGAGTGGTGTTATGGCGTCGCCCTCGATCGCGACCGCCATGACTGTGTAGATCAATCGCACGGGCTTCTCTTCGTCGTCCGCTGACGTGTTGTCGGCCGGCGACTCGGCGGTGGCTGTGGCCACAGGAGGAAGAAGGACAAGCGGTTTCCCTTCCTCGGGAGCGGTAGCCGATGTCGCGGGCCATGTGGCGATCGTGACGGCGACCATGATCGCTGCGGCGATCGCTCCACAGGCGATCCGAACAACCGGATGCCACGGCCTTGGCCTGACCCCCGCGAACCTGCCCCCGCGGCCAGTCGTAAGAGCCACGAGGAAGGCAAGGAACGTCGCGACGAACGCGATCACTGCGCAACCGATAAAGACCTTCAGCGTCATGGGTCTACCGTCTCCAAAGGCGTTACACGGAGCGCATCTACTTCCCGCACGGTCATACTCTGATCCCTCACTTCCCGCACGGTCATACTTTGATAGCTCACAGAGACCACGAACATGGCGAGAGCGAACACCGTGATCCCGATGGCGATGGCGACCACGGCAATGGTTCCCGACCTGGCTCCTGCCCGTCCACCGCCGATGAGCGCTTCCTTCTGGTCGTAGGCGAGGAAGCCGGCCAGAAGCGTCAACACACTTCCCAGCAGGAGCATCACGCACGTCATCCAGCCGATGGGCTTGTCCCAGATGAGGGATTCCACTTGAAGCGAGGCAAAAACACCGATGCCAACAGCGACGAACGCGATCCCCCACGAGACGCCGACAATCGTCCGCGTGCCGGCGAGGCTGGCCACAACAAAAGTTCCCGCAAACGCTGCGGCCGGCACGAGCACGGCGAGGGCGTAGAGGAACGACGGCGTGACGGGTCGATTCGGCTCGGTGATGCCGCTCGTTGCCACGAGTGACCACAGGGCCTGTGGCACATCAAAGGCCATAGCCAGACTTCCGAGGCCAGTCGTCAGGAGGAGGAACGCGAGGCCGATTCCCATGCGGGTGAGAAAGATCGCTCGGCGACCGGGTGGAAGGGCAAACGAAAACTCCTCGGTGCCGTCCATGATGTCGGCACCGGCCATGCCAGGTGTCACAAGCACCGTGTAGAGCAGGCCGAAGGCGATAAGCCAGCCTGGGTGCGCGACAAGCTGGAGCACCCACAGGGCGACGAGCCAGGCGACGAGAAATCCGATGTGGAGGCTGCCGAACGCGACCCACTGCCGGAGGGCAAGGGCGGTCCACACGCGGCGGTCAGCGTCGGTGAGCGTCGAGAAAGTCGTCATGCGTGCTGCCACCACGGAGAGGATTGAAGATCACCCATGGAATGCGGGTCGCGTTCCATGAGCTCGATGAAAAGGTCTTCGAGACCGAGAGAGTGTTCGGTCACACGGAGTTCCTCGATGGCTTGAAGACGATTCACCTGGTCTGGATCGGTGAGCCGCACAATCGCGGTGAGGACAGGGCCGTCGGTGCGCCGGCGCAGCTCGCCTGGGATCTCAAAGCCGCTTGGCACCCGATCGCCGCTAAAAATCACTTGCACCCGCCGCATGCCTCCCTGAAGCGCGTCGAGTGGCCCCGAGAGCATCATGCGGCCGCGGTCCATGAAGCCGATGTGGTCGGCCACCCGCTCGAGGTCGGCGAGGATGTGGGTGCTGAAGAGCACCGTGCGTTCGCCACCATCACCGAGAAAATCGATCATGGCTTCGATGAGTTGGCGACGTGACACGGGATCAAGCCCGGCAGCCGGCTCGTCGAGGATGACGACATCGGGCCGTGCTGCGAGGGCGAGAATCACGGCAACGCGACGCTGGTCGCCGCCACTGAGCGTGCCGAGCGGGCGAGTTGTGTCGAGGTCGAAGCGTCGCACGAGGTCGGTCGCGAACGCGGTGTCCCACTGGTCATAGAGCTGGCTGAAATACGCCATGAGCTCGTCGGCCGTCATCCGCCAGGGGAGTTGTTGTTCCTGCGAGACATACGTGACCCGCTGGCGGGTTTCTCGCGGTGCATCTTTGATGTCGCTGCCGAGGACATGGGCCGTGCCACGGTCGGGCCTCAAGAGCCCCATGAGGAGCCGGAGCGTCGTTGACTTGCCGGCGCCGTTTCGGCCGATGAGGCCGTAGACCGCGCCGCGTGGCACGCGGAGATCGAGGCCATTCACGGCGACGACCGCGGGCCGGAATGTCTTCGAGAGGTCGATGGCTTCGATGACGGCATCGTTCATGAGGGTCGCTTGCGGTTCAGGGAGGTGAGGGCCTGGTCGAGGGCCACGCGGATGTCGGCATCGTCGGCGCCGGTCTGGCGGGCCTCGACTGCCATTCGTTCGGCCAGCGTGCGGAGTCGCTGCCGACGTTGGTCGCGGGGCATGGAAGGCGGGGTCGCATGGATGAAGGCACCGCGGCCTCGCTGAAGCTCGATGACGCCGTCGTGCTCGAGCTCCGAGTAGGCCTTGGCGATCGTGGCCGGATTGACGGCAAGGGTGTGCGCCAGCTCGCGAATCGACGGAAGCTGCTGGCCGGGGGCCAGTGTGCCGGCAGCGACGTGGTAGCGAACCTGATCCATGATCTGCCGGTAGACCGGCACTCCTGAATGCGGGTTGATCGAGAAGAGCAGCATGCGTGCGTCCTGGTGTATGGCAACACTAATACAGTTGTCAAGGGCTGTCTAGCTGGTGGCCTTGGGGTACGCTCGGAGCGGGACGATTCGATCCTGACCCCACCGCCCGTAGACACCGGCACCGGAACGCGAAAGTGTTCGCTCCGAATCATCCCCTGCGGCCGCGCGTGACGGCGATGGCGATCGGGAACATCGGGAAGACCGTGGCCAAGGCGACCGCCACGCATGCCGCAAGCGGTCCTCCCTCCGGGGCGGCCGATGGCGACGCAATCGACATCCACTCTCGCTGACCAACGACACGCCGGACACGTCCCGGCCACGGGCATGCTCTGGGCCCGGCGTGAAAAACGGTGCTCCGGTAGCGGATTCTGGGAGAGATCGTGAGGCTTCGACACCGTCCCGCTGCGCCGTAAGACAGCTTCAGGCCAGATCGGCTACCCTCAGAACACAACCAGCACCCGCCCGCCACGTGCGAAACCGCCG
>CAYZHH010000141.1:0-3155 GCA_964478275.1 uncultured Candidatus Kuenenia sp.
GGCTACGGCGGCATTCCCCTCTGCGAGTACTACCTTCGCACCGGCGATGCCGCAGCCCTGCCGGTCATCGACAAGTGGGCCGAGGCCGCGAAGAAGGGCGAATATCTCGACGCCTGGGCCGGCCGTGGCGGAGTCACCCAGGTCGGTTACGGCAACGGCCACTTGAACGCCGGCGGCACCGCGGTGGTGACGTTTCTCCTGCTCGCCAAGGAGTGTGGCGCGAAGGTAGACGACAGCCTCCTTCATCGCACGCTCGTCCACTTCTTCCGGTTTGCCGGCCGCGGCATCAACCCCTACGGCGACGACCGCCCCGAGACCTCATTCGTAGACAACGGCAAGAACGGCAACCTCGCCTTCGTGATGGCGGCCGCAGCTTCGCTCACCCCCGACGGCGAGAAGTCGATCTATGCGCGGGCCCGGGACGTCGTGGCGATGTCGAGCTTCTACACGACCACCTTCATGCTCCACGGCCACACCGGTGGCGGCATCGGTGAGATCTGGCGGAGCGCCGCGATGGGGCTCCTCTATGACAAGAAACCAAAGCAGTACCGCGAGTTCATGGATGCCCGCCAGTGGCACTACGACCTGTCGCGCCGATTCAACGGGTCGTTCGGCATCCTCGGCGGTGCGGGGTACGACAAGGAGGAGTGGGGGACAGCCTACGCGCTCACGTACACCATTCCGCGCAAGACGCTCCGAATCACGGGGGCCACGTCGCGATTCGCCAAGCCCTACCAGCTTCCTGAGCGGCCCTGGGGCACCGCGGCCGACGATGCCTTTGAGTCAGTCGAGCCCGCGGCCTATGCCAACGGCTCGAAGCAAGACATATCGGGCGAGACGCTCGCACGGGACTCCTCGAAGCCGCTCATCTCCCGACTGAATGCCGAGGCCCCCGTCAGCGACGACGAAGTCCGCCGACTCATCCACCACCCGGAATACCTCATCCGCCACATGGCATCCAACCACGCGGCGGGGCTCACGTTCGACTACATGTTCCCGAAGCCGGGGCAAACGGTCCGGCACGAGCTGCTCGCCGAATTCCGCCACTCGGCTGATCCGCGGGTGCGCAGTGCCGGATTTCGCGGAACGATCACTGCCTTCGATCCGAAGGCCCCCTGGGCTGCGGAAGCCTTCGCCGACGCCATCAAGCGGCTACGCGATGCCGATGAATCGTGGTGGATCAAGGATGCGGCGCTCACGATCGTCGCCCGCGGCACGCCCGACATGATCGCCCCGCATGTCGATCTTCTGATTCCCTACCTCGGCCACCAGGAGCAGTGGCTCCAGAACGGGGCGCTCTATGCCCTCGCACCGGTGGTCACCGACCCACGGTGCTACGCGAAGGTGCTGCCGGCGGTTGGCAAGCTGCTCAAGACCTGCGAGCGGTGGAGCACGACCTCCGGGCCGGTCCGCCTCATCCGTGAACAGCTCGCCAAGGCAGGCCCCGAGGTTCGCGAGCTCGCTGCCAAGACCGTCGAAGCAGCGTTTTCTGACTACGCGGGCGTGAAGATGTGGCCAGGTGGCCAGAACATCGCGAGCGTCTACGACTCGCACCTCGAGCTGCTTGCCGCCACACTCGCCGACGTGCCGGGTGGTTACGACATCCTCTTCGACGTGGCCAAGCGGCGCTACCCCGACTCCCCGCTGCCCTACGCGCACCTCTTCCTCTCGGCAGATCCGGAGAAGCTCAGCCCGAAGCTTCGAGAGGTCTTGCAGCCGATCATTCGCGACCAGTTGGTCTACGAGTTCATGGCAAAAAACCGCGGCGGGATTCTGGCCTTGGCGGCGGCCACGAAGCAGTCAGCCTTCCCGGTGGGGCTGATCGATGACCTTGTGTCGCTCTACCAGAAGGCCGGGATCCACGACTACGACTGGCATGACTTCGGCCCAGACATCCGCGACGCCACCTGGAACTATTTCACTTTCGATCCACCCGAAAAACGGGCCTACGATCTCTCGCCCTGGCGGTACCGGCCCGTGACATTGCCGCCCGGCACGGAAGGCTGGTTTGAGCCGGGCTTCGATCCGGCGAAGGCCGGCTGGAAGAAGGGCCAGGGCCCGTTCGGCCAGTACGCGGGGGCCCTCAACACCGACCCGAAGGTGAATCCTGTTCCCGGCTTCGAGACGCGCGGAGACAAGGATCGATTCGGCCCACTCTCCGGCCGCGCCTGCCCCATGCCCGGCTGCGAGCAGCACGCCATCGCGATGCGAACGCTCTGGGACAAAGAAGTGCTTTTGATCCGCGGCACGTTCGACTTCCCTGAGGCCAAGCCCGGGCATCTCTACCGCATCCGCATCGGCACGGGCCAGCATGTCGGTAGCGGGGATGGGTACCGCATCTCTATCAACGGCCGTCAGCTCATCGAGGTGAATGAAGGCGTGGGACGGCGGCAAGGCGGCAAGCCGCGCGGGGCCTTCGTGACCGCCGACTTCCTTCGTGAGTTTGGCCACGGCCCCGTGACGATTGCCGCGACCTCGTTCCTCCGTTACGGCGAGAAAGCGATTGTCACGATGCCGCCGGTGCCCCAGGGCATCCTCAGCCTATGGGTTGAGGAGATGAAGCTGCCTCCGCTCGACACCGAGGCGTTCCGCAAGACGGCCACCTTCATGCCGATGCGGTCGTCGGAGTGGCAGGCCTCACTGCCTCACGCTTCGACAGAACCTGCCGATAGCGCCGAAGACACCAGCGGCGAGGCCGTGGCTGCCCCAGCCGAATGGTTTCGCTACAACGGGTCGTTCGTTGCGAATCCAGCGGTGATCGGAGCATGGAAGGTGCTCTCGGTCGTACCCACGCCTGATGATTTCGATCCGGCGAAGGGGCGCGACGTGAACAGGGCTCCGTTCAAGACGCTCGCCTTCCACGAGGGAGGCGACACGGACCACCGCGATTTCTTCTGGTCTGGCGAACGGCTCATGAATCTGGCCCGCAGCGAGGCCCTCGAGATCAAGGCCGTGTCGAAGGATGGGCGGGAGTATCTCTTCATCGAAGCCGGTGGCTTCAGCGACAAGAACCTGCCGGCGTGGCGGTCGCCGTGGATCGTCCTCGGCCGCCCCTGATCGCGACGTCACCCCCGCATGAGCCCCCTGTCGCGGAATGAACGGGAGTCAAGCCGCGGTCTATGGCGGTCATGGAGTCATGGCCTCATGAAGTCATG
>CAYZHH010000141.1:3255-8795 GCA_964478275.1 uncultured Candidatus Kuenenia sp.
GGGAGTCAAGCCGCGGTCTATGGCGGTCATGGAGTCATGGCCTCATGAAGTCATGGCCGCGTGACTGACCCAGCACGGCTCCGGGGCTTGAACCACCGCTTTCGGAGTGGTCCAGGCGCCGCTGGGCGTTGTTCGTGCAGCCGTTGCGGCTGCTGGGGAGCGATCTCGGCGCGATATCGCCGCTCCGCTTCGGGCGTGCCTGCCTGGCGGTGCTGAAAGGCACCGAAATAGGGATCAGGCGACTGCCAGTCGTTCTGAGCGAGGGCCGCACTCGGGCACACGAACACTGCCCCAAGGAGGCCAATCCAGAGCTTTTTTGCTGAGACGATTCCCATGGCTCACCAACCGTGAAAGAGAGAAAATAAAGGCCACCATCCGCCACCACCGCTGCATCGCGAGCACTCGCAAGGCTCGGTCTGCACCATCTCGACTTCATACTTCGGAACCCGCTCGACGGTTTCCTTTCCATCCACCTTATAGAACCGTTTCTTGACGTAGATGGTTCCGCACGGCGGGTTGCACCGGCACTCGGGCTGCGGCGCATGCCACGGGTCTCGGGCCCGCGCACAAGCAAACTCACACTTCATCGAGTATTCGGGCTTCTTCGCCTTCACCTCGTTCCACGAGGCCCGACACTGCGGCTCGCAGCACGAGCCGCAACTGGTGCCCGGCGTGCATGACGAGGCATCGGAGGCCATCACGTAAGCCGCCGCAAGCGCGAGGGCAAGACAGCACAGCCCCGACATCCATGTCTTGATGCTCATGACATTCTCCCCTGGAGTTCTCCTAAAAGTCGAACGCGAGCCGTGTGCCGAACCCGTGAATGCCGCCGCTCCCATTGAAACTGGGCCGGGCCGTGCCGTCTTTGTTAAACGGCGTGCTCGCGAAGTCGCGGTAGGTGAAGTCGTAGTTGAACTGCACCTTGGCGTTCGGATTGAGGAGCCAATTGAGGCCGAGGGTCATGCCATTGAGCACGCCGCCGTTGACCTGTCCGTCGCTGAGGCAGAGGTAGTTGTAGCGCAGGCCAACCTGCCACGCTCCTTCGCTGAGGTTAAACGGGCCACCTTTTCCACCACCTCGCACGGCGTAGAAATTGTTGTGAGGCACAGGACGGTCGAAGCGGTATTCGAGCCGGGAGTACGTCCGGCTTTCGCCGGTGAGGAAGTAGAGCACCTCGGTGTAGCCGCCCTGGTAGTAGACCGTTCCCACGGACGTGCCCGGCGCCGGCTGAAAGCCGTTACTGACAACCGCCCCCGCGTTGGTCGTTTTCGCGTTGTAGAGCCACGATCCGAAGTACTCGGATTGGAGCGACCAGGGACCGTTGTTGGCCACGAACTCGAGGCCGATCATGTTCTGCCATGTGCCTTGGAGGAGACCGGCGTCTGCGTAGAGCGAGTTGAGCGGTCCACTCGGCCCGTTTCGGATGGAGCCACGACTGCGGAACCGCACCGCCGTGATCTCGTCACCGATCGGCAGTCCCGTGCTCTTGTCGAAGGACGTGTATTGCCGCCTCGGCTCCATCGACCGGCCAGAAATGCCGAGGTGCATGAGCTTCCGCCCTTCGTCCTCGAACACCGGAAGATAGACGAGCCGGCCCACCGTCATGCTACCGCCCGAGGAATTGGAGAAGCCGAATGGATTCGATACGTTCTTGAACTCGCCGACCTGCCAGGCGAGGTTACCTTCCTCGTTGTTGTTGAGGATTTGGACGCCTGGTGCGAAGCCGTTATTGAAAGGCCCCTCAAAGGCATCCTGGCTGAACGACCGCTCCATGAAGTTGAGCCAGCGACTGCTCGTGAGATGCTCGTAGCCGTAGGGATCCTTCTGGTTTCCGACACGCACGATGCCGAGCACCGGCACCTCACGAATCTGCATCCAGAGGTCGGTGACGGCCGTCAGCGGTCCAGCATCGCGTTCCGTTGGAAAGACCTCGTTGTTGACGTTGATCTGGTTGGCGAAGTCGTATTCGCAGGCCCAGTCGTAGACTTCGTACATTCGGCCTTCGACGCGGAGCCGCGCCCGTCGAAAAGCCACCGTGTCGGCGAGCTCGGGATCGAGACCAGCCTGGGTGGGAAGCTGGTTCGGCCCCGCGCCCGCGGAGAAACCCACGGCATCGAACTGCGTTCGGCCACCGATTTTGACGCGGAAATCCTTGTTGGCAGACTCCGCCTGGAAAGTGTCTTTCCAGACGGACGTGAAGTTTTTGTCGGTGCCAATCTCGTAGGGCTCGGAAGGCTTCTTCGCGTCGTCTTTCGGCTTGGGCGCCGGGAGCGGCTCCGCGGCCTTGCCTGCCTCGAGCTCCTGGAGCCTGGCCTCGAGCTCCTCGATTCTCGCCCGATCGGCCTGAACGGCCTCGCTCACCTGCTCGAACGATCCGAAATGGTCCACCACGCTTGGCAGCGGAGCCTCAGGCCCCTGGGAGTCGTCCGCCACAACGAGGAACTGACCGAATTCATCGGCTTGGCTCGTGCCGACGACGCCCCAGGCGAGAATCGCCGCTAGCACATGCGATGGTGTCAGGATTCGCATCGAGCCGGCTCGGGGGTACGACGTCACCAGGGCGACGGCGGCACGGACTTCGTATTCCGCACTGTTGCCGCAATCGACTCCATCAGAATGATCGTCAAAGGCTCGTGCGATCTGTGTGAAAAAGCATCGCAAGCCTCAACGTCAAGCCCGCCATTCCGCCCCGGCAGCCCAATCCGCCAACGCCTGCCGCGGGGCTATACTCGCGGCTCTTTCGCCACCGAGGAACGACCTTTGATTCGCTATGCCACCCTGATCGCTGCTGCCGCCGTGGTGAGCGGGTCGGCCACCTTTGCAGACCACGATCAGCGGTCGGGCCAGCCCAACATTCTCTTCATAGCGATCGACGACCTGAACGACTGGGTTGGCCCCCTCGGCGGGCACCCGCTCGCCAAGACGCCCCACCTCGATGCCCTCGCTGCCCGGGGCACGACGTTCACCAATGCCCATTGCCAGGCGCCCCTGTGCAACCCGTCGCGGGCGAGCCTCCTGACGGGCCTTCGGCCATCGACCACCGGCATCCACGGCCTGGCCCCATCGTTCCGCGACGTCCCGCAGTTCGCCGATCGCGTCACGCTGCCGCAGTATTTCGCCGAGCACGGCTATCGCACGGCCGGGGACGGCAAGATTTTTCATACGGGCACGCGATCCGGCGGCAAGAAGGGGCCTGCTGATTTTCAGGAGCACGGCAATCACGGAGGCGTTGGCTCGACCCCGCCAGAGAAGCTGGTGACATCGCCTCCCATGAGCCACCGCCTCCTCGACTGGGGCGTGTGGCCACCCGACAACGACGACACGGTGAAAGGGGATTTTCTGGTGAGCTCGTGGGCCGTGGACCAGATCAACACGGCACCGAAGGACAAGCCGTTCTTTATTGCCGCTGGTTTTTTCCTGCCCCACGTGCCCTGCTACGCGACGCAAAAATGGTTTGACCTCTACCCCGATGACGACTCGGTCCTGCCGTCGATCCTCAAATCTGACCGTGACGACACGCCGCGGTTCTCCTGGTATCTCCACTGGCGTTTGCCAGAGCCGCGGCTCCCTCCGCTCCAGGACGCGAACCAGTGGCGAAACCTCGTCCGCAGCTATCTCGCCTGCACGAGCTTTGTTGACGCGCAGGTGGGCCGACTCCTCACCGCCCTCGACGAGTCGGGGCACGCCGACAACACGATCGTTGTCGTCTGGAGCGACCACGGCTGGCACCTGGGCGAGAAGGCGATCACCGGTAAGACCACGCTCTGGGAACGGAGCACCCGCGTGCCGCTTGTCTTCGCTGGCCCCGGCGTGACGCCCCGCCAGCGGTGCGGCCGGCCCGTGGAGCTTCTCGACATTTACCCCACGCTCGTCGAGCTCGCCGGCCTGCCACCCCGCGACGACCTCGAAGGAGAGAGCCTTGTGCCGCTGCTTCGCGATGCCTCGGCCCTCCGCGAGCGGCCGGCAATCACGACCCACAACCAGGGCAATCATGCGGTTCGAAGCGAGCGGTGGCGGTATATCCGCTACGCCGACGGCAGCGAGGAACTCTACGACCACGACACCGACCCCAACGAGTGGCATAATCTCGCGGGCCTGCCCGAGCACGCAGCCGTGATCGCCCAGCACGCGAAGGGGCTTCCGGCGGTCGATGTGCCCTGCGTGCCCGGCAGCGCCGACCGTGTACTCACCTATGATCCGAAGACCGATATTGCTGTGTGGGAAGGCACCCCGATCAGGCGCACCGACCCCCTGCCCACCACCGACTCTCCGACCACGAACGATTCCCCACGGAGCAAACGATGAACATTTTCCGCGGCTGCATGCCTGCCCTCATGACCCCCTGCGATGCATCGGGCGCGCCGGAGTACGACGCGCTCGTCGCAACGGGCCATGACCTCATGGCCGCGGGCATGTCGGCGGTGATCTACTGTGGCTCGATGGGAGACTGGCCCCTGCTGACAGACGCCCAGCGACATGAGGGCATCGCGAGGCTCGTCGCGGCTGGCATCCCTGTGATTGTCGGCACGGGCGCCCAAAATTCGCGGCTGGCTGCGGAGCACGCGGCCCACGCCCGCAGAGTGGGCGCTGCGGGGCTCATGGTGATCCCCCGGGTGCTCTCGCGGGGCACTTCACCGGCTGCCCAGCGGAATCACTTCGCCGGCATCCTGAAGGCGGCGGGCGGCCTCTCGGCTGTGATCTACAACAGCCCCTACTATGGCTTCGAGACGAAGGCCGAGTTGTTCTTCAACCTGCAGGCAGAGTTTCCTTCGCTCGTGGGCTTCAAGGAATTCGGCGGCGCCGAGTCGCTCACCTACGCAGCCGAACACATTACGAGCGGCCACCCCGATCTCTCGCTCATGGTGGGCGTTGACACGCAGGTCTTTCACGGGATCGTGCGGTGCGGCGCGATCGGCGCGATCACCGGCGTGGGCAATGCTCTCCCGAAGCAGGTGCTCCGGCTGGTCGCGCTCTGCCTCAAGGCTGCGGCGGGCGATGGCGAGGCCCGTCGGCTGGCTGCCGAACTGAACGACGCCATGGCCGTCCTCTCGAAGTATGACGAGGGCCCCGATCTCGTCCTCTACTACAAGCACCTCATGGTGCTCGAGGGACACAAGGCATACGCACGCCAGATCTACGCGACCGACGCCCTTTCACCGAGCCAGGAGGCCTTCCTCGAGAGCCACTGGAAGCAGTTCCGCACCTGGTGGGACGCCTGGCCCGGCCGGGCCTGACCCTGAGGCATCCGCGAAGGGTTGCCCGTGCCGTAAAGCCGGCGTTGTAGGCCGAGCGCAGCCAGGATGGCGAAGCGGGGGCTACGTCGAGTGAGCGAAGGGCAGGATGCCCGCAGCGAACGTCCGGCGACACGACACGGGCAACCCTTCGCCGCCCCGAGTCACACGATCTCGATGCCGTCGTCGTGGTCGTCTGGTGATTGTTCGGGCTTATGGCGGCCGGCGGATGACAGGGGTGCGCGGCCAAAGTCGCGGGAGGGGTTGTTGTCGTCGGCACCGTCGCTGCTGCCGAAGGCTCCGAGGAGC
>CAYZHH010000142.1:0-8792 GCA_964478275.1 uncultured Candidatus Kuenenia sp.
CGGGGCCATGCCGGGACTCGCTACCGGGCATCTTGCTCCGACGGAAGCCCCCCCCCGCAAGCGACGCCGCCGGGCCGCGGGGCCGTCATGGCCGTCATGGCCGCCGGGCCGTCATGGCCGCGGGCGAGCAGGGCGTCCAGACGCGCGTCTCATGGCATCTCGACGACGGCCTTGATGACGCCCGAGGCGGGGTCGAGAAGTGTCGGGAAGGCGTCGATCACGTCGTCGAAGGGGACGGTGTGCGTGATCCACGGCCGCGTATCGATTCTTGATTCTTCGATGAGTGAAATGATTCGCGAAAAATCGCGGGAGAGGGCGTTGCGGCTGGCGAGAATCGAAAGCTCGCGGCGGTGCATCACGGGGGCGTGCGGAAACGACAGCGTTTGCTGCGTGATGCCGACGTAGACAAGCCGGCCGCCAAAGGAACAGTATTCGAGCGCGGCGGCCATGCTCTGGTGGCTGCCGGTCGCGTCCACGACGACCTCCGCCATTCGGCCGTCGGTCATCGCCCGCAGCGTGTCGGCGTCGGCCGGTGTGCCTGTCGCTTGGATCACGTCGTGAATGCCGAGCTTGTCGCGGACAAAGTCGAGCCGCGTAGGAGCCATGTCCATCACGATCACCCGGGCGCCTGAGAGCCGTGCAAACTCGATCGCGGAAAGCCCGATTGGCCCCGCGCCGATCACGAGCACCGTCTCGGAAGCGGTAGGAGCCCCGCGATCAATCGCATGACAGCCGATGGCGAGCGTCTCGACGAGCGCGTTTTGCGCGGGTGTGAGGTGTGGCGATGGATGAAGTTTTCTCGCGGGCACAACGAAAAACTTGCGAAGGCCGCCGTCGCAGTGAACGCCGAGCGTCTGGTGATGCTCGCAGCAGTTCGTGAGGCCGCGTGTGCAGGAGTGGCACTTCTGGCAATTGATATAGGGCTCGACGCAGCAGCGATCGCCGGGGGCGACATTGGTCACGCCGGCTCCCACAGCAACAACCTCCACGCCCAGCTCATGCCCCGGAATACGCGGGTAGCTGAAAAACGGCATCTTGCCGAGGTAGCCGCCGTAGTCTGTGCCGCAGATGCCCACCGCATGCACGCGGACGACCGCCTCACCAGGCCCGGGCTCCGCAGGCTCAGGTGTGTCGATGAAGCGAAACGCTTTGGGTTCGGCGAGAAGCAGTGCCTTCATGGTGTCGGGAGCATAGCCGACGCGGCCGAAGGTCCCCAGCGGCGGGCCCAGGCTTCGGAGAGCCAGTGGATCACCGGCGACGCGGGGCGAGCATCAGGCGACGGCTCGGCGGGCTCTTGAGCATCGCGAAGGATGGCAAAACCTCGTACGGCCACCACGGGCATTCCCGGCGGCGGCGATGCGAGAAACCCGGCGGCATCGGCGGGCACGACGTTGATGGTTCCGGCGAGGCGTCTGTCGATCCGCGCGGCACGCTCGATCGCGCGGTCGGCGTCGCGCCGCTTGCCGAGGGCTTCGTACAGGATCGCTTGGCGGATCTCGATGTCGGCATCATCCCGAGCAAAGCGTGCCGCTGAGCGATAGTCGGCAAGCGAGGCCTTAGCGGCTGCAGGCCCCTCGGTAGCGTCGAGCAGCCGACGGTCACCCGCTGCGACGAGCTCCTTGGCACGATCGCGAGCCTCGGGAGTGCTCGGACCTGACGCGGGTGCGTGGGCCGGGGCGATGCTCACGGCGGGCATCGGAACGGCCCGCAGCGATGACACCGACGGGAACGCGGTCACAGGCAGGGAGAGCACGGGCGCGGTCGTCGCTGTCATGAGTGGAAAACCGTCACCCACGACTGGCACAACGCCGGTGACAAAAGGCGTGAGTCGGCTCGACGACACAAAGCCGTTTGCGCCATTGGTCGTCGTAACACTTGGCGCGACAGTGCCCATTCCGCTCGTCGAGCCCTGTGATCCGCCAAAGCCAAGCCCAGGAAAACCAAACCAAAATCCGCCGCTGCCGACGGGGGGCGTGGCGGCCGTGCTGCTGCCGGTCCACCACGGGCCCACGACGCCGCCTTGCGACTGCCAGCCGTCGTAGCCGTTGGTAGCTGTCACCGTGGACGTCGGCTGGCCATCCGTGATTCCCTGCTGCGACAGCGCCTCGCGGCAGGCGAGCCCGGAAGCGGCTGCCGCCACAATCCCCATCACGACAAGTCGCCTGCTCGTGTTCATGACAGCCCCCAGCATACTCCGGGGCAGCCCCGAGTCAGGCGTCGAGGCCGTAGAACCGCGTGGCCGTGCCGCCGCGGATCGCTTCCTGTTCGGTGGCAGAAAGCTTCGCGATGAAATCGGTCGCGATTCTGGCGACGTCGGCGTACTCGGCTGCCACGAGGCAGACGGGCCAGTCGCTGCCGATCATCAGTCGCTCGGGACCGAAGGCGTCGAGGGCAGTTTCGAGATAGGGCGTGAAATCCTCGCGCTGCCAGCCACGCCATGACGCTTCGGTGACGAGGCCTGAAAGCTTGCACGTAACGTTGGCGTGGTAGGCGAGCGCGCGAATGTCGGCTCGCCATGGCTCGATCGCGGCTGAAAGCCCTTCGCGTACCCGGGGCTTCGCAAGATGGTCGAGCACGAACGCCTGATCGGGAAGCATGCCGGCAAGCTCGCTGGCGGCAGGAAGCTGGTGCGGATAGAGCAGGAGGTCATAGGTGAGGCCTCGAGGAGCAAGCTCCCGCAGGCCACGAACAAACGCGTCGCCTAAGACGAACCGCGGGTCGGGCTCGTCTTGCACGACATGCCGTACACCGACAAGCGACGGCCGATCTGCAAACTCATCGAGCTGCTCGGCCACGCGATCGCTTTGGAGATCCACCCAGCCGACCACACCCTTCACGATTTCAAAGCGGTCGGCGAGATCCAAGAGCCAGCGAGTTTCGTCGAGCGACTGTCGCGCTTGGACGGCCACGCTGCCGCCCAAGCCCGCGGCGGTAAGGTTCGGCGCGAGATCGTCGGGAAGGTAGTCGCGGGCCAGCCGCTCCATCCCTTGGCCGACCCACGGATACTCGGCCGCCGAAAAGTTCCAAAAATGCTGATGGGCGTCAATGCGCATGTTGCGGATCGTACACCATACGGAAGGCCGGTTGACTGTCGGGCGGAGGCCCGGGACAGCGAAGCGAGGCCATGGATGGCGGGCGCCGCGTAAAATTAATTATTCTGCGGAAGGCCTTCCGTGTGGCCGATGTTCTTGACTGGGGCGAAGATGGCCTGAACGTCGCAGAGCAGTTCTTTGTCGATAGGCTCGGCCGCCCAGGTTGCCCAGGCACGGATGTTCGCGGGATTCGCACTGCCTGCCACGGTCGTCGCGATATCGGGGTTCGCAATCGAGAACTGAAGGGCGAGCTTGGCGATCGAGCTCCCACGGGCGCGGCAGAGGTCGGCGGCCTTGCGGGCCGAGGCTTTGACATCCTCGGGCTCCTTGAGCCAGGCCGGGAGCGGCGCATCGGTGAGAAGCCGCGCACTGAACGGACCGGCATTCATGGCGCCGATGCCCTTGGCCTTCAGATAGGGAATCGTCTCGTCGGCAAAGCGCGTATTTTGGAGCGTGTACTGGTTGTAGTTGAGCACGCAGTCCACGTCGGTCTGGTCGCAGATGAACCGAAAAATCTTCTGCGGGTAGCCCGAGAACCCGATGAACCGCACCTTGCCGGCCGCTTGAATCTTCCGAAGTGCCGGGAGCGTCTCATCCACGATCTGCTGCATCGGCACAAACTCGATGTCATGGCAGAGGATGATGTCGAGGTGGTCGGTGCCGAGCCGATGCAGCGACACATCCACGCTTTCGGCCACGCGCTTCGCTGAAAAATCAAAGTGAGGCAGGTCGAAGCGACCGAGCTTGGAGCAGAGGAGATAGTCGCTCCGAGGAATGTCTCGCAGGGCCACACCCAACAGCACCTCGCTCATGCCACGGCCGTAGAACGGACTCGTGTCAATGAGGGTGAGGCCACTCTCGAGCGCCGCGCGCACGCTTCCGAGGGCCTCCTCGAGCGTGACGCGGCGAAACTCCTGGCCGAGTGACGATGCACCAAAGGCAAGGATCGGCACCGTAAGGCCAGTTGTGCCGAGTGGGCGAGTCTGCATGGGGGCTTCCGGGATGGTGGGTGGCGTCGATTGCCAATGCCGGAGGGTTATAAGGCACAGCCCAGTTCCTTTCGAGCGCCAGCCGTGGTCCCCGGCGGCCAGCCCACGCCGCGAGGACAGGTTTGCAGGGGCTCTCAATACGGTTCACACTACCGCAGTGGCGCTGTGTGCGGTTGTCTTGGCTCAGCACTGGCAACCCACACACGGCACAGAGGCTCACCATGTTCCTCAACGGCGGCCAAGGCCTTCGCAGCCATCGGCGGGAATTTTTGCAGGATGGAACGCTCTGGCTGGCCGCTCTCGGCGGCACCTGCCAATCCGCATCGAGCGCCGCGGCCGACTCGCCTGCGGCATCGCCGCTTCGAGTCGGCTTGGTCACCGACATGCACTATGCAGACAAGCCGCCGGTGGGATCACGACACTATCGCGAGACGCCCCGCAAGCTGGAGGAAGCCATCGACCGAGTACGGTCGCACGAGCCAGCGTTTGTCGTCGAGTTGGGAGACTTTGTGGACGCCGCGGCGTCGGTGGAAGAGGAGCTTGCGTGGCTCAAAAAAATTGCACGTGAGTTCGAGCGCATCGCACGGCAGCGTTTTTTTGTGCTGGGCAACCATTGCGTCGATACCCTGACCAAACAGGAATTCCTTGGGGAAGTTGGCCAACCCGCTTCCTCGTTCTCGTTTGATCGCGACGGCTGGCACGTCATCATCCTGGATGCGTGCTACCGGCAGGATGGCGCGGCGTACGGCCGGAAGAATTCCCATTGGGACGACGCCAATGTGCCGCCGGCCGAGTTGGAATGGCTGCAAGCCGACCTGGCCGCGACCCAGCTCCCGACGATCGTGATGGCCCACCAGCGACTCGACGAGCACGGCAAGCACAGCGTTCGTAACCGCGAGAAGGTGCGTGAGGTGCTGGAGTCGTCTCAGAACGTGCAGGCGGTCTTCCAGGGCCACAGCCACCAGAACGACTACCAGGAGATAGGCGGCATTCATTACGTCACCCTCGTCGCGATGGTCGAAGGAGCAGGGCCTGAGAACAACGGGTACTCGCTGCTCGAGCTCTTTCCGGACCGCTCAATGAAACTCGCGGGCTTTCGCCGGCAGGCGTCGCGGCAATGGCCTATTGCAAACGAGCGTTAAGGCGAAAACTTTCGATGCTCGCCGCCGCGGCTTCGTCTGACGACGGCAGTGGAAACACCTCCGCGGAGAGGTGCCCGGCAAAGCCGATGTCGCGAAGGGCCTGAACGATCGGCTCCGGCGGCGTGTGGCCGAGCCCCATCGCACGGCGGTTGGAATCAGCCCAGTGGACATGACCGACGTGGCGGCCGATCCCTCGGAGAGTCTCGGCGATATCAGCCTCTTCGATATTCATATGGAAGAGGTCGCAGAGCAGACGGACATGACCAAGGCCGCGAGCTTCGAGAAACGCGGTGGCATCGGCCTGGCGGTTGAAGAGGTCGGTCTCGTAGCGATTGAGGGGCTCGTAGAGAAGCACCTGGCCGTGACCGGCGGCCCGCTCGCCGAGTGTGGCGAGGGCATCGGCGAGGAGATCGAGCGCCGCGTCGCGGGGCACGGTTGGTGACGTGCGGCCCTGCATGGACCCGATGATGGCCGGCGCGCCGAATTCAGCGGCAACGTCGATGATTCCCGCGATGAAGGCGGCGGCGGCAGCCCGCTTCGTGGCGTCGGCGTCGCACAACTGAAGGCCGTGCTTCACCCAGCCGGCACCTGTGCCGACGGCGGCGAGGCCGAGACCGTGTGCCGATAGGAGAGCACGAAGCTCTTCACGCGGAAACGTCTCGGAGTCTGGCGGAAAAATCTCAACCGAATCAAACCCGAGCTCGGCCGCTCGCTCACAGCATTCCTCGAGCGTGACGTCGCAGGCCGCAGACAGGTCGGGGCAGGCATGAAAAACAAAAGGGCCTCGCCGGGCTTCCGGAACGAGCGCGATCGTGACGGCGGATTTCATGTCGCTGCTCATGCAGTCGCGTCCAGAAACAACGGCCTCATGTGCCGCTCAAAGAGATTCTCCGTGACCTGTCGGCCCACGATGTCGCTGTTGGCGACGAGCAAGTCGGTGTACCGAGAACCCTTCTTGGCGGCGAGTTTGAAGGCCACGTGCAGAAGCTGGCGGACATGCGGATTGAAGTCTGGGCTTGTCGGCACGTGGCGGATGGCAGCGGCCAGCCGCGGTCCACTCCAGGCGTCAACTTCGGCGGGCTGAGGGAGCTTTGCACGGTCGATGTCGATTACGGTCGCATAGGGGCCGCAGAGGGCGTCGATGTGCTCGAGCGATTCGGCATAGATCTCACGGGCGAGGTCGAGGCCGTCACCGCCAGCTTCGGCCAGACCGATGATCTCCTCGAGCCAGGTCGTGCCTGCCGTCTTGATGTGAAACCCTGCGCCGGTGCGAGCCACCGCTTCGCGAATCACGGGATAGAGCGAAAACTTGTCGCTCCCCGAATGGACCGAGAGTTTTATGCCCGTGGGCAGGCCGTATGCCTTCGCCGCATGGGCGAGCACGGCGATGTCATCTGAAAATTCCTTCGTGAACTGGCCCAAGTCGCCGACGTAGTCCACGCCCTTGTTGAACCGGCCTGTGAACTTGGGCGCGATCGTGTCGACCGGAATCTTTTCGTCGGCGAGCATCGCGAGGATGACAAGCAGCTCGGGCGGCGTCTGGGGCGAGTCGGTCTCGTCCATGCTCACCTCCGTCACGAAGCTCTCCTTGCGAGCGGCGATGTGACGGTAGACACGACCGGCCTCTTGGCATGCGGCGAGATACTTTGTGGCGACGGCGCGGGTTGCGTCGGCCGAAAGCGGCACGGCCTCTTCGATGCCCGCAACAGCGACAGGCTGCGTCAACTCGGCGTGCTTTTGCATGAAGGCGTCGATGTCGGCCCCGGCAGCAGGTTTGCCGATGGCATCAGCCACGTCGATCGTGAAGAAGTCGCTCGGGGCCAGGAACCGGTCCACGGTGGCCAGGCCAATGTGATCGGCGTCTACAAACCACGGGTGCTTCCAGCCTCGCGCAGCCACCGCCGCGGTAGCGGCCTCCCGCACGCTTACCGGCTCGCTTCCAATAAAGGAGTGCTCGCGGTTCGACTTGTTCCACACCGGCGCCGCGACCACACCCGCCGCCGCGAGCTTTTCGAAGGCCGCAAGTTGGGCAGCAGCCTCGTGGGCGAAGCGGTCGCCGACACCGAACGAGAAACGGGGCAGGGACGGCGTGGTCATCGGCGAGAGATCCTCCGGATACGGGGTGGGTGCCAAGAATACCGCGGCATCATGACGGCGTCATACCAGCTTGGTCTTGCCAGGGATCGCGTACTCGGGCGGCGGGAGCGATGACTCCCACGTGAGGTCCGCTGGAAAGAGATCGAGCTTTGATTCCTTGGCGAGGAAGTCGAATGTGACCCGTTGCCCGGTGTATGCGGCCACGCGGCCGAGCACCGCCACGAGGGAACTGTCGGCAGTCTGCATGAGCTCGACAATCGGTGTGCCGGCGCGGATCGAGTCGACGAGATCCTTGTGCTCCTGCTTGTAGGCATCTGCGATGCTGCCCTTCATCGCCCAGACCTCATTGCCCTTGCGATCCACAATCCGCGAGTCGGTGTTTCCGGCACCGATGAAGCAGGTGCCTTCGGTGCCCGCGATCGCCGTGCTGGTTTCACTCGCCGTGCCCGGGATCTGGCGGCACATGAAGGAAACGATTGTGCGTTCTGGATACTCGAAGTCCACCGCCATTGTATCCCACATCTCGCTGTCGCTCGGCCGCGTGAACCGTCCGCCACAGGCAAAGGCCGATACAGGGTTCGTGCCCATCACCCAGTTGACGACATCGATATTGTGAACGGCCTGTTCGGCGATCTGATCACCACTGAGCCAGATGAAGTGCATCCAGTTGTTCATCTGATATTCCGCGTCACTCATCCCCTCTTTGCGTGGCCGATACCAGATGCCGGCCGAGCAGTAGCGAGTGGTGCCGCTCACGATCTCGCCGATTGTGCCTTTGCGGATTTCCTTGACGGCGGCGATGGAGTTGGTCTGCCGGCGGTATTGCGTGCCGGTGACGATCGCCAGACCTTTCTCGAGGGCCTTGGCATGGGCCTCGAGGCAGATCCGGTAGCCAGTCGGATCGACGCACACGGGCTTCTCGGCAAAGACGTGCTTGCCCGCCTCGATGGCCGCAAGAATCATCCGCGGCCGAAAGCCGGGGGACGTCGTGAGATGCACGATATCGACGTGTGGGTTGTCGAGCACCTTGTGGAAGCCGTCGAGCCCGCCATGCATCGCGTCAGCGGGGAGCGCCACCTTGCCCTCGTGCCGGGCGAGCAACGTCTGCCGGAGACCCTCGCACTTGGTGGCGTACAGATCGGCGGCTGCGACGAGCTTCACGCCTTCGTTGATCGTGAGCGAATCGTTGACAGAGCCGGTGCCCCGGCCACCGCAGCCGACCACGCCCAGCCGTAGCTCGCGGGTTTCTTCAGACGCCGCCCGCGAAGAGTGAACCATGAGCCCAGCGGCCAAGGAGGCGGTTGCACTCGCGCTCAAAAACCCTCGTCGGCTCGGCGGTGGTCCGTCGGTCGTCATGGAAGGGGCCCTTAGAGGAGCGGCAGCATGAGGTCGGCTTCGTGAAGAATGGCGACATGCTCGGCGCGATTGGCAAGCCGTTCGATCACGGCCACGTCGGCAGCATGGCCAAAGCC
>CAYZHH010000143.1:0-8684 GCA_964478275.1 uncultured Candidatus Kuenenia sp.
GTCATCGGGTGGTTGAATTTTGTCGCGACGAAGCGGTCGCTTGCGGCGCTGTTTGTGGCCGTTGGGCAGATTTCGCTCCTGTGGCCGTTTTTGCCGCTCGCCGGCAATGGCGAGCCGTTGCCGGCGGGTGTAGAAGCGGCTTTGACCTGTACCCTCGCCGGAGGAGCCATCCTTGCCGCAACGCAGGCTGTGTGGTGGCCGGCGTCTATCCAAGGGGCTCGTGCGCGGGTGCCCGCCATAGATTCCCCGATGCTCGCCCTTCGCGAGACCCTCGGTGCCGCATGGACACTCCGTGTAATCGAGCGATTCAATGCCGTGGCCGGTGAACGAGGCTGGCCGTGCCGGCTGCGATTTGCCGGGCTTGAAGTTGATCCCGATGCCCCGAAGGAACGATGGGAGGCCGACGCGGTACGGTGCGTGCGGTCGCTGCTTCGGCGATTTGTATCCTCGGCGTGGATCGCGCGGCATGGTGGCTCGTGGCAGCGGCCAGGCGAGGGCCCTGCTTGAAAAAGTCTTTTGCCCAGGGCAGCGATGGCGGTAGACTATTGAGCTTGGCATGCGGACCAGCGTCGGTCGTGCATGTGCCTTCCCTTCTCGCACGTGTTCCTTTCCTCGGAGAATTCCATGACTGACGAGCAGACTGCCCGCCCCGAGCCCGTTCAGGTTCCTGTTGACGAATCGCATATCGCTGCGACGTACGCCAACTTCTGCCGGGTCACGGGCACCCCCGAGGAGCTGATCGTCGACTTCGGCCTCAACAAGCAGGTTGGCGGGACAACCCCCGAAACCATCCAGCTCACCCAGCGGATCATCGTCAACTTCTACACGGCCAAGCGGCTGGCATACGCCCTCGGTCACGCGGTGGCTCGCCACGAGCAGGCATTCGGCCCGCTCGAAATCGACGTTCAGAAGCGTGCCGCCCAGTCGCAGGCCTCGCGAGGGTAATCTGCGGCATGACACCGTAACTTCGTCCGTGTGGGGGGAGTGAGGTGTCGGCCGGGGTCGCTGGTGGCCGCCATGAGTATCGACGAATCGCAAGAGATCTACCGGGCGCAGTCGCACATCTACGCCATCGTGGACGAGCTCGCGTCCCTTGCCCGTGGTGACATGGACGAGGCGGCATTCGCCAGGGCCATGCTCGAGCGAATCCTCCGCGCGATGGAGGCGGTGGCCGGCATCGTCTGGCTCATCGACGAGCGAGGGATGGCGGAGCCGGCAAGCCACCTTGGTCTCGAGGCGGTTGGGCTTGGCGGCTCGCCGGAGACGCAAGGGCAACACCTCCGGCTCATTCAGTCGTTGCTCGGGAGTCCGACCGGCATCATCGTCCCCGGTGGGGCCTCGATCTCCGGTCCCGACGGCAGCCCAGTGGCCGCGAATGAGACCCCCTTCACGATGGTCGCCATGCCGATCTACCGAGGGGGCACGCGGGCGGGATTGATCGAGGTCTTCCAGCACCGGCAGGACGAGCAGACCGAGCAAGGATACCTGACGTTCATCGCCCGTATGGCGATGGTCGCCGGTGACTATCTCGAGCGACGGCAGATGGCGATGGTCGATGTGCAGCAGGCGGCGCTCACCCAGGCCGAGCGGTTCAGTCGGGCGGTCCACGAGTCGCTCGATCCGCTCGCCACGGCGTTCACGATGGCCAACGAGGCGCGGCGCATCATCGGCTGCGATCGTGTGGGCGTGCTCGTCAAACGCAGGCGAAAGCTTCGGCTGGAGGCTGTGAGCGGTCAGGAGACCGTCGAGCGACGGGCCAATGAGGTGCAAGCGATCGAGGCGCTGGCCCGCGTGGTCGCCCGTGCGGGAGAGCCCCTGTGGCACCCCGATCCCAATCGCGATTTGCCACCTCAGATCGAGGAGGAACTCGAGAATTACATCGACCAATCCCACGCGACGGCACTCGCGATCATTCCGCTCGAGCGACCGCGGCCCACGCCTGTGGTCAAGCAGGGCGGAGTCGATGCGGTCGCGGTGGCGAAGGCCGAGGCGGCTCCGGCGGCGGTGCCTCAGCCGATTGGCGTCCTCGTCGTCGAGTGGTTCAAGGCAGCCACCCTGGAGCCCGCCCAGAAGGCCCGAGTCAACCTGGTTGCTGCGCATGGCCGGATCGCCCTCGCGAATGCGCTGGCTCACACCACCCTGCCGCTCTACCCGCTGATCAATCTTGTTGGGAAGTCGCGGGTGCTTGCGAGCGCTCGGAATTTGCCGCGCACCGTGCTCGTCGTGCTCGCCCTCGTAGCCGTTCTTCTGGCGCTCGTGTTCGTGCCGGCCGAGCTTCGGCTCGAGGGGAAGGGAACGCTGGAGCCGGTCCACCGCCGCGACGTGTTCGCCGGAATCGACGGCGTGGTCGAGACGCTCGAGCCGGATGTCGAGCACGGCGCGAGCGTAAAAGCAGGTCAGCCGCTTGCGAGGCTCCGCAATACCGAGGTGGATGTCGCCATCACCGACGTTCTCGGCCGCAAGGCGGCCAACGAGGAACAGCTGCGGGCGACCCGGCAATCGTTGCTCGAAGACCAGAAGATCACTGCCGACGAACGGGTACGGCTCGAGGGACGGGCGCGGCAGTTCGAGCGCGAGATCGAGAGCCTCGAACAGCAGCGGGAGTTGTGGGAAGCCAGGCGTGCCGATCTCACGGTCAGAAGCCCGATCGACGGCGTGATCGTCACCTGGCAGGTTCGCGATCGGCTCATGCTTCGCCCCGTGGAAAAAGGTCAGGTGCTCATGAGCGTGGCCGACAAAACGGGCCCCTGGGAGCTCGAAGTCCACATGCCGGATGACCGGTTGGGGCACGTGAATCGCGCCTACGCCGCTGCCCGCGAGGCCGGACGGGACCTGGAAGTGGACTACATTCTCGCCACCGACCCCGGCACCAGGCACCGCGGCACCGTCCGTGAGATCCACGAGCAGGCCGAGGTGCGAGGGGATCAAGGCAACACGGTCCTCGTGCGCGTGACGATCGACCCGAAGCGGCACGAGAGGGAAGCCCTCGGCGCCGGGGCAAGCGTCACCGCGCGGATCGCCTGTGGGACGCGACCCCTCGGCTATGTCTGGTTCCATGACGTGCTTGCGTTCATTCGGACACAGGTGCTCTTCAGGCTCTGGTAGGAGGCGATCCAATGACGCGCAGGAACTTCACTCACCACTCGGCGATGGCCCACCTCCTGGTGCCCGTCCTGGCGTTTTGGGGGACGGTCGCGGCGGCCCAGCCGGCGCCGATTCCTTTGGGGCTTCCTTCGGGCGCAGCTTCAGCGGAAGTCGAGCCGGTCCTCGAGGGATGCCTCGTGTCGCTCATCGACGAAGTGAAGGTGCCAACCCGTGAAGCCGGCGTGATCGTGCGGCTCGCCGTGCGGCAGGGGGATGTCGTCAAGAAGGGAGACATCCTCGCGACAGTCGATGATGACCAGCCGCAGATGGAGAAGCGGCGGGCCGAGGCGGAGCACAAACAGGCGGTTTCCAAGGCCTCCAGCGACGTGGATGTCCGCTATTCCGAGAAGGCCTACGATGTTGCCAAAGCGACGTATGACAAGGCGGAGCAGTCGCACGATCGGGTCAAGGACTCCGTGGGAGAAGTCGAGCGGCGTCGGCTCAAGCTCGAGTCGGAGAAGACCCAGCTGCAGATCGAACAGGCCAAGCTCGAGAGGCACCTGGCATCACTCGCCGCGACGAGCAAGGAGGTCGAGCTCGAAGCGGCCCAGCAGGGGATTGAGCGGCGACTCATCCGCTCCCCCCTCGACGGCGAGGTGGAGGAGGTGTTTCCCCACGAAGGGGAGTGGCTGCAGCCCGGTGAGCCCTTGGCCCGCATCATCACGATTGATCGGCTCTACGTGGAGGGTTTCGTCGATGCGTCACTGTTCGGCCCCGCCTCGCTCCGCGCCCGCGCCGTGACGGTGAAAGTCACGCTCAACAACGGCCGCGTCGAGTCGTTCGAGGGTCGGATCTTCAAGATCAAGCATCGGGTCGAGGGGGGAAGTTACCGGGTCGTCGCCGAAGTGAAGAACCGGCAGGATGGGGGCGAATGGCTCCTGCGGGCTGGGCAGATCGTGCGGATGACCGTTCACTCCGGCAGGCCACCGACCCGGTCGGCTGCTGCAGAGTAGTCTCGCGAGGGATGTGGAATGGCCACCGCCGATGCCTTTCGGGCAAGCACCACGCGGCCGGTCGGTCTGCGGAAGCGTGGCGACCTCATCGTCATCCGGCAGCTCTACCAAGGGCAGGCCTGGTTTGTCGTGAAGGATCCGATCTCCCTCCACTATTTCCGATTTCGGCCTGAGGAATACGCGCTCCTCGAAATGCTCGACGGGCAAGCGAGCCTCGATGGTCTCAAAGACGGTTTTGAGGAGCAATTTCCACCGCGGCGCATCACTCTGGACGAACTCGCCAGGTTCATTGCCACGCTTCACCGCTCGGGGCTCGTGATTGGCGACCGGCAGGGGCAGGGCCCCCAGCTGTACGAGCGGTGGCGGCAGCGGAAGTGGAAGGAATGGGTGGCCTGGCTTTCGAACATCATGGCCCTTCGGTTCCGAGGCATTGATCCAGACTGGATGCTCAAGAAGCTTCGGCCCTGGTTCGGCTGGATCTTCTCGCCTTCGGCCATCATCGCCGCCCTTGCGTTCGCGGCCTCGGCGCTCCTTCTGGTGCTCGTGAACTTCGCGGTCTTCCGATCGAAACTGCCCGAGTTCAATCAGTTCTTTGCGGCTGGCAATTGGCTCTATCTAGGCATCGCCTTGGCGCTCACGAAGGTGTTTCACGAGTTTGGGCATGGGCTTTCATGCAAGTACTACGGCGGCGAATGCCATGAGATGGGCGTCATGCTGCTGGTATTCACCCCCTGTCTCTACTGTGATGTCTCCGACAGTTGGATGCTGCAGAACAAATGGAAGCGGGCTGCGATCGGGGCCGCAGGCATGTATGTGGAGGTGGTCCTTGCAGCGGTCGCGACCTACCTCTGGTGGAACTCGCACCCCGGCATGTTCAACCAGCTCTGCCTCGACGTCATGTTTGTGTCGAGCGTCTCTACGATCCTGTTCAACGCCAATCCGTTGCTCCGGTACGACGGGTACTACATCCTCTCTGATGTTCTCGAGATCCCGAACCTCCGCCAGAAGGCGAGCACCATCCTTGGCCGCCTCGTGTCGCGGTGGTGTCTCGGTATCAAGCAACCCGACGACCCATTTCTTCCGCAGCGACACCTCGGCTGGTTTGCTCTCTACGCGGTCGCGTCCAGTGTCTACATGTGGTTTGTCACGGCCTCGATCTTTTTCTTCGTGTGGAATGTCTTCAAGCCATACCGCCTCGAGGCACTCGGCCGGATCCTGGCGGCTGGTGCGATCTGGGGGCTGGTGATCCGGCCTCTCCATGGGATGATCAAGTTTTTGAAGGTGCCTGGGAGGCGTGACGAAGTGAAGGCGTTCAATGTGTTCGCGACGGCGGTCGTAGCGGTAGGTGTTGCCGCTGGGATCGCCTTTATTCCACTGCCTCAGCGGGTCTGGTGCCCGGCCGAGCTTCGGCCACGCGGAGCGGAAACGGTGTATGTGTCGGTCGCCGGTCGGCTTGAGCAGCTCCTCGTGAAGCCTGGTGGCGCCGTCCGTGAGGGCCAGAAGCTAGCCGTTCTCACGAGCCCCGAGCTCGACCTCGAAATCGCCGAGCTCGAAGGGAAGGAAACGCAGTCCCAGTCCCGGCTCGACAGCCTGCTCCGAGAGCGGTTTTCCGACCCGTCGGCGGGGCTTGAGATAGGCACCGTGGAGGAGACGCTCAAGAGCGTCGCTGAGCAGCTCAAGCGAAGACGTCAGAACCGCGATGAGCTGGTGCTTCGAGCACCGCGGGACGGTGTTGTCCTTCCGGCGCCTGGTGTGCCGCCCCAGCAAGACCCCTCCGGTCGGCTCCCAAGCTGGACAGGGTCTGCGCTCGGCGACCGTAACCTTGGGGCGATCTTCACTGCCGGCACCGTCATGTGTCTCGTGGGCGATGCCGACCGGTTTGAGGTCGTCATGGTGGTGGACCAGACAGAGCTTGAGTTCGTCAAACGCGGCCAGCGAGTGGATCTTAAGTTCGATGCCTTTCCTGAGCGAACGTTCTCCGGAGAGGTGACCACGCTTGCGGAGAGTCAAATCGAGGACGGCTCCGGGCGGCTGAGTGGCAAGTCTGGCGGTGGCGTACCGACCAAGACCGATGAGAGCGGCAGAGAGCGCCCGATTTCGACGAGCTATGAGGCTCTCATGACGCTCGATGACCCGGATGGCGTATTGACGCCGGGCATGCGGGGCACGGCACGTATTCGGGTAGGCAGTCGCACGGTTGGCCAATGGCTTCTACGGTTGTTGTGGCAGACGTTCAACTTCAGGATGTAGGTGACCTGCAGGATGCCAGCCCTCGAGCGGATCACCGTGTATCCGATCAAGAGCCTTGACGGCGTCGTGGTCGAGGCGTCTCGCGTCTTGCCCTCCGGATCGCTCGAACACGACCGCCGCTGGCAACTCGTGGACATGGAGGGGCGTGTCGTCAACGCCAAGCGGACTCCGCTGGTGCACGCCATTCGGGCGGAGTTCTGGATCGAGGGGCTTGGGTCGGGCGCGGGTGACACCTCCCTTTCTTCCGCCAACACGCTGCGACTCGCGATCGATCCAGCAGCCGTCCTGGCTGGCGCGATCCCGGGTGTCCATCGTTTGGCCAATCTGGCGGCCGACGGGTTTCCGCTCGTACCAGGGCGGGATGGCCCATGTGGGTGGCTTTCAGAGGCCATGGGCTTTGGCGTGCTTCTCATGGAGCGGTACGGCGGCGGCTTCCCCGATGATCGCGACGCACCCGGTCCGACCCTGGTCTCCATGGCCACGCTGGTCGAGGTGGCTCGTTGGTTTGGGTTTGACTTGGATGAGTGCCGTCGACGCTTCCGCGTGAATCTGGAAGTCGGTGGCTGCGACGCGTTTTGGGAGGACACGCTCGCGAGTCCGGTCCGACGGGAGCTGGCCCCGCGGGGGGCGGAGGACACCGGCGGCCTTCCGGCCGATCCCTATGCCGATTTGCCACCGCCCGAGCCACGTGCGGCGGCCATCGGGCCCGTGCGGTTCCAGGCGATGAACGTCTGTCGTCGCTGTGTCGTGCCGAGCCGCAACAGTCGCACAGGGAACGTCACGGACTATTTCCGAGACAGCTTCGAAGCCCATCGGCAGCGATCGCTACGGGCCGACGTGGATGCCGCGGCATGGAGCCACTGGTACCGTCTTGCGGTGAACACGTCTGTGGTGTCAGACGGATCGATCGCGTGTGGCGATCCAGTGTGGGCCTAACGACGGGACGGCGACGGATCAGGGCGGCACGGTCACGATGACCCCGGTCGCGTTCGTCACGTCCGCCGCTACGGTGCCGTCAACCCCGCTGACGAGGAAATCCTCGGTGATCGAGAGGAAGCCAAGCGATGTGCCCTGGAGATCGATGGCGGCGTTGGTGCCGGCTGGCACCGCCGATTCGAGCGACACGAGCTGAATGTTGAGAGTCGCGTCATCATTGCTCTGGAAGGCGGGGAGCACATTCGACAACGATGAGAGCTGGCTCGTGCCGTTGATCGTCACGATCGAGGTGGCGTCGTTGGCCTGCGTGACGAAGGCTTCGTCACCGGAGTCTGTGACTCGCAGGCTGGTGAAAGTGATCGTGCTTCCGAAGTTGCCGGCGACACTAACGCCGCGTTGTGACGGGCTCGTGATCCGGGCCTGGCCGATATTCGTGACCGTATCCGTGGTGAACGCGACCGTCACCGGCGCGGAGAAGAGCGAGCTCGTGTCGACAATCCCATACGACACAACGAATCGATCGTCACGGGCGACGGGCGTCTGGAGGGAGTCCGTCGTGCTGTTGATGTTGATCGTGCCACCTGTCGTGCCGAGGATATGCACGCTAGCGTTGCTGGAGCCGGTGTTCGCGATCATCCCCTGGAAGGTGATGTCGGCCGCGCCGCCGTCGACAAACAGGCCGAGATCCATGTTCTGAAGGCTTATGTTGAAGAGATTGATTTCGGCACCAGCGGGCACGTTTGTCAGGATGATTCCCGCGTCTCCTGCCGTGCCCGTGCCCACTATCTGCACGTCGTTGACGTTGGCAGTGCCGGTTACGGTCGCGTCGGCACTGATGCCGATCGCCGCGTCTTCAATCCGGAAGTGGTCGATGATTGCACCGTTTCGCAGCTCGATGGCAGTTGCCGTTGACCTGAGCACGGGCCGAGTGGCAGCGCTGCCGGCAAAATACGTCTGATAGCCGGTGGCCACGGTATTGAGCTGGAGCGACGAGCCTTCGCCCACGAGGATCTGGTTGTCGGCCTGGAACTGCCATGTGGAGTCGTAGGGACTCGTCACACTGTCGCCCGTGTGGACAAACACAATGTCGTAGGGAGCGAGCGCCAGGTTCTGGGCGAGGGCCAGCGTCCGCACAGGGGCTTCGGCGGTGCCGGTGCCGCCAACCACGGCGGTGTCGTCAACATGGATGACATTCCACGCCAGGGCGGTGACCGGATTGATCGCGACGACGGGCGTCTGATGGGCGCGAACGATATGCTCGTTCCGCATCATGGGCTGCTCGACTTGGTCGGGCACGTTCCGACGCCGGCTCCCACCCATCCGATAGGTGAGTCGGGCATAGCCTGTCCAGTCGAAGTAGCTGTCGTTGTTGGCCTGGAGCGAGAAGTCCCAGTTCTCGAC
>CAYZHH010000144.1:0-8534 GCA_964478275.1 uncultured Candidatus Kuenenia sp.
GCCCCCGGCGAGCTTGCCGGCCCTCCGGCCGGCGGTCGCACCTCCGGGCTCCCGTTTTACGCTCGGCGGGGCATCCATGCCCCTGGGAGCCGGGCTTTGCACGGCGACCGCAAGCCGAAGCCGACGCCGGGACGGCGGCGCCGGCGCGAAAGCAGATGCCCGTAGCGAACGTCCGGCCGACGGGGCACGGGCAACCCCTCGCCCCACGCGTGGCTACGCTTCTTCGCGGAGGAGTGCGGGGGGGGCTTCGAAGTCTTCGAGCTCGGGGGGAAGTTGGAGTTGTCGCATGGTCTCGTCGGTGCGCCGCATTCCTTCGGCCACCTCATCGACCCGCTGGGCAATGTCACTGATGTCGCGGCGAGCCACAGCCCCTTCAGCCAGCGCCGCAATTTTCGTTTCGAGCCGCTCGATCTCAGCCGCCACGACGTCCAGCTTCTGGCGGGCCTCGGCAATGTTCCCGAGCCGCTCGCGGGTAGTCCGAAGATTGTCTTCCACAGCTGTCCGAAGTGGGGTTGCACCGGCGTCTTGCGGGATGCCAGCCAATCGCTTCTCCAACTCCGTGACCCGTTTGCGGAGCGCCGCATCATCCGTGTGATCGAGAAACTCGGAGAGCTTGGCCGCGTTCCAGATCATTCGCAGATGCCCCCAGAGGAGCCGCTCGAGCGACTCGACGGCACTCCGGTCGGGGCCGGTGGTCTCGGGGCCCCGCATGCTCCCGGCAAGCTCGGTGAGCTTCTGGCAATGGGCGCGCAACTGATCGAAACGGGCAAGGATGGTCGGCGGAAGCTGACTGCGGATGCGGTCATAGGACGCCTGAGTGCCGGCTGTATCGGCCTGCCGACGGGCCTTGGCATCTTGGGCGTCGATGGCCGCCCGGAATCGGTCATTCGTCGTGAGGGTCGCGAGATACAGCATCTCTCCGGCCGCAACGAGCGGGAGCACGACGTCGGGACGACCACTGAGAAACGCCACCGCTGCTCCGGCTCCGACATAGAGCAAGTTCCAGTGGTAGGTGAAGGCGGCGTTGAGATATCGACTGATTTGTTGGAACATTGTTGACGCTCTGCGAAGCGGAGCCCAGCCCTTCATGATCAGCGGCCCGGAAGAGGCTTGGCCTCGGCCTCGATCCGTTCGATCCTCGCGTGGAGCCGCGTGACCTCGTCATTGAACCAGGGCTGCGACTGAGCCTCCCGAGCCGGGGCCGACGGAGGTGGCAGGGTGACCTCTTCGACAATTCTCCCGGGTGTCGTCGCCATGAGGTAGACCCGGTCCCCGAGGTACACGGCCTCCTCGACGGAGTGGGTCACAAACAGCACCGTGGCTTCGGCCTCCTGCCATAGCTTCACGAGCAGATCCTGCATGTCCAGTCGTGTGGCGGGGTCGAGCGCCCCAAAAGGCTCATCCATGAGAATCACCCGCGGCCGCAGGATGAGCGTGCGGGCAATGGCAACACGCTGCTGCTGACCGCCGGAGAGCTCGTGGGGATACTTCGCGGCGTCCCGCCGCGGATCGAGCCCAACCCTCCCGATCCAATCGAGCCCCTCCGCCTCCCGCTCCCGCCTGGGTACCCCCCGGCACTCGAGGCCGAAGACCACGTTGGCGAGCACGGTCCGGTTGTCGAAGCTCGTGTAATCCTGAAAGACCATGCCCCGGTCGGCACCCGGCCCGATGACATCACGGCCAAGCACGCGGACGCTGCCAAGCGTCGGTGGAAACTGCGGTTCGAGGCCTGCGACCATTCGGAGGACGGTGCTCTTCCCGCAGCCGCTCGGGCCCAAGAATGAACAGAACTCGCCACGCTCATGGCGGTCTGGGATCGCGAATGTCACGTCGCTGATCGCGGTGACCTCGCGGGGCGTCCCGGGGTGATACACCTTCGTGACGCCACAGAGCTCAACAGCAGGAGGTCGGTCCGCCAGCGGCTCCGGTGCCACGGCGTGCGGGTCGGGCATCACGGTCTGCCCCCCACCGTCGCCGACTGCGTGCTGTAGAGGATGCGGTGCATCAGCCGCGGGAGCCGCCCCTTGCCGCCGTAGCGGTACGGAAACAGGTCGCACTGCAGCCACCACAGCGCCCGATCAATGGCGTAGGCCAGCATCGGAATCACGATGAGCACGATCAGGATCGGCTCTCGGTCTCCCCGCCGCTGCGACATGTTGATGAGGTCGCCGAGGCCACCGGAGTCACTTCCAAACTTCACGAGCTCTGCCAGCATCACGTAGCCGAAAGCAAGACCGAAGAGGAGCCGGAGCGAATTGAAAATCACGGGCGCTGCCAGCGGCACGAGCACCTTGAGGATGATCTGGAGCCGCGAGGCCCCGAGTGTCATCGCCGTATCGACAAACCGCTGCGGCACCTCAAGGACGGCGGCCGTCGCGTCACTGATCACAAACGCCACACTGGCCACGAAAAGAAACATGACCTTTTGAAACTCCCCAATCCCGAAGAGTGAAAACGTGAGTGGAATGAGGGCGGCCACGGGAATGTTGCGGCCGAAGATCGTCACGGGATAGAGAAACGCTCGCACCGCCGGGAAGCAGGCGGCCGCCACTCCAAAGGGGACGCCAATCACCGCCGCGAGCCCGAAGCCCATCACGACGCGCATGAGCGTCACACGGGTATTCGAGAAGAGCTTCCGTTCCGTGATCACACGGGGCACTGCTTCGAAGACGGCCCCCGGCCCCGGCAGCATCACCGGGCTCACGAACGGCACATACTCTTGTACCGGCGGCCGCTCGGCGACATTCGCCGCAGGCACGGGGAACAGCGGGGCCGTGGCGAGCCACCAGGCCACGAGTGCCGTGGCGATCGCCGCAGCCCCCCACAGAAACGAGGCCTCCGATGAAAGGTCGCCCCGCAGCGGCGGGGAGATTCGCACAGGCCTCCCACTCACGTTGACGGGCCGCTGTCCGGCGGCTGCTTCAGCAGTTGTGTCTGCCACGGGCGGTTACTCCTTCTCGGCGGAGTAGACCTTGATCTCCACGCGGCGGTTGAGCACGTGTTCGTCCGGCTGCTCTGGATCGGCTGGCCGATCCCAGCCGAGGCCATCGATGGCGAATCGATTCTGGTCGAAATCGAACTTCGCGATAATCTCATCCTTCACCGCCCCGGCCCGGGCGAGCGAAAGCTCCTTCACCAGCGACGCCGGGATTTGCCCCTTCATCGAGCCATCGGTGTGGCCCTCGATCACGATCCTCGCGTTGCCAAACTGCTGGGCGAGCGTAGCGACCTCCGCGAGGACGAGATCGGCCCGCGGGTCATACGGCTCCTCAACCTCCCGTCCATCTACCTTGCGGATGATGTTCTTCCGGAGATCGGCGCTATTGGGATAGAAGTGGATGACGACCGTATTCGTGAGGATCTCTTCGTTCTCGGCTCGGATCGCCGAGAGCGACTTGGGCGCGAGAACCCGGGCATACTCGTCCTTCGTCTCGGCGTATTTCGGCTCCTTGCCGAGCTTCTGGATGACTGAAAAATCCATCACCTGATCGAAGGGAACGGACGGGTGAGTGATGGTGCCGACGTTCCGGTAGAGCCGGTAGGCCTGCTTCCAGAGGTGCTCGAAGTTGGATGGATTGTTGCGATTGATAAAGAACTGGTAGTTCTCAGCCCAGTTGGTCGAATGAGCATCGGCCAGCATTCCGAGCGTGTCGGAGGCCGGGATGTTGTAGCCGTCGGCCATGAGCCCGGCGACCTTCGCCTTGGCTCCCTCGTTTTTCAGTTCCTCCATCGCATCGAAAATGCCACGGACGATCGCCTCGACCTTGTCGGCATGGTCCTTGGAGAAGTCGGCTCTCGCAAACCAGATGTCGGCGATGAGTCGATTCGCAGTCTGCGTCGTCACGAGCATCCGATTCCCCTTGGCCTTTTCGAGGTTGTAGATGTCGGGAGCCCACGACACGCATCCCGCGATGTCTTTTTGGGCGTTGAATGCCGCCGCCGCCTGAAACGCATCGTCGGTGTAAACCATATTGACGTCGGCAGGCTGGAGCCCGCCGGCCACGAGCATGTTGAGGGCAAAAAACTGACTCGGAGAATTCTGGGCGAGCACGATCTTCTTTCCAGCAAGATCGCTCACGGTCTTGATGTTCTCCCGCACGACGATGCCGTCACCGCCGTTCGAGAAATCCACCTGCTGGTAGATCCGTGGCATGGCCCGGGAGTCCTTCGGCTTGCCCGACGCGTCAACGAGCCCCTCGAGGAAGAGCGGCACCATGTCGAGGGTCGCCCAGCCGACATGCACCTCACCGGCGGCCCAGGCATCCCGCATCGTCACGGGGTTATCGATGAGGACGAGCTCGACTTTGAAGGGCTTCCCCCCTGGAGCCTGCCAGACCTTGCCCGGCTTGAAGCCTTCGTTGGCGTAGATGATCGGGGCCCAGCCGGCCCAGACATTGAGCGCGAAACGAACCGTGTCGTCCTCGAGAGGCTTGTATCCGGCGATTCCGGTCACCGGCGGCAACCGCTCAGCCGGTTTGAAGGCGTATTCCTGAACCGTCGTCGGCGCCATCTCGTCGGCAGCTTCCGTCGGGAGCTCTTCTTCGCTCTCGCCGCCGGCCTTTGTTCCCCCCTTGGCAGCCGGCTGCGCGACCTGGCCTCCGCCACCGACGCCAGGCTGGTCGAACACGCCCCACTTCCACGCCGCATAACCGACGAGGCCAAGGGCCACCAGCCACACGACTACCCAGAACGATGCTTTTGGTTCGCCTGCCATGGAATCGCCTCTCGCTTGAAATTATCGGACTGATCGGAACGTGATTGAACGAGTCAGTGATCGCGCCGAAGCATCAACCGCGGAAGACGGTGCTGGGCCGACTCTTTCCCGCCAGATGCATCGCCTGCATGAGGCCGTAGGAGGTTACCTCGCACAGCAGCTGCGTGACCTTCCCATGAGCTTCGTCAGACAGCAAGGGCTCGAGCTCCTTCATGAGCGAGACGAGCCGCTTTTCCTGGTCGGCAAGCTCGGGCGACGTGACCTTGCCATCAGCCACGGCGTCGCAGAAGGAATCGAGCTTGCGAGCATACTCTGCAAGGAGTGGGGCCTCGGTCTTGTCGTCGAACCATGGAGTCTTGGCGGACATGCGGATGTTCCTCGGGGTTGATGGTAATGGGCCTGGGCTGATCGTTTGGAGCGTATGCGGCAGCGCCGCGAGCTCATGAGCTGATGACCTCGCGGATCGCGGCGGCCCGCTCTTGCAACCGGGCTCGACCGCCGGGCTGCTCGATCGCCGCCCGCCAGTGTGACGGAAGAAACCGTTTCTCGGTGCACTCGAGGACCGCCACGATCTCCTGGAGCTCCTTTTCGAGCCCCTGGGCCGAGGGCATGAAGTCGTCGAGGGCAGCACGGAGGTCGGCTTCAGCAATCTCGTCAGGCGGTGGCTCGCCGGCTTCCGCTGCCCGATCGAGCCCCCGTCGCCGCGCCCCGAGGACCACACTTTCGATGTCCGCCCCTGAGAGCCCTATGTCGAGATCGATCGGGCCAGGCAACCCAGTCGCGAGCTTCACGCGAGCCTTGCGGGCCATCGCCGCGAACATCACGTCCATCTCCTCCTGATCGTGCGGATAGAAGAGAGGAATGTGGACCTCCGCCCTTCCCTGCCGCTTGAGGTCGATCGGCAATCGGTCGGGGCGGCTCGTGAGGAGCATCCAGACGATCTTGCCGCGGTAGCGGGTGTCGCCCATCTGGCGGGCAATCATCGCGAAGACCCGACCGCTCGTGCCCGAGTCGCCGGTGCTCTCACGGTTCCCGAGGGCAGCATCGGCCTCGTCTACCACGATCACCACCGGCCCGAGGCTTCGGAGCACACCGAGCGCGTGCTCGAGATTCCCCTCGGTCTCTCCGACATACTTGCTGCGAAAGTTCTTGAGGACGGCGCACGGTATGCCCACGGTCCCCGCGTAACATTCAGCAATAAAACTCTTGCCTGTTCCGACGGGGCCGCAGATGAGATAGCCCATCGGGGCCGTCTCGAACTGCCCGCGGCGGATCGCTCGGGCGTCAGACTCGAGCCTGTTCTTGGCCTCGACGTGGCCCGCGATGGCATCGAGTGTCAGCCGCGGCTCGATGAACTCCACCAGCCCGTGGCAGCTTCGCTCGATCAGATCCTTCTTCCTCGCGGCAAACTCGCCGCCATCCGGCGCCGTTCCGTCACGGGCAGCGAGCGTGATCACGCCGCGGAGGCTCTCGAGGGTGAGCCCCCCCGAGATGGCCGCCATTCGACGCACCGCCGTATCCTGGGCGCCCGGAATTCCTGCTGCTGCCGCGGTCGCCAGGGCGAACCGCTCCCGCTCGGCATGGTCCGGCATGGGGACATCAATCGCCGTCACCGCAGCGCTCGTCACCAGTTGGGGATGAACCTCGGAAAGGTTGTCGGCAATGAGAACAACCGCCACGTTGACGCGGCGGAGGAGTGGATTGCTTGCCCAGCTCAGGATTCGAACCAGCCGCGCAGCGGCCGACCGCGATCCGCCTTCGCCGGCTGGGACGAGATAGGCCGCATAGTCGAGTACCACAGCGATTCGCTTTCGCTGCTCGGGAGGATCGATCAGGTTCCGCTCGAGAATCGCATCGATCATGGCGATCGCCGCGTCAGGATCGCGGGGCCATGCGGGAGCGCTGCCTGCTCGCTCGGTGAGCCATTGGGCCATGGCTCGCAGCCGCACAGGGTTGCTCCCCGCCAGCGGCCGAAGCCCTTTGCCCACGTCGTAGGAGAGCACGATGTCCCAACCGCCAAACAACTCCCGAGAGAGAAAGTCGGAGACGGTCCCCCAGGCATCCACCGGATCAGGCCGACCCACGGAAGGCGACGTAACCGGCACCAGATCGCGCACGTTGCCATGGAGGAGAAAGACGCAACTCGTTCCGGAGAGGTACGCATCTCCGAGTCGCTCGGCCCAGCCGGGGCACCAGTCCGCAAGGGCCGCCGACGTACCGGCAGCAGCCGGAGCTGTGCCGAGCGAGGATGGTGCCGGGGCTCCTGCCGCCGCGGGGCGCTGGGCCGGCTCGACGGGGGTCATGGGCGTCGTCACGGAACGGGCTCACTCCCGACAGGATAACAGGGTTTGTTCAGACATCCGCCTGAAGGGGTCAGTCAGCCGTCTGGCTGATCTTCTGGGAACCTAGCTCTTTGGCGTCGGCCGTCACGCCAGCGGTCTCAGGCGTCACAAGCCCCAGCTCGACCTCGAATTCCCGAAGAGCATCAGCCGCCATCGTTTCCTCCACGACTTGCTCGCGCCGGATCTCCTCGAGTCCTTGCCCCGAGAGGTCAGCAGCCACACGAACCTTGGCCCGGTTCAGGCCGATCTTGTCCTGGATCACGTCCTCGATTTGGCCGAAGTCGGTCGTGACGTCAAAATTGAAGCTGTGAGCGAGCTTGGCCAGCTCCGCCTCGGCCCGCGAGAGCTTGAGCTCTGCACCGTACTTCTGAATCTTTGTCTTGAGGTCAGCAAGCTTCTTGGTGGCGTGCTTGATCTTGGTGACGTTGTTTTCATAGGCGGTTTCGTGAAGCTGGAGCTGCGCCTCGTTCTCGGCCAATTCCTTCCTAGCTTTCTGGAGCTCAAGCGCGAACTTCGCTGCCGTATCCCGCTCACCCGCCTTGAGGTACGCCTTCACGCGGGCCTCGAGAGAGGCGACATGCTGATAGTCCGTGGTGACCTGCCGAGTGACCCGCTCAACGAGTGCCCGGTACTGCTCGAGCCCCTCACGGCCCTCTTTCATCTGTTCGACTGCCTTGTCGTATTCGTACTGGAGCTGGGCGACCGGATCGGCCGTCCAAAAGAAGTTGGCGAGCTTGTTCATCTGTGCGGCGAACGCCTTCCAGATCTTGCCGAGGAACATGGTCGTGGACTCCGCTGCGGAACGGGTGGACTCGGGAACCGGGCCAACGTCGCGCGGCCCGGGAGCCCGTCGTGATACCCCTCAGGCGGGCTGGAGTCAAACGAGCGGCGCCACTGGAGTGACCGGCCGTCGCGCGAAGGCGTTCCACGCAGTGGCCACAGGCGTTGCCGCGGAACGCTATCGCTCGATGACGAGCTGCGGGCGTTCGACAGAAAGCGCCGCGACCGCCTCATCGCCGACCGCTGTGAAGGCGAGCGATACGCGACGGAGCCTTGGGAGCTTGCCGAGTGTCACCAGGGCCGCGTCGCCGATCTTGGTTCCGGCAAGCGTAAGATCCTCGAGCCGTTCGAGGCCCGCGAGTCGCGCCACGCCATCATCGCCCACGCCGGTGTTTTGCAGGTTGAGCGACACGAGGCTGGTGAGCTGGCCTACGGCCGCCATGCCCGCATCGCCAACCTGCGTGTCCCACAGGTCAAGCGCGGCAAGTTTTGAGAGTCCCGTCAGGTGGGCCACGCCTTCGTCACCGACGCTCGTTTCAGCCAAGTCGAGGAGGGTGACTTCGCGCAGCTTTGCCAGGTGCGCCATCCCGGCATCACCGACGAGGGAGCCACGGAGTTCGAGTCGCTTGAGCTTGGTGAGGCCGGCAAGATGGGCCAAACCATCATCGCCCACAAACGTCCGCATCACGCGGCCCTGC
>CAYZHH010000145.1:0-8522 GCA_964478275.1 uncultured Candidatus Kuenenia sp.
GGGCGCCCACTTCGAGGCGGATGCCACTGAGGGCGCTGGTCTTGAAGCCATCGGGGTCGGTATCGGTCCAGGTCGTGCCCACATGCACCACGTCCCCTTCCTCGCTCACGACCTCACAGTCTTTCACGGTGTAAGTCGCCGTATCTTCGACCGGCGGCGCGACGGAAAGCCCCAATTCCTCGGTTTTTGTGCGAGCGGCTACGCTCAGGAGCCCGCGGGCAGCCCCGTCGTCACCTCGCCGAACGGCCTCGAGAAACTCGACCACGGTTCGCTTGGCGGCCCCGGTGGTGTCACCCCCATGCGGGGCGCTCGAGCAGCCAGGGAGGCCCAGGGCCACCACGATCATGGTGGCACCAAGGGCGGTGGAGGCGAAGCATGTCAACGAAAAGGCATTCAATCGCATGGCAGGCCGCTGCTCCGATTGGGACACTCGCTCGGCGGGTTCGCCGGGCTTTCTGGGTGGCGGAGAGTGACCGACCGACCCCTGAGCGTCAAGACGATTCCAGGCTGGAAAGGCCGATCTCTTTGCTACGATCCCTGAGGGATTGATTCAGCCTTCCAGTGCAGCGATTCGGAGCACTCCATATGGTGACCACGCCACTGCGGCCACGTATGCCCATGACCATTGCGGGGCTTTTCGCCTTCATGGCAGTCTGGGCAATTGCGGCAGGCCCGAAGCCCAAGCCGCCTGTGCGCCGCGCCACACCGCCACCGGCCGCGTGGGACAAGGCCACTGCTGGCACCTTCTACGACAATGCATTCAGTGTCCTCTCAGGCCCGCGGCCCGAGTTTGAAACGGCAAAACGGCCGTCCACCGGCGGCCCGCCCACAGGGGAGCCGACTGCCACGAGGTCGGCTGGCAGCGGCGACGCATTCAAGTGGTCGTCGCTCATTTCGGAAGACACGCTCATTGACGAAATCAAGACGCAGAAAGACTTGGTCGAGACCACCGTCGTGACCCCATCGACTTTCAAAGGCGGGGGCTACAACCAGGCCCGAAAGTCATTCAGCGTACTCGCCGTCGCATTCGGCGTGATTGCGGCCCACGACCAAGATGTGCGCTGGAAGAAGGATGCCGCGACGGCCCGGGATCTCTTCGCGCGGGCCGGCTTCAATTGCAAGACGGCGACCGATCAGGCCTTCAATGAATCCCAACTGCGGATCGAAGACCTCCAGCTCATGCTCAGTGGCAGCGCCCCAGGTGGCAAACCGGAACGCGACGACGACTTCGTCTGGAGCCAGGCGGCGGCTCGGCCCGCACTTATGGCGAGACTCGAGGAAGCCGAGAAGGCCGTCGCCGCCGGGCTGTCATCATCGGCCGAATTCACGAAGGCGCAGGCTCAGGTCGTCCACCAAGCCGAGATCGTGGCGGCCATCGGCGAGGTGATCGGCCAGCGCGACTTCGAGTTTCACGACGACGAGTCGTATCTGGCATTCAGCCACGCGATGCGGGACGCCGCCGTGCGTGTTCGCGAGGCCTGCCTCAAGAAAGACTACGACGCTGCCCGCACCGCTGCCGGCGGGATCTCGAAGGCATGCAGCGGCTGCCACGAGTCGTACCGCTGACAATCTTTGTGATGGACGGGTACACAAGCCTCTCGCTGGCTCCAAGGGCTTGTCGTTTCGCACCACGGCACTTCGGATACAAGCCCCTCGCGCTAGCGAGGGGACGGCGGATGATTGGGCGAGCCGAATGACAATAGAAAGCTGGACGGCCCTCCTCCCGCAGTCCCACGGCTCTCGCCATGGGCTTTTGTTCGGACGAGGCCTGCGCCGCGCACGCCCCTACCCTTTGCTGGGCATCAGGTGCGGCAAAGCCCCAAGCGACACCATCTCCGCCAGGCCGGCGTCGGCCATCTCGCTGCCGGTCACATAGCGATGGGTGCGAATCCACTCGTTGATGAGGGTTTCGGCCGTGCCGAAGAGCTCGCAGAGGAGCACGTCCATCTCCCCTTCGAGGACGGCAAAGTGCCGCGACCATTCGGCGGCCTCGCGGATGCCGATGTGCTCCTCGCTCTGCCACTTCATGGGATGGAAGAGGAAGACGCTGTACGGGGTCACGATCCGGCGACGGCAGGCGGCAAAGGGCCAGAGGGCCGCCGACGAGCATTCCCCGGTCACGATGGCGCTCGCTCGGATGTCTCGGAGCTTGATGAGCGTCACAAGCGACATCGCGCAGTAGGGGCTACCACCGGGCGAGTCAAAGTAGATCGTGCATTCGCCGCCGGGCTCGATGCCCAGGAGCCGCTCGGTGATGTCCTGTTCCTTCTCAGTCAGATCGCCGACGAGCGCGATTTCGAGCGGCCCCTCCGCCACTTGTTCCTGCTCGTCTTTTGGGGCTGGGTCGCGCTCACGGCGTGCCATCAAGAAGGCTCCTGGTAACTCGGTGGGCATCGCTGCATTCCTCGCAGTGCCCCGACTCCGGAGCCTATGACGGTCTGCCGAGACCGGCAAGCCTACGGTCCACTCTTGCGTCTCCGGAAGCGGGCGGCGACGATGAATGGATTCTTCATGCCAAGGATCGCCGGATGGGAATCGTTTCCTATTGCCCCAACCAACACCGTGTGAAGGTGAAGGACGAGCTCGCCGGCCGCAAGGGAATCTGCCCTACGTGTGGGGTGCGGTTTCGGATTCCACTCAAGTCGCAGTCTGAGCCTCCTCAGGCACAATCGCCAGCCGCCACGATGACCGCGCCACCGGCCCCAAGGCCCGCGTTCGTGCCGATCACGGCACTGCCTGTGGCCGAGATCATCTCCTTCGATGCGGCCCTCGCAGCAACGCTCCCGCGGGCCGTGCCGCTGACGCGACCCACCACCGGCTAGCGCGGGGCGAGGCCGCGGTCGAAGGCTTCCTGGTCGCGGCGAAACACCGCGAGCGTCGTATCGAAACGCTCAACCGGAATGCGGTAGACCGGCTGCTCGGCGGTATGAGCGTGGCAATGGGCCACCAGGAGCCGGTAGAGAAACTTGAAGAGCTGCCGCGGCACGCGAAGCGTCCGGAGGCCGTCGATGAGCCGTCGCTGATCGACTGAGTCATCAAAGAGCGCCGAGAGCGTGGCTGGCGGATCACCGACACTCGCCGCCTTCACGCGGGTCGAGGCAATGTCGTAGAGCGTCTCACCCGACCACTCGAGCGAGGGCACGAGGTTCTGCTTGTCGAGCCGTGCCCGCTGATTGAACTGCTCGTTCTCCCGTTCGATGAACCGGTAGAGCTCCTCGGGAAGAAGGAGCTTGAAGCCGACGCCTGGCATCTTGAGGAGCTTGTTGTCGAGGAGCGGCCAGATCACCAGCCGCATCCGCTCGGCGGAGCCGTTGATGAGGTGTGGCTCGTCAAGACGATCCACGATCACCACCATGCCCGACCAGCCGAGCGTCGTGAACACCCCCTGGAGCTTCGCGAAAAGCTCGTAGCGATCGTCGGAACGGGCATGAGACGGGAGCGGCTGGCCGGCGAGATCCATTTCGGGCATCGATGCAAGCGCCTGGGCCAACTGCCCCACGGTGCGATTGCCCGTGCGCATGCCGGAGACGATCCTCCAGGCACGCCACGTCGATTTCAGCCGCCGCAGTCCCGCGGGAATCCATGCTGCCCCGAGGAGTGCCCACGGCAACCACCACGTCACCCACTCGAGTGTTCCCGTTGCCAGCGCCGCGACGAGCGCGATCACGGCAACGATCGTGGCCCCGAAGCCAAGGAGTCGAGGCCAGCCGCCGAACCGACCGTGATAGCCCGTCCGCCATCGCAGCCTTCGCCACCGCATCGGGAACGGCTCGGCCGTGGACTGGTCGTAGCATGCAGCGAGCAGCGCGATATCCCGAGCCTGAGCATGCGTGAGTCGCGGCGGTCGATCGCCAGCAAGGAGTTTGTCTACGAGCTGCGTCGCAGCCAGCGACAGGATCGCATCCATGTGGTCCCAGAGCTTCCACTGCCCGAGGGACTTCTCGACCGATCGACCATGGGCCACGCGGGCCACGAAGCGGTCGAGGAACGGATTGAAGTCGTCGTAGAGCACGGTGAAGCAGCGGGCCCCTGGGTGCGCCTCATTATGCCGCTCGAAATGCCGAACCATCTGAAGCTTGAGCGCCGTCTTCCCGCTCCCCTTCTCGCCAAACACGATTGACGTGCTCGGGTCGGATGGGCTGCCGAGGATCTTGTCCCAGGCGGGATGGAACGTGGTCTCGAGACAGTCTCGCTTGAAGACGGCGTCGGTCTGCGCATCCTCGTCCGCGAAGGGATTGCCGGCGATGCCGTGATGCTCGAGGAAGTCCTGAACTTTCATGGTTTGCGCGTGGCAACCACCATGCCCTCGAGCATTTTCTTGAAGCCGTCGGCATGACGGTCAACCGTGGCCGCGGGGCCGTAAAACTTCAGGAAGTAGTTGCCGGCGCCGGGGGTCTCGACGATGCCCGCGAGCATCCGGTAGCCGGGCCGCTGAACGACCTTGCCACCGGCAAACGGCCCGCCTGGCTGATCGAGGTAGGTGCCGGGGATATCGACGAGCGTCACGCTCGAGCCGGCCACCTTGAATGCCTTCGTGGTGGTTTTTTCTTTCGTGTCGCCACCGTCGGGCTGCGCGAACTGCCCACACCAGCGATCGATGTTGGCTTGGATCGTGCCGCCTGCGCCCATGACCGTCATGCGTCCCGGCGGCAGCTCGGCACCGTCCGCTCCCTTGCCCTCCGACGGAATCGAAAACTCTGTTTCGATCATCCCTGATGACGGACGCACCCGCGCGAACCCCTCCGGCGCCTCGAGCGACAGGCTGCCATCGGCAATCGTGAACGCCGGGTTCTCAGCGGCCGGCTCCGCCGCGACTATCGGGGCCCACGCAACGGCAAACACGACAAACGCGGAACGGAACACGCTCGTATACGGTGACACAGCAAAGGCCTCCAACACCACAATGTCATGGAAAATCGGCGGGAATCGACCCGCCGCGGTCGGCGGCAATGTACCACACGGCAAGCTTCACTGCGGCGTTGGGTACGATGAGGCGATGCCAGAGGCCGAAGTCCACAGCCTTGTGATTGGCCGCGACGCGATGGGCTGCCGCTTCGAGGTGGTCTTCAACGCCGGCGAGGTTCCCGAGGCCACGGAGCTGGGCATCGCCGTCCTCGATTGCGTCGATGCGATCGAGGCGCGAATCAGCATCTATCGTGAGTCGAGCGAACTGGCTCGAATCAATGCCGACGCAGGCGCGTGGGTAGCGGTCGCGCCCGATACGTGTGCCATGCTCTCGCTCGCTCGTGAGCTTCACGCTCGCACGGCTGGCGGGTTCGACATCGCCGCCGGGTCGCTCGTGAAGGCGTGGGGATTTCTCGAACGACAAGGACGCACGCCCGATCCCGCCGCGCTTGCAGCCGCGCGGGCCGTGTCGGGCACGCCGCTCATGGAGCTCGACGAAGCGGGCTGCCGCGTGCGAGTGCGGGCCACGGGGACAGCCTTGAATCCCGGCGGCATCGGCAAGGGATGGGCGATCGACCGTGGCATGAATCTCCTCGCCGCGGCTGGTGTGCCGAGCGTGCTCGTGCATGGCGGACAAAGCAGCGTGCGAGCCATTGGCACCCAGGGACCATCGATCCCGGGACGCAGCGGCTGGAAGATCGGCGTGCGGCATCCCCTGCGACCTGGCCGCCAGCTCGCGTCGATCACGCTTCGCGATCGGGCCCTCGGCACGAGCGGCTCAGGCACGCAGTTCTTCATCGAGCACGGCCGCCGTCTCGGCCACATCCTCGACCCACGGACTGGCCAACCAGCCGAGGGCGTCCTTTCGGCAACCGTGCTTGCGGGGTCGGCTGCCGAGGCGGATGCCCTCGCGACAGCGGCCTACGTGCTCGGCACGGATGGGCTCCCCATGGTCGCGCCGCCGGGGGGCAGCGCCGGAGCGATCCTGGTGATGCCTGACCGCGGCGGCGGTCTGCGGGTCGTCATCGCCAACCTCGACGAAGACGCCGTAGCGATCGCGCCAGAGCCCGGCCTGACGGTCGAGTGGCTCCCGTCAACGCCCGCGAATTGACGCCAACCGCGACGTCGGCCGTGGTGCCCTTCCGGATCATGACGGGCGGGTACACTTCGTGGCTTCCCGCGTCATCGCACCGTACCTCTACTGCCGTCATGCCCGACTGGTTTCACGCCTCCTATCTCGGCATCGTGCTGTTCCTGGCACTCACCGGCATCGGCCTGCCGATTCCCGAGGAGGTGGCGATCGTGGCTGCGGGCGTGGCCAGCAAGGCCGGGGTGCTGGTGTGGTGGAAAGCGCTCGCCGCCTGCCTCGTCGGAGCGCTGTTGGGCGACAGCATCATGTATGGCATCGGTCGTTTCTTTGGCGCCCGGGTGCTGCGGGCGCATCCATGGTGGAGCGGCTTCCTGACGCCCGAACGCGAAAAAACGATCGAAGACCTCATCAATCGCCACGGCATCAAGGCCTTCTTCGTGGCCCGTTTTCTCGTGGGTCTGCGGAGCCCTTTCTATCTCACGGCGGGCATCCTGCGGGTGAAGTATCGCTGGTTCCTCTTTGCCGACTTTGTCTGTGCGACGATCGTGATCGGCGGGTTTTTTGGGCTCGCCTATCTCTTTGGCGAACGGATCAGCGGGCTCATTGAAATGGCCGAGCGTGGCTTCACCCTCATCGTGGTGATCGCCGTGGTCATGGCGCTGGCGGTGATTGCTTTTTTCTCGTTCAGGCGCCGCCGGATCCAGATGCTCGATCAGGACCCCGAGGCCCTTTTCGAGAACCGCGAGATTCTGCTGGGCCCCGCGGCCGACCGGCTCGCCGACGTCGTGCGGCTCGGCGAGGTCGAGGGCAAGCAAGGCCACAGGCACCCCGACAAGCGGGCCGATCCAACCCGCGAGTGACGCCCGGCCCTCGTCGCGGTGAAGGCCCACGTGCTCGACGTCGATGGGCTCTCGATGAGCGTGAGGCCTGGAGGGCCGGTTGACTTCCGGCCGGATGGCCGGCACGCGAAGCAGGGCCATGGCTGGCCTGCGTCGCGTGTCCATGGCACCGGTCATGACGGTTGTGTGATGGCGACCTTGCGGATCAGGCAAACCTGTTGCCCAAAAGCGACACCCATGTCGCCTCCCCGCAACCTAGAACCCTGTAGTGCCGCGAGCAGTCTCGCACCTCAGGGAGTCTCTGATGACAAGCCATCCTTCTCCCACGACCCCTCGCAGGATCGTGGTCGTGGACGACGACCGAAGGCTGGCCTCGGGCCGCGCCGAATGGCTCTGCGGCCTGGGATGGCATGCCTTCGCTGTCGGTTCGCTCGCCGAGGCCGTCCGATCGCCGGGCCGCGACCGCTGCTCCGCCTGCCTCATCGATGCCCACCTGCCCGACAACGGTGGCCGCCGCGTGGCCGAGGCCATGCGAGCCGCGTCGCCAACTGCAGGCATCGTCGCAATCGTCGCTCCGGGTGACGCCTGCCCCGCGTGGGCCGACGCCGCCGCGTGTCATCCCGGCGCTGATGCCGAGCTCCTCGCCGCAATCGAGGCTGCGCGTGACGCAGCGCTCGTTCGTAGCACGCCGTGCCCCGCAGCCAGCCGCGCCTCGGCCGTGATTGGCTCGCATCCCACGCTGCTCCACGCGCTCGACATTGCCCGGCGGATCGCCCGCACGCCTGCGACGGTGCTCGTCACCGGCGAAAGTGGTACCGGCAAGTCGCTCCTCGCCCGTGAGATTCATGCGGCCAGCGGACGCCGTGGACGGTTTGTCGAGGTGGCCTGCGGCAGCCTCGCCGAGCCGCTCCTCGAGAGCGAGCTTTTTGGGCACGTGGCCGGCGCGTACACCGGCGCCAGCGTGGATCGCGACGGCCGGTTTCTCGAGGCCGACGGTGGCACGATTTTCTTGGATGAGATCGCGACTGCGTCGCCTGCGATGCAGGTGAAACTGCTGCGAGTGCTTCAGGAGATGGAGTTTGAACCCGTGGGCAGCGGTCGCACGCATCGGGTCGATGCCCGCGTGATCCTGGCGACGAACGACAACCTCGAGTCGCTCGTCGCTGCCGGTCGCTTTCGGGCCGATCTCTTCTGGCGGATCAACGTCGTGGCCATCGAGATGCCGCCGCTCCGTAGCCGCGCCTCCGACATCCCGTTGCTCGCCGACCATTTTCTCAGGAAGGCCGCCGCCCACGCCGGCCGCGAGGTGACCGGGATTTCAGCGCCGGCGATGACCGCCCTCTGCGGCCACACATGGCCGGGCAACGTCCGCGAGCTTCAGCATGCCGTTGAGCGCGCGGTCTTCCTCGGCCGTGGGTCGCTTGTCGACGCGGCTGATCTTCCCGCCGCGGTACTCGCAGGCGGACGGCACGCATCCGTCGTTGCAAGCCCGCTCAAGGAGGCGCTCGCCTCACCGGAGCGGCAGTTGATCCTCGAAGCGCTCGAGCGTTCCGGCTGGCGCCGCGACCTCGCCGCCCGCTCGCTCGGCATCAATCGCACGACGCTCTATAAAAAGCTTCGCCGCTTGGGCCTAGACCTGGGCGAACTGCAAGCAGCGCGGTGAATCACCGCGAGGGGTTGCCCGTGCC
>CAYZHH010000146.1:0-8516 GCA_964478275.1 uncultured Candidatus Kuenenia sp.
CTCGGGGGCGCTGGGAAGATCGCTGAGGTACGCCAGGATCTCCTCGGCGACCAGCACGATGGGCACCTCAGCATCCCGCGCGAGGTCGCCCCACTCGCTCGCCTCACCAGCGGGACCTACGAGCACGCGGTCGATGGGCCAGCCGGCGAGCAGCGCGGCACACACCGCGTTGCCGCCGGCGACCACAAAGAGGCCGTGCTCGGAGCGTCGCCGCCGGCTCGCCAGCTCCCGCACCAACTTACACAGCGGATGTTGCCGCGACGTGATGACGATCGTGAGGATCTCTGGTGCGAGGCCCGTTTGCCAACGAACGAGCGGCTATTTCTTCACAGCCGGCTTGGCAACGACGGCCGTTTTAACTTCCTTCTTCGTCTTCTTGTTCTTCTTGTCGTCCTTCTGACTGTTGTTGCCCTTACCCATGATGATTGAATCTCCAGGTGAAATAGACCGGCACTTCCAAGAAGGCCTCTTCGCGAAGGATAGCCCAGCCCACGGTTTTTTCGCAAGCGATGAATGACTGGCGACGCGCTCGAGGGCGAGACCGGTACACTCATCGGACTCCCTTGTGTGCGGTAGTCGGTCCCCTCTGGAGCCGGAAGAACCCATGGCCACTGTCGAATCCGAAAGTACCCAGCGGGCGCTCGACATGATCGAGTCGGCGATCGGCCGCAAGGAGGCTGCCTACCCAGGCAAGGTCACGATCCGAAACCGCGACCCGCTGCTCGCTTCGCGGCACCGCTTCGGCGAGGTCATGGCGGCCGCGCAGGCCAGTCTCGGGATGTGCCTTGGCGACATTTGGCAGCACCGCGGCGGCGGTGTGCAGGACGTCACGACCGACGCCCATGCCGGCGTCCACCAGCACCACGGCATCGCCTACCTCCGCCAAAACGGCCGGCAACTCGGATTCAGCGACTTTGGTGCGCCGGACTCCTTCGACGACCCCGTGGGCGGCGAGTTCTACGCCACGCGCGACGGACGCTTCATCAAGTTTGAGATGCTCTACCCGCGGCTGCGCGACGCCGTGTACCGCGTGCTGAAATGCGCCCCCACGGCACGGGCCGTCGAGCAAGCGGTCGGCATGTGGGATGCGGAACCCCTCGAGCGGGTGCTTCGCGATGAAGGTGCAGCAGTCGGCGTTGTTCGCACCGCCGAGGAATGGCGTCGGCATCCGGTCGGAGCCCGGCTCGCTGCCAAACCGATTGTCGAGCTCACCAAGATCGGCGACAGCGACCCGATCCCGCTCCCCTCCGGACTTCCGTCCGATGGCCGACCGCTGCGGAATATCAACGTCCTCGATTGCACCCACGTCATCGGCGGACCGATCACCGCTCGCACCCTCGCCGAGTTCGGGGCGAATGTCCTCCATCTCTCACGGGTCGATTACCCAGACCATCTCAATTGGCGTCTCGAAACCGACATCGGGAAACGCTCGGCCTACTGCGACCTCCGCGACTCTGCGGACCATCAGGCATTTTTTCGCCTCCTGCGCGATGCCGATGTGTTCACGTGCTCCTACATGAACCTCGATCAGAAGGGCATCTCGCCCAAGATCCTTGCCACCAGCAAGCCCGGCATCATCGCCCACGAACTGCGGTGTTTCGATTTTGAAGGCGAGTGGGCGAACTTCCGCGGCTTCGACATGCTGGCCGTCGCCGTGTCGGGCTACGTCGACGAGGAAGGTGCCGTCGACGCACCACTCATGCCCGTGCAGAACATTTTTGCCGATTACCTCGCCGGGTATGTCGGCGCTGCGGCTATCAGTTCCGCGCTCCTCAAGCGGGCCACGGAAGGGGGCAGCTACCAGGTCCGCGTCTCCCTCACTCGCATGTGCATGTGGGCCCAGGACGTCGGCCTCCTCGATGCCGCGGCCCTCGATGGCACCCGCCCGTGGGAAGACCTCATCCGAGAGGCCCAGTTGCCAGTTGAAACGATCGACGGACCGTTCGGCACCATCACCTATCTGCCGAGTCTCATCGAGATGACTGACGTCAAACCTGGCTTCGACCGCTCAACACAGCCCCTCGGCTCCTCGGGACTGACCTGGGACTGACGGACGCCGAACGACCGCGCTCCGTTACAGAGCCTTTACACGAGCGCGGCCGATCCCTCGCTACGATCCACCGTGGCGTTGCCGACCGTATGCGGCACGGCCACGAGGAGAGATCAAGACTCATGACAACGGAGGGATTGATGGATACCAGGAATCGATGGCTTGTGCCGGCGGCCGTGACGGTGCTGCTGGGTGTTCTTGCGACGACAGCGGTCGATGCCGCTGAGGAATCGCAAGACTGCCCGTCCGAGAAACTCACCTGGCACACCGACTTCGACGATGCCAAGGCCGAGTCTGCCCGCACAGGGAAACCGATTCTGTCGCTGCGACTGCTCGGAAAGCTCACCGACGAGCTCAGCTGCGCGAACAGCCGATTCTTCCGCAGCACGCTCTACGCCAACGCCACGGTGAGTGAGTTCCTCCAGACTCACTTCGTGCTTCACTGGAAATCAGTGCGGCCCGTGCCCGTCGTGACGATCGACTTCGGCGACGGTCGCGTGCTGCGTCGCACCGTCACGGGCAACAGCATCCACTACATCCTCGATGCAAAAGGCCGCGTCCTCGACGCGCTGCCAGGGCTCTACGGGCCTGCGGCCTTCCAGCGAGGACTCACGAACGGGCTCACCCTTGCGAAGTCAGTGAGCGACATGAGCGACAGCGATCGCGACTCAAGACTCGTCGCGTATCACGAGAGCAGGGCGCGCGAGATCACGGAGCAGTGGCGGGACGACATGCGGCAGGCCGGAATCGAGCCGTCGGGCGACACGCCAGACAGCATGGACGACGCCCTCTGGGGCACGATCGCCGAGCTTCACCGCGGTGATGCCACCCTCGATGCCGCAAGCATCGATGTGATTCGCAAGCACCAGCCGGGGGTGGCACGCTCATTCACCTCATTCACGCTCGCGTTCGCAGGTGTCCCCATGGGTGTCGCGCAGCCTGCCGCGCAGCGCGGACCACCGATTCCGGCGGAGTTCGCCGGAGCAAGGGCCATCTCCAAAGGCATCGTCGAGGATCCAGTGCTTCGCCTCATCCGGAATCTCGAGACAACGATCGCCATCGACACCGTGCGAAACGAATACTCGCTTCACCGCATACTTCACGAGTGGCTGGCAACGGGGGCCGTGCCCCTAGCAACGCCCGTGGATCAGCTCAACGAACGCGTGTATGCCGAACTGTTCCTGACGCCGTCGAGCGATCCCTGGCTCGGGCTCGTGACGCCCGACGTCTACACGGCCCTCGACAACGGCGGCGTGGTGTTCCAGTAAGCTGCGGGAAAGCCCACGGACCGCGTGATTCATGGACAAGCAGAGCATTCTGACCGTCGAAGATGATGCCGCCATTCGCCGCGGCATCGTCGATGCCCTCCGGTTTTCCGGCTACCAGACCTTCGAGGCACCTCGTGGGGATACCGGCCGCGACCTGGCACTCGCTCGCGGCTACGACCTCTTGCTCCTCGATGTCGTGCTGCCAGGCTGTGATGGTCTCGAGATCCTGCGGGCCGTGCGAGAGGTGCGACCGGCACAGCCCGTCATCCTCCTCACGGCCCGCGGCGAGGAGAACGACCGCGTCGAGGGGCTACGACTCGGGGCCGACGACTATGTCGTCAAGCCGTTCAGCGTCAAGGAATTGCTGGCCCGCGTGGAGGCCGTACTCCGGCGATCGCCCGAGCGGCCACGCGACGTGTCAATGATCACCCTGCCCGGTGCCATCATCGATCTGAACCGTTTTGAGGTACGGTTCGATGACGGCGAACGGACAGAGATTTCCGACAAGGAAGCGGAGTTGTTGCGATACTTGGTCGCCCATGCCGGCCGCGCGATCAGCCGTGATGAGCTGCTGCGGCGGGTCTGGCAACTTGATCCCCGTGGCGTGAGCACGCGGACTATCGACATGCACGTGACGCGACTGCGGGTCAAGCTCCGGGACAATGCCGACGACCCGCGGCTCGTGCTGACCGTCCGCGGCAAGGGCTACATGTTTGCAGCTGATGGAACGAAGCGAGCCGATCCAGCCGACGATCCACTGGCGGCACCGTAACCATGTCTCGTCCCTGGCACATCTGGGCAGCGTTTGCGGCGTGCGCGTGCCTGGCCGTCGCGGCGGCGGGCTGGGTCAGCATCAAGGCTCTCCAGGCCGATGCGAACGAGGCCGCGTCGCGTGTGCAGGCGATCGTCGAGGAGAACGCGCGGCTCGCGCTGTGGCGGATGGACTCGCTCATGGCGCCCCTCGTCGCCCAGGAGACGGCGCGGCCCTACTTTGTCTACGAGGCGTTTTATCCTGCTGACCGAGCCTATGGTCGCATGTTCAATGGTGGCATTGGCCGGGACGGTCTCGTGCTGGTTCCCTCACCCCTCGTAACGGGCTCGACACCCTATGTACGACTGCATTTTCAGATCGATCCAGAAAACCGGCTCACCTCACCGCAGGTGCCCACAGAAGACGTGCAATCGGTCGCAGGACCGCACGTCGTGAAAGCGGGTGACGTCGCCAAGGCCAAGGCCGTGCTCACCGAGCTCGCAGCCGTGCTCGACGGCCCCACGCTCTTGGCGGAGCTGCCGCCAATCGAGCCCGCGGGAACCTCCACGCTGGCCCTGGCCCGTCCCGAGACAACGCCTCATCCGTTCGATGGCCAGAGGCCCATGCAACAAAGTGCGGCGCTCAATGATGAGCAGCAATTGCAGCGCGGGCAGAACGAATACCAGGCCCGCACTCGTTACTTTTTAGGGAACGTTGCCGACAACGTTCAGTTTCTGAACCGGCAGGCTGGGCAGCCGAACGACGCAGCGGCTGAGCCGTCTGCCGGCGAACAGCGGGTGCTTCCGTCACCGACCCAGAGCCTGTTGATCCCCGAGGCTTGGCCACCAGCCAACGTGCAGGTGTCGGTGATGAAACCACTCTGGAAATCCGGGGAGCTCGTGCTCGTTCGTCGCGTCGATATCGGAGGCCGTGAATTTGTGCAGGGCTGTGTGCTCGACTGGCCAGCCATCGCGTCAAAGCTCCTCGCGGACACAGCCGATCTGTTGCCGAACGCAAATCTGCTGCCGCACTTGGCCGCGCCGTCGGAATCGATCGAGGAGGCCCGTGAGGTTCGACTCCTCGCCTCACTCCCGGTGCGACTGCTTCCCGGGGTGGTGCCGATGACGGCAGCGGCCTGGCTTACCTCCGTCAAGCTCGCGCTGCTCGTGGGATGGGCGGCGCTCATCATGGCAGCCGGCGCGGTCGTCGCGCTTCTCCAAGGGGTCATGAGCCTGAGCGAACGACGCGCGGTGTTCGTATCGGCTGTAACGCACGAGCTCCGAACGCCGCTGACGACGTTCCGCATGTATTCCGAGATGCTGGCCCAGGGCATGGTCCGCGACGAGACCGACAGGCAACGCTACCTAGAGACGCTCCGCATCGAGGCGGACCGGCTGACCCATCTCGTGGCCAATGTCCTGGCATACGCCCGCCTGGAGCGGGGCCGACCAGGTGGCCGCATCGAGAACCTGTCGGTCGATCGGCTTCTGGATGTCGCGACCGAGCGGCTCGAGGATCGGGCCGGCCAGGCCGGCTTCACACTCGTGGTCGATGTGCCGGAGGACGTTGGCACATCGCTCGTGCAGGCTGACGCATCGATCGTCGAACAGATTTTGTTCAACCTCGTGGACAACGCCTGCAAGTACGCCGCAACAGCCGACAACAAGACGCTCACACTTTCCGCGACGCTCGACCGCGAGGCCGTCGTCGTGCGGCTATGCGATCACGGACCGGGCATACCCGCGCGCGGTCGGAAGCTGCTCTTCCAGCCGTTTCGAAAAAGCGCGAGCGACGCCGCGGTGACCGCCCCCGGCGTGGGCCTTGGCCTGGCCCTTTCTCGACGGCTCGCCCGCGACATGGGCGGCGATCTCCGCTACGAGCCAGGGCCGACGGGCACATGCTTTGCCCTGCGCGTCCCCCGTGGGTAGGCGCGATTTTCATTGCCTTGTGCTTGCGGCCTGGATTTTCGGGTTGAGCCGGGCGGTGTCGGTATCTAGTGTCTGAGCCCTGGCCAGGGTGGCCTGCCTCCAGGATGACACTGTGATCCGAGTTTTTTGGTTCGCTGCGTGCCTCGCGTGCTGTGGCTGCGCCCATCACAGGAACAGCCAGTCAGCCTACGCGCCGCCATTCGCCCCACCCGTGTATTCACAGCCACCGATGGTGACGCAGCCGGTGGTCTACCCGGCACCACCAGGAGCCGTGCCTGCTGCTCCCATGATGACCGCGCCGTTCTATGCACCGCCGGCTGGGGCCTCCGTGCCGTCGCCATCGATGCCGATGATGCCGTACGCTGGCGGCGCGCCGGCCATGCCCGATGGCTCCTGTCCGCCATGTGAGTCCTCCGGGGCCGTGCCAGTGGTCTATGAAGGCACCATGCAGACGCCAGCCTGCCCGCCGGGCCAGTAATCTGACGGCTGTGGCTGTGGCAGAATTTTTTCGCTTGCTCGCGGGCCGTCGCCCGTTTCGGTCGACTTGTCGTAGACTCCGCCCGGCCGCACGCCGCGGCTCCCCGCCTCCAGTGAGCATGTTCGGTGGCCGACAAACCCGTTGAACTTCCTGTCTATCTTCGACGCCGCGTCGCGATCGATCGGGTCGAGCCCGATGTAGACAATGGCCGCTTCGCAGTGAAGCGGGTCGTGGGCGACGTGGTACATGTCGCTGCTGACATCGTCTGCGACGGTCACGACGAGCTCGACTGCTGCCTTCACATGCGGCACGGCGACACCGGCCAATGGACCGCCATTCCAATGGAGTGCGTGGGGAACGACCGCTGGGAGGCGACGTTCACCGTCGATCGCATTGGCCTATGGCAGTACACGGTCACCGGTCGCGTGGATCTCTTCGCCACCTGGCGCCGGGATCTCGGCCGACGGGAAGAGGCAAGCGAGGCCCTCGGACTCGAACTGCTCACGGGCGCCGACCTGGTCGCCGCGGCAGCCCACCTCGCGTCAGCCGCCGAGGCGCAAGCGCTCGAGCGTTTCGCGACCGAGCTCCGTGGACCGTCCGGGTCGCGGGCCGCGCGAGATCCCCAACTCCGCGAGCTCATGACCCGCCATGCCGACCGTCGCGATGAGACTCGGCTCGAGCCGGTGCGAAGCGTCTGGGCCGACCGCTCGAAGGCGGCGGTGAGCTCCTGGTACGAGGTGTTTCCACGGTCGTGGGGACGATCTCCCGGCGAGCACGGTACGCTCGCAACGCTTGCTGACCGGCTCGACTACGTCGCGAGCTTGGGCTTCGATGTGGTGTACCTGACGCCGATCCATCCCATCGGCATCGCGTTTCGCAAAGGCCGCAACAACGCTCTGGTGGCGACTGACGGCGACGTCGGCAGTCCGTGGGCCATCGGCTCGGCCGAAGGGGGCCACACCGCGATCCACCCGCGCCTCGGGTCGTTCGCCGATTTTCAGCGGCTGCGAAATCGCGCCGAAACGCTCGGCATGGAGCTGGCCCTCGACCTCGCCATTCAGTGCGCTCCCGACCACCCGTGGGTGAAGGAGCATCCCGAGTGGTTCCGGCATCGTGCCGATGGCTCGATCCGCTATGCCGAAAATCCACCCAAGAAGTACCAGGACATCGTCCCCTTCGATTTTCAGTGCGATCAGTGGCGACCGCTCTGGGAGGCGCTCGGCGGCATCGTAAAGTTCTGGGTCGACCAGGGCGTGCGGATCTTTCGAGTGGACAATCCCCATACGAAGCCGCTGGCGTTTTGGGAATGGCTCATCAGTGACATTCATCGCACGCATCCCGACGTGCTCTTTCTCGCCGAGGCATTTACACGGCCAAAGGTGAAGTATCGCCTCGCGAAGCTCGGCTTCACGCAGGGCTACACCTACTTCACCTGGAGAACCACACGCGACGAGATGGCGGAGTATCTCCAGGAAGTCACAACGCAGCCGGTGAGCGACTTCTTTCGGCCCAACTTCTGGCCCAACACGCCGGACATTCTTCACGAGACCCTTCAGACGGGCGGCCGGCCGATGTTCCTTGTGCGCCTCGCGCTCGCCGCCCTGTCGGTCGGCAACTGGGGCATGTACGGGCCAACGATGGAGCTTCTCGCCGCCACACCGGTCAAGGAGGGCAGCGAGGAGTACCTCGACAGCGAGAAGTACGAAGTCAAGGCATGGAATCTGGACGATCCCGAAAGCCTCGCGCCGTTTGTTCGCAGGCTCAACGAGCTGCGGCGTGCTGAGCCGGCACTGGCCCGCAACCGTCCACCGGTGATTCAGCCAATCGACGACGAGGATCTCTTGGCGTGGAGCCGCTTCGACGAAGCATCAGGCAATCGCATTCTCGTGATCGTGAACATGGAGCCGGCCGTGGCTCGCTCGGGGCGGCTTGAGCTCGACGCCGATTCACTCGGCCTCGCCGATCTCGACGCTGTCACTGCCCACGATCTTCTCGAAGGGGACGTCCACGCCTGGTCGCTGGCCGGCATCCGAATCGAGCC
>CAYZHH010000147.1:0-3824 GCA_964478275.1 uncultured Candidatus Kuenenia sp.
GGTTTGATTCGCACGAGACAAAATGCCGTTGCAGAACCGCGTCGATCGCCCCGATCGCAGCGACGGTCTTGTTCTTTGCCCCGCTTGTTCGCGCCGACGAAAGCGCCGCCCCCAAGAGCGCCATGAGGAGGACGACGATCGACACCGCGACAAGCAGCTCCACGAGCGAGAAGGCTTTGCGACGCATGACACACCTCACGATCGTTCTCCCTTCCAGCAGGTTCCTACGCCAGGTCATTGATCAGCTTGATGAGCGGCATAAAGAGGGCCACGACGATAAAACCCACGGCACCACCGAGGAAGATGATGAGCAAGGGCTCCATGAGGCTCGTGAGACTCTCGGTGAGCACCGCCACTTCCTCGTCATAGTTGTCGGCCACCTTGTAGAGCATCGTGTCGAGCTCGCCAGACTCTTCACCCACGTCCACCATGTTGACGACGAGATCGTCTACAACCGGCTTCTTGTATCGCATGAGATAGATGAGTGCCCCGACCCCTGGCACGAACACGGTCCAGAAGAAGAGCGCCATCACATTGAAGGGAGGGATCGCATGGGCCTTGAGCGGCTTGGCGATGGACTCACCGTCGCGGATCGCGTCTGAAGTTCGCGCGAAGAGACGCTCGAACATCGCATTGCCCGATGTCTCCTTCGTGATATTGAGCGCCTCGAGAATTGGCACACCGCTGGCCAGGAGCGTGCCGAGCGTCCGCGTCGCGCGGGAAAGGATGTTCTTTTCGATGAGCTGCCCGAATACCACCACCTTGAGCACGTAGAGATCCCAGCCGAACTTTCCGTAGGGGATCAGCTTGATCGCCTTGATCATGAGCATGACGCTCACTGGGATCAGTGGGATGAGATACCAGTAATTGCAGACGAAGTTTGAGATATCGATGAGAATCTGCGTCATCGGCGGCAGTTCGCTGCCGAAATCGGCGAAGATCTTTTTGAACTGCGGCACGATCTTGACCATGATGAACGCAAGAATGCCGACGGCGACGAGCACCACCACGATGGGATAGATGAGCGCGCCTTTGACCTTCCGCTTGAGGGCCTGGCTCCGCTCCATAAACTCCGCCAGCCGCCGCAGAATCACTTCCAGCGCACCGCCCGCTTCGCCCGCGCGAATCATGTTGCAGTAGAGGCGATCGAATGCCTTCGGGCTCTTCGAGAGGGCCTCAGAAAGCGTGGCACCGCCTTCGATCTCGTCGCAGACGTCGAGCAGACTGTTCTTGAGACGCCCGGGCTTCTGCATCAACGCAAGAAGCTTGAGACTCCGAAGAATGGGCAGGCCAGCGTCTTGGAGGATCGAAAGCTGACGCGTAAACATCGTGAGCTCCCGAGTGCTCACGCCGCCGATGGTGAAGCCGCGGCCAGGCTTGGATCGCTTGGCATTCGCCGAAGCCTTCACCCGGCGGGCCTTGAGCTTCGTGACCATGTAACCCATGGAACGGATCGTGGCCTGGGCTTCGGCCTCGGTGGCAGCGTCCACCGTGTCGCGAATTTCCTGGCCAGTCGATGCGTCGATGGCTTCGAATTGGTATGTGGGCATGATTCTTTCCTCAGGCATCCATAATGGTTTCGCGAATCACTTCCTCGGCCGTCGTCGCCCCGGCGAAAATACTCTCCATCCCCGAATCGCGGAGGGTGACCATGCCGCCGCGTCGGGCAGCCTCGCGGAGGTCTTCCGTGGAGGCATTGCGCATCACTAAGTCGCGCAGCTCGTCGTTCATGATGAGGAGCTCATAGAGCCCCTTGCGGCCCTTATAGCCCGACCGGTTGCACTTCTCGCAGCCGCGGCCGCGGTAGAACTTCTTGCCGATGATCTGATCGGTCGTGAGCTCGAGGTCGGCCAGCACATCGGCCGCCGGGATCACCTCTTCGCAACAGCTCGAGCAGATCCGCCGCACGAGCCGCTGGGCCAGGATCGCCTCGACCGTCGCCGTGATCAAAAACGGTGGCACCCCCATGTCGCGGAGCCTGGTCACGGTGGCCGGGGCGTCGTTGGTGTGGAGCGTGGAGAAGACCATGTGCCCAGTGAGCGACGCCTGAACCGCAATCTCGGCCGTTTCGACGTCGCGGATCTCGCCCACCAGAATGCGGTCGGGGTCTTGCCGGAGGATGGCCCGCAGGCAGGCGGCGAACGTGTTACCAATCTCGGAATCGATCGGCACCTGAATGACGCCGTCGATGTCGTACTCCACCGGATCTTCGGTGGTGATGATCTTGTCTTCGACCGTATTGAGCTCCGAGATCGCGGAGTAGAGCGTGGTCGTCTTCCCCGAGCCGGTGGGGCCCGTGACGAGCACGATGCCGTTGGGGCGCTGGATGATCTCGCGAAACTTCGCGAGCATCGGCGCCTCCATCCCCACCTTCTCGAGATCGAGCGAGACAACGCCCCGGTCGAGCACTCGCATCACCACGCTCTCACCGAAAAGCGTTGGCAGCACACTCACGCGGAGATCCACCGGATGGCCACCCACAGTGAGCTCGATCCGGCCGTCCTGCGGCAGCCGACGCTCCGCGATGTCGAGATTTGCCATCACCTTGATGCGGGTCGTGATCGCGAAGGCGAGATGCTTCGGCGGGGGCACCATCTCCTGGAGCACGCCGTCGGCCTTCAGGCGGATGCGAAACTCCGACTCGAAGGGCTCGAAGTGGATGTCGCTGGCACCATCTCGAATCGCCAGCAGGAGCACCATATTGAGAAGCTTCCGCACCGGGGCGCTCTCGGCCAGGGCTTCCACGCTCGTGAGGTCGGTCACCCCTTCGCGACCCACGGCCGCGGCGGCCGCGGCGAGCTCGTCGTCATGCTCGAGATCGTCCACGAGCGACTCGACGCTATCGGAGCTCGAAGAGTAGTACTTTTCGATGGCGCGCTGAATCTCGAGATCGGTGGCCACGCACACATGGATATCGAAGCCCAGGAGCGTGCGAAGCTCGTCGGCAATCTGGATCTTCTGCGGTTCCGCCGACGCGATCGTGAGCGTGTTGCCCTTCAGGGAAAGCGGGACGATCCGGTAGAGCTGGGCCATCGGCTCGCTCACCGACGACATCGCGTCTTTCAAAATCTCGCGGTCGTAGAGCGTGACAAAGGTCGTGCCCCACTGCTCGGCGAGCGCCTCCCCAAGCTGATCGTCCGAATAGAACCCGAGCGCCACCCCCACGCGGCCGAGCAGGTCGGACCGCGAGGGCTGCTCCTCGAGCATCGTCGCGAGCTGAGACTCGTCGATGAAGCCCAGATCAATCAGGATTTGTCCGATGCGCTTGATGGCCATGGTTTTTGCTTGCATTCGGGGCCGACGGGCCCCGCTCGATTATTAGTGTTCCAGTTCCCGTTCCCGTGCCCCTCGCCGCGTCACCGTCTCGTCGTCGTCGAAGATCCCTTGCTTTGCCTTGCTGATCCGGGCAGCGAGCTCATCAAGATTCTGGGCCTTCGCCAGCACGGTCTCTTCGGTGACTTTTCTTTCGTTCCATAGCCGGAAGAGGTCATCGTCGAGTAATCGCATGCCGAGCTTGGCCCCCGTCTGAATGGCCGAGTTAATGCGGAAGGTCTTGTTCTCGCGGATGAGGTTGCCGATGGCCGGCGTCACGACGAGCACCTCGTACGCCGCGCACCGGCCACCGCCGATCTTCGGCAGGAGCGTCTGCGACACGACCCCCAGCATGGCCGTCGAGAGCTGCGTGCGAATCTGCTCCTGCTGGCTGGAGGGAAAGGCGTCGATGATTCGATTGACGGTGCCCTGGGCACCCGTCGTGTGCAGCGTGCCGAACACGACGTGGCCGGTCTCGGCAGCGGAGATGGCCGCCTCGATCGTCTCCAAGT
>CAYZHH010000147.1:3834-8490 GCA_964478275.1 uncultured Candidatus Kuenenia sp.
GTCTTCGATCGTGATGATGTGGTGATCGTAGTTGTTGTTGATGTAGTCGATGAGCGAGGCAAGCGTGGTGCTCTTGCCGGAGCCGGTCGGCCCGGTCACGAGAAAGAGTCCTCGGGGCCGCGTCGCGAGCTTCTTGCAGATTTCGGGCACGCCGAGCTGCTCGGGCGTGAGGAGCTTGTTGGGAATCTGCCGAAGCACCATGGCAATCTGGCCGCGCTGTTTGAACACGCTCACGCGGAACCGGGCCAGATCTTTGAAGGCGAAGCCGAAGTCGGTGCCCCCCTTTTCGGCCAGCTCAGCCTGGCAGCGTTCGGGCGTGATGGACTTCATGAGGGCGTTGGTATCGTCGCCCGTCAGCACCTTGGTCCGCTGCGGCTTCATGCCGCCGTCGATGCGAAAGACCGGCGGCAGGCCGGTGGTGATGTGAATGTCGCTCACGCCCCCCTTCACCGCCGCTTCGAGAAGCTTGTCGATCTGAATCGTGCCCTGCGCTGCCTTGGGCAGCGCGAGGTCGTCCTGATTGACGTCGTCCGCTACCGCTCCATGGATATGACTTCCATGATCCGTGTCGAGCTCGAGCGGAGTGTCGTGATGCCCGAGAGCTGTCGGTGCCTCGGCCACCGCAGGTCGTGGTCGCGGCGAGGGCGGCGAGGGCGGCGGGGCCAATGGTGAGATCTCTGACGGCGCCCGCATCAGCACGGTGATCACGCCCTTCGTGTCGTAGACGGAGCCCTCGCAGGTTCCGATCGACGCCTCGAACGTGAACGCATTCCGCTGGGCGCCCGGCGGCACGATCAACCCAGCCAGAGCCTGAATCTCCTCCTGGGAAAACGGCCGTGACTTCAGCGGCACGAGGCCGCCGCCAATCAGAAGCAACGGCGCCGACCCGCCACTGAGACGAATCTCACTGCCACCATGGTCAAGCATGACCTTCAGTAGCTTCTCGACCGGCGCCTGGTGCGCGATCCTCCCGGTGGTCACGGACATGGCCGTCTTCCCTCCGAACATTCGCCGAGGACGTTTCGCAGAATTGCCACACCCACCCGGCTCCCCCTATTGTGCCCGGAAACGGCACGGCCGAATAGTTCCGGCGACAAAATTCGCCGAGTGCACACGCTGGAGGGCGTGAGCAGCGAAAAGCGGGAACGATAAATGCGGGCGACGATGGCCACGATGAAAGCGCTTTGGGCAGCCGGACAAGCCCCTGACAGATGCCGGCCGCACCACTTGCAGTATGGCGTGTGTCGACAGAAAAGTCACGCTCTGGGGAGAAAAACTCTGGACGCTTCGGATTTGGCCTTCACTCAGTGCGTTTTGCAACCCGGAAGACTTCGTCGAGGGTGGTGATCCCTCGGATCGCCTTGGCGACACCGTCATCAAACATGACCCTCATACCCTGCCCCACGGCCGCGCGGCGGATCTCCTGAGTGGCCGCCCCCTGGAACGCCATTTCCCGGATCTTGTTGGTCATCACCATGAGCTCGAAGATGCCCAGCCGACCCTTGTAGCCCGACTTTTGGCAGTGACTGCAGCCGCGGCCCTTCATGAAGGTGGCCCCTTCGAGCATCGCGGGGGTGATCCCCGCCGACTCGAACTGGGTGTCGAGCGGCTGATAGGGCTGTTTGCACTTCATGCAGTTGACCCGCACGAGCCGCTGGGCCAGCACGGCGATCACGCTCGAAGCCACGAGGTACGCCGGCACCCCCATGTCGATCATCCGGGTGATGGCCCCGGGCGCGTCGTTCGTATGGAGCGTGCTGAACACAAGATGGCCCGTGAGCGAGGCCTGAATGCCCATCTGGGCGGTCTCGGTATCCCGCATCTCGCCCACCAAAATCACATTGGGCGCCTGCCGTAGCATCGCCCGGATCACGCGGGCGAAGTCGAGCCCGATCTGGTGCTTGATCTCCACCTGATTAATGCCGGCGAGGTAATACTCCACCGGATCTTCAGCCGTGATGATCTTCGTGTCGGGGCGGTTGAGCTCGTTCAGGCAGGCGTAGAGCGTGGTCGTCTTGCCCGAACCGGTGGGCCCGGTCACCAGAATGATCCCGTTGGGCCTACGGATGAGGTTCTTGAACTGCCGGAAATCGGCTTCTGACAGCCCGAGCTGACGGATGCCGACGCGGATGTTCTCCTTGTCGAGAATTCGCATCACGACCGACTGGCCGTGGCTCGTGGGTAGCACGCTCACTCGGAGGTCGTATTCCTTGCCGTCGGCAGTGAGCTTGATCCGACCGTCCTGCGGACGCCGCCGCTCGGCGATATCGAGCTTCGCCAGAATCTTGATGCGGGAGAGGATTGCCCCAAGGAGCCGTCGAGGAGGGTTGTCTCGCTCCACGAGCCGCCCGTCGATCCGGTAGCGAATCCGCACGCGGTCTGCAAACGGCTCGACATGGATGTCGCTGGCCCGAAGCTGCACCGCCTCGGTGATGACGAGGGTCACGAGCTTGACGACCGGCGCATCCGACTGATCCTCCGCCGCCGCGGCCGCCGCGTCGCCTTGCTCGAGGGCCGTCTCCGTGAAGTCGATCGCGGTGTCGGTGAACTCCTGAAGCATGGAGTCGGCGCTCTCGCCGTCGGAGAGGCCGTAGTGGCGATTGATCGCCTCCACGATCTGCTCGCGGGGGGCGATGGCCATTTCGATGTCACGGTTGAGGATGAAGCGGAGCTTCTCCTGCGCGTCCATGTCGGTCGGGTCGCTGGTGGCGATGCGGAGCGTGCTGCCCGACTCGGACAGCGGAAAAATCGTGTTTTCACGGGCCACGCTCTCGGGCAGCAGGCCGATGACCTCCTCCGGCACCTGGGTCGTGGCGAGGTTCACAAACTTGAGGCGGTAGGCCTTCGCGAGCGCCTTCATCACCTTCTCGCCAGGGGCATACCCAAGCCTCACGACTTCATCGTGAACCTTTTTGCCCGACGAGCTGGCCATGCGCGTGGCCTCGGCAAACTGTTCAGCCGAGACAATGCCCTCAGAGACGAGAAGGGTGGCAAAGGAATCCATGGTGTGCAGAAGGGGTGCGAAGGAGAGGTGAATGCGGAGCGAGGCGGCCGACGGCCTGCGGGCCTCAGGCGGAGGTTTCGAGGAACGTATCGGCGTGTTCGTAGCCGGGAGCACAGCAGCAGAGGAAGACGAGCTCGTCGCGGCCTATGTTTCGGATCGTATGCCGAGCGCCGGGGGGAATCGCGATCGCGTCACCCGGGCCCACGGGGTGGGTTTCGTCACCGAGCGTCATCGCGCCGGTGCCGGTGAGGATGTAGTAGATCTCCTCGACGATGGCGTGGTGGTGCGGGATCGTGGCACGGCCTGGGGGAAGGCGTGCCTCCGCAAGGCTCTGGTTGCGGATCGCGGAGTTGCGATGGGCGAGCAGTTCGCGAATGGTGGAGCCATCGACGGTCGTGAAGGGAACCGTGTCGCGGTGGTTGACGATATCCATGACCTTCAGCCCAATCAGGAGAGTGCCCAAACCGATGGCCGAAGCCCCCTTCACCCAGAGAATACCAGACGGCCATGAAGATGGAGGACCGCCGGAGCCACGGCCCGGCTCTCCCACGCAGCGGCGTCTGGAAGCACACCCGGATCGAAGCTCGTGTCGGATTCGACGACGATCGTGCTCCCCGCGGGAGCGGCAGCGATCACCGCGGCCACGAGGGCCATGAGATCGGCCGTGCGCTCGGCGAACATCGCCCACGGCGGCGACACGAAGGCGATCCACGGGGCGTCGGTCGGCAGCTCTGGCCACCGCTTGGGCCAGGCCAGCACGTCCCCTGGCCGCACATCGCATCGATCGGCCACGCCCAACTCGCGGGCAGACCGGCGGAGCATGTCGGCGGTCGGAAAATGTCGCTCGGCGAAGATCGCCCGCGCGGCTCCACGGCTGATGGCCTCGAATCCGATCGCCCCGGTGCCTGCAAAAAGGTCGAGGGCCGTGGCCCCGCGAACCCGCTGGGCCAGGAGATCGAAGAGCGTCTCACGCACGCGGTCTTTCATGGGCCTGGTCGGGCCGCCCGGCCGGTGGGCGAGCCGCCGCCCGCCCAGACTGCCCCCAATGATGCGGGGTGGCTGCGAGGCCGCAGGCTGGGGGGTGTTGGGCTTGGCCATAGGGATCGCTCAGTCGCAGACCGTGAAAACCAAAAGTGGTATCGTACCGCGTGTGTCGCAGTAGGGATCGACAATCAGGAGAATGGCATGCAGACCGGTATGGAACCTCGTTTGGCATGGATGGCGGTGGTGGTGTGGGCCGCGGTGACGGGATGGTGTGGAGCCGCGTCGCCGGCGGTGGCCGAGGAGCCAGCGACCGCCGCATCTGCCCGGGCCGAATTCGATGAAGCCGGGGGCCGCCTTAAAAAGCTGATGGCCGATCTGACGGTCCTTCAGGCTCAGTATCAGCAGCCCAAGGCCGACAAGATGGCGATTGAGGCCAAATTTGAGGCCGCGAAGAAGGAGGCCCAGACCGCCGGAGAGCGGCTCGAGACTGCGGCCATCGGGCTTCTCGCCGTGGAACCTGGGAATGAGAAAGCCCGTGAGATCGTGGGCGCCGTCGTCGCTGCCGCAATTGAGTCCGATGATCTCGAGCGGGCGCTTGCCACGGCCGAGCGGCTGGCGGCAACGGGGCCAGTGGATCCGCAGATTTCCATGATGGCGGCGTCGGCAGC
>CAYZHH010000148.1:0-8485 GCA_964478275.1 uncultured Candidatus Kuenenia sp.
AGGCACGATACGTTGAAATGCCCTCGGTGTCGCCCAGGCCCTCGCGGGTCTCGAGCACGAATTGCGGAAGGAATCGGACCGGCTTCTCAAACCGCTCCATCACCCGCTCGACCGGATCGGCTTGGCCCGGCTCCTCGAGCCGCTTGGTTACGATGCGACGGCCTCCCACGTTCTTCACGCGGTAGACGAAATAGAGGACGTTCGTGCGGCGCATCCGTCGGTCCCCAATTGGGATGTCGACGGCGATCGCGCGGGGCGGCTTGAATGCGAACTCGAGGCACCAGATCTCCCGCGGGTACTCCACGCGGCCGGCCCGACTCACGAGCGTGGTGTTGATGGCCGCCCGCTGGGGCACCCACTGCAACGCCGCGAGGCCCTCAGTCACCTCCACGAGGGATCCTCGCTGGAGCGAGTCGTCGAGCGCGAGATCAGGTGAGATGACCGTTAGCACGCCAGGGGCGAGGGAGCGAAAGCCGTCATCGGCGTTGACATGCAGCGCTGCTGCCATGAGGAGAAAAACAGCGAGCCCGACCAGCAGACGAGGCCCCTGAATGATCGAAACCCCACTCAGAAGTGGCTTTTTAGGCTGTGCCATGGCTTTGCAATCCTAACGACTTCGGCCAATATCTCGCATAATCGTCATTTCTTTCCTAGATTCTCCAAATTTCCTTGATTGCCCGTATTTTCAGGGCACACTTACGGATGATCTGGAATACCCTTGGAAAACTGGTCTTCGCTGACAACCTCACCGACAACAGACTCCGGGCTCGGCCGTTGACCGCGGCTTCCCGCGCTTAGTGATTCGGCATTCCGGCGAACTAGCCATCATGCTCAGCATCAATCCGCTCCAGCCGCCGCGACCCTTCCTGGCGCTCGACCTCGCCTCGACGAAGCCAGCATTGCATCAGGGAATGGGCCATGGGTGTCTTGTCTCAGCCGAGGATTACGACCCGACGGGCATCCTAGCCGGCGTGGATCCCTGCGAGTCGAGGTATTGGTGGATGCCTGAGCTCCATTCGGACCGCCCCGCTCGCGGCGAGACCGTTGACCGTCATGCGGCCCGTCGCTCGACGGCACGTCCGCCTGCGGCCGCCTGAGCGACCTCTGCGGCGAGGGACGCGTAGTCTTCGGCGCCGTGTGATCCGGGCGCGTAGTCAAAGATCGATTGGCCGAAGCTCGGTGCCTCGGCCAGCCGGATGTTGCGGCGGATGCGGGTGGCGAAGAGACGGGCACCAGCCCAGGCTGGATGGGCCGCCTCGGTATCGCTGAAGAACGCGTCCACGTCGCGGCCGATCTCGGCAGCCAGGCGCGTGCCAGCCTCATGCATACAGAGCACAACTCCCAGGAGTCGGAGCCGCGGATTGACCCGCTCCGACACGAGCTCGATCGTCTCCAGAAGCTTGCTGAGGCCGTGGAGTGCGAGAAAATGGGGCTGAAGAGGAAGGAGCACCTCGGCCGCGGCGGCCATGGCGTTGAGCGACAACAGCCCAAGCGACGGCGGGCAGTCGATGACGAGATAGTCGAATCCCTTGCCGGGGCCAGCGTTGCCGGCGGCGAACTGGGGGTCGGCCGCAATGCGTTCGCGGAGGATCGACTCTCGCCCGGCCTTGCCCGCGAGCGCCAGTTCAACTGCCGAGAGGTCAATGTGCGCGGGCACCACCGAAAGGGTTTCGGAAATCGTCACGACTGCATCGGCCAGCGGCCTACCGGCAGTCAGCACGTCGAACGCCGTCACATCCGAGCCACCCGGCGCTACGCCGACATGGAGTGTGGCGTGGGCCTGGGGGTCGAGATCGAGGAGGCAGACCCGATGCCCGGCCCGGGACAACGCGATGGCGAGGTTGACCGATGTCGTGGTTTTCCCAACGCCCCCCTTCTGATTAGCAACGGCGATGGAGCGCATGGGATCGTCCTTCTCCGGGAACGGCAGCCAAGGGGCGGAGGACGGGGAGAATAGGCGGTGAGGCGGGCTTCTCAATAGCCCGATTTTCCCGATGGAATCGCCGCTTTCTGCGTTGCCTCTACCCACCGTGCAAGGCCCGAACGCAGCCGGCCGAGCGTGACCCGCCCCGGCCTACCGACCACCGTGAGGCTCCCAGGGGCGTCGAGATCGAAAGCCAGAACGACGGTCTGTTTCTGGTCGTGGCCAGGGATGAAGGCGATTGCCACGTCCCAAGCGTCTGACGGAAGTGGCCCAGCACCCTGGGGTCGGGCGCCAGTTTGCCAGTCGTAGTTCACATCCTCGATGAGCCCTCGCCGCAGGTGGACAAGGCCGGCGGCCTGGGAGACGTCCAGCGTGGTTTGTGAGCTGATTTTTCCGCCGTCGGACGCCAGACTCCAGATCTCCACCGTTGGCGACGTCTGGATGATTCCGGCCACCTCAGGGCCAAAAAATCCCAGGCAGCGCCGAGTCTGCTCCCACTGAAACCAGACGGCAAACATCCCGAGTGCCGAGGCCATGAGCAGGACCGCCACGACCACCACGGTGCCCCGGCCCGACGGCGGCCGGAAGAGGTTGCTCTGGGCGACACCTATGCTACCGTCGGAGGGTTGCATGTTCTGAGGAAAACGTTCCATGGCCAACGCCTTTGACGCTTACCGAGAAGCGCTCGTTGTCGAGCATCTCACTGTTTGGCCCGCCGATTATGAAGACTGGTCGGCCGCCGACAAGACCCGCATAGACGAGCTGCTCCATGCCAGCCCATCCGATGCGGCCGAGCTGGACTATGTCCGCCAGCATACCGGTTTCGCCCGCGTGATCGCGGTCACCCAGGACGACCTTGCCCGGGTCGGCGTGTCCTGACTGTGGCCACGATTCGCGTCCACCTTTCGAGCGGCGAGGTCGATCGCTCCTACGACATTCATTGTGGGAGCGGTCTGCTGGGCACCGTGGGAGGCCTGGTGGTAGCCGCCGGAGGTCGCCGGGCTGTGGTGGTGACCGACGCGGCCGTGGCCGGCACGCACGCCGCCCATGCGACTGATTCCCTTATCGCGGCAGGAGCGGCCGTTCACACGCTCACCGTGCCGTCGGGCGAGGGGTCCAAATCGCTCGCTGTCTTGGGAACCCTTTGGGACCACATGGCCGGCCTGGCGGTCGATCGCGGCACCCATGTCGTCGCGGTCGGAGGGGGAGTCGTTGGGGATTTGGCCGGATTTGCGGCTGCCTCGTTCGCCCGCGGTCTCGCGCTCTGGCATGTGCCGACAACGCTGGTGGCCCAGGTGGATAGCGCCATCGGCGGCAAAACCGGGATCAACTTGGCCGGTGGAAAGAACCTGGTTGGGGCGTTCTGGCAGCCCCGCGGAGTGGTTGCCGATATCGATACGCTTGGCACCCTTCCCGAACGTGAATATCTCAGCGGTCTGGCCGAGGTTGTGAAGTACGGCGTGATCCTCGACCGCGCGTTCTTTGACTGGCTCGAGGCCAATGCGTCCCTGCTGCGGTCCCGCGATCCAGCGGCCCTGGCGTATGCGGTGGAGCGGTCGGCCGCGATCAAGGCAGGCGTTGTGGAGCAGGACGAGCGGGAGATTTCCGGGCTTCGGGCGGCCCTCAACTACGGCCACACCTTTGCCCACGCGTATGAAACCGCCCTCGGCTACGGCACGCTGCTTCACGGAGAGGCCGTTTCCATTGGGATGACCCGCGCCGCACGGCTCGCGGCGGCTTTGGGACGGATCCCGGAGGCGATCGTCGCTCGTCAGGACCGGCTTCTGGCGTCGCTCGGCCTGCCGGTGTCGCACGCGGGCCTGGGCTCCCTCGACGCTGACCAGCTCCTCGAAATCATGGGGCGAGACAAGAAAGCCGAGGCCGGGCGGCTGCGGTTCGTCCTGCCGTCGCGGCTCGGCGACGGCGGGCTCGTGGACAGCGTCGATGAGCACCTCGTGCGGCAGGTGCTCGCGGACGGCTGAGGCGGCGACCGGACGCCAGCGGCCGTGCGGTGCTTGAGGAGACCGAGGGCACGCCACGGCAACCACCCATGCGAGGGGATGACTGGGGCGAATCGCTCCAGCACGCTGGTCCCTAGCGACCAGGGGTGGGGCGAATCGCTCCACCCCCTGAGGCGAATCGCCCCACACCTCGCTGCCATCGAATCTGTGGAATCGATGGATTTCCCGATGGAATGACACATTCGGCACTTTTTCGCAGTCAGCGCGGCTGTTTGGCACGCCGCATGCAAGGAATTTATTTGCCCCAGGCTTCGGCCCGAGGCGCCCGGTCAGGCATTGTCGTGCCTGTCGGGATGCGATTGCCACGCTACGCCCGAGCTCCGTCGAGTGCTTGGTCGTGGCCCATGAAGAAGAAAGAGTGCGCTCATGAACCCCAAGTCATGTTCCGTTGGGCATGCCCGACGGGGCTGGTCGCTGACGCAGGCTGATGTCCTGTTCTGCGCCCTTCCCATCGTGCTGTTCCTGTCGATCGTGTCGCTTGTGTGATTGGTTGGAGGCCGCGGTCACGCTACCGCTCCTCTCGTGCCTGGTGCTTCAAGGAGTTTGCCGTCATGACCCCTTCTGATCCTTCGTCTGCCGAACGCTGCTTTGGTGTGCTGCGATCCCTGCGGGCGGCGGGCATTCACGAGATCGTCATTGTCGATCCGGTCTGTGATCGTTACGGCGACTTCGTCGAGGCCGCGCAGGCGGGCCTTGTTGGCCTCCATTTTTGTGTGGATGGGCAGTCGGCCGTGAGGCTGGCTCGTCGATTCAGGGCTGATGTGTGGCTGGTGGCGTCTGAGCTTCCAGACATTTCGGGCTTCGATCTGCTTGAAATGCTCTCGTCACATGTGCTCCAGGGTGACGTCGATCCGCTTCTGGCTGGGTCGCGAATCTCGCTGAGCTCGGTGGGCCACAGCATGCGGTCGGGAATCTTCATGATGTCGGACGACTACCGCCTGGAGGACGAGCAGCGGGCGCTGGCGTCTGGCGTGGCGGGTTATCTCGTGCGACCAGTCACCGTTGACACGATTCGGGCAAGCCGTTCGCCGTTGATGGATGATGAGGCCACCGCAGTGGCGGCGCCGAACTGAGGCATGGTTCCGAAGCGTTTCGCCGAGTTTTCACTTTTCACTTTTCACTTTTTCCCGTTTCGCTGGGAGTGCATGAAATGGTTGGCCTGTCTGAAACAGGGACGTTGCCACTGGTCCCTGACGTGGTCGTGGTCGACCCCCATTACCAGCTCTACAGCTCGCTCGTTGCGGCGGCCAGGGCTGGTCGGCTGAACCTGCACCTGCGAGCCAGTGGCGCTGAGGCGATCAAGCTCGCCCGACGGCTGAGTGTCGATGCCTGGCTTGTGTCACCCGAGCTCGACGACATGACGGGCAACGATCTTGTCGCTCTCCTTGAGGCGCTGCCGAACCATTCTTCTTTGGCCATCGCGATGGTTGCTCCTTTGGAGTCAACGAAGGCCTTTGGGCCCGGAGTGGTGACGTCGCTCCAGCATCCGATCTCGCTCGACGCAGTCGAAGCCCTCCTCCGCTCGCCTGCAACAAACTCTGCCGTCGATCTCGCGCTCAGCCGAACGAGTCGCTCACGGGCGCTGCTCTCGCTTCCGCTTGGGGTCGGCGCCGCCATGCTGGCCATCGCCGCCCTGATGCTCGGATAGCCATCACCAGCGGCCGGTCACGCCCATGCCACCGAGGTCGCCAATCGGCAGTGGCTCTACCCGCAGCTCCATCGCGCCGAAGTGCATCTCGGTGGCAGACACCGCCCGGGAGCTCGCCCAGGCGAGATACCAGCCGAGGAAGACCTGCGACGGATAGTGGGCATCGTCAGTCATGCGGGAGAAGCCGACGAAGGTAGAGCACACGTAGAGCGTGCCCTTCAGGAGCGGGCTCTCCACCATGTCGGCAGCGGCCAGGAATGGAACAGCGCCGACAAACGCGTGACCGCTCACGCCATTGTTGTCATTGTTGAAGTGCCAGTGGCTCCCGACATCCTCCGACGGGCGTGACGCTCCCGTCGCCATCTGCAAGACATAGAGCGGCGGCGCTCCCACGACGAACATGCGCAGCGACCGCGACCCCCATTCACCGACGATATCGCCCGCGGGATTGCCCTCGAAAACGAGACCCGTCGCCGCTGCGGTCCCGAAGGCCGCCAGCGCGTAGCGGCCTTCGCCGACGTCCTTCACGCCGGAAAAGAACGTTCCCGCACTCGTTGGCTCAACGCCGCGTTGCCACGCGGCCTGCATGGTGTCGTCGAAGCCTGTATTCGCCATCAGGGCCCCCGCTCCGAACGCTGCGGTGAGGCAGACGAGGCTCTCGCAGTCATAAAAGTTGCGATAGTCCTCCACGATCTTGTGGCCGGCACGGGAGACTCGCGGGAACTGGCTCTTTGCCCAGGGCGGGGCATTCGATTGAGGCATCAGAATCGCTCCGTTTTCAACAGGCGGAAGCGAGTAGACGGGCTCAGCCGTCGGGGCTAATTGTGCCGCAAGCTCAACCGTCAGGCTGTCTTGATGCTCCAAGGGCTGCCAGCCTCCTACGAGCTCGACTCCGCGGCCGTCGGCGGCAGTCCCCGAAAGCGATTCGGTTTGTACAAAGGCGTTGACCCAGGCGCCGGCGAGGGCTGGCGTTACCCGCACGACAACCCGCTGCCGCCGTGGCGGCCACTTTGCCTGGCCGCCGCCAGGGGGCTCAACCCACGCCGATTCGATCACCCCAGGCCGCGGTGGCACGGACGTGAAGTCTGGCTCAACAGCCCGCACGACGGGCCAGTCGGCTGCCACTGTCGCGAGCGTCCGTTCCCACATGGCGCGGCCGTCAGCTCCTGGGAGGAACATGCCGCCTGGCACCTCACCAGGGGATGGCACAGTTTCCTCAGCCTCCTCGCCATCGGCATCGGTCATGACCACCGACGCAAGCGCGCAGGCCACGAACATGTGGCGCGCCAAGGCGCACCACCGCACGGCCGCAGTCAATGGACGGGATATCGTGGACATGGGCGAAAGGACTGTCGCACCCGTCGAGTTGGGCCGCAACCCGTATTTTGCCCTGAAAAAGCGTGCAAAACACTCAGTCGATGGCCTTGATGAAGACCTCCACCTGCTGTCCCACGAACAGCGGGGGCCGGCCGGTTGGGTCAAACTGGTAGATCACCTGGAGCACACGGGTATCGACCCGTTCGTTCGCATCGCCGGTCAGCGACTTCTTGGGCACCACAAACGGCTCAACTCGAACAAAGGTGAGCGGGTACTCCTCCTGAAGGCTTCCCCTCGGCACGGCCAGGGCAGACGCTGCTTTCCGGAAACGAGGGATGTCGTATTCGTCGATGTCGACCCTCACATGCAGCCGGTCGATGTTGCCCAGGATCACAAGCGGCTGATTGGGCGGCGCCCCGACGAACTCTCCTGGCAGCACATTCACCTGCAACACGCGGCCGGCCACGAGCGCCCGCGGAATGAGACGGTCGATCTCGACTTCGACCTTCGCTGCATCGGCCTCCGCTCGCGCCAGGGCGGCACTCGCCACATCGCGGTCATACTCCCATGAGCCGGCCCGGAGAAGGTCGAGTTCGGCCTTGGCCCTGGCAAGGGTCGCCTCGGCTCCAGCCAGGCGTTCGCGCCGCTCGACCAGATCCTGCTCTGTACTCACTCGGCGAGCGAATGTCTCTTCGGCCCGTTTCAGGGCGTCCTGCTCCTGAATGACGCTTGCTCGCGCCTCGTCGACGCCTGCGGCGAGCACGGGGATCTTTTCTTTTCGCGGCTCGGCCTCGAGTTTCACAAGCTCGCTGCGGGCCTCGGCGACCGCCGCCTGCTTGACGGCAAGCTCCCCTCGCATCTGCCGGTCATCGAGGCGGAATAGGGGCTGCCGTGGCGTGACATCATCCCCCACTTTCACGAAAACCTCGACCACGACGCCCGCGGTGGCCGAGCCCATGGCGATGTTCTCGGTCTGCGCCTCGACGATGCCGGCGGCGGCCAGCGCGTCGCTGTACGGATTCGTGGCCGGCGGAATGAGGGGCTTCGGCGTGCGGGTCACGGCCCGCGTCGTCCAGACATACCAGCCGGCGAAGCCAAGCAGGCCGAGGGCGGCGAGCGGCAGGAGGATCTGCGTGACGATGTCGGCAATGGTCCTCGGCCGGTCGAGCCGACGGGGTCGCGATGCGTGCGGTGCGTCTGCGGCAGGTGTCATCCTGGATTGAATCCTACGGGAAACGGCCCGGGGGCGACCGCGTCGATGCGGCCGTCCTCCATCGAGGCGATGCGGTCGGCGAAGGGATACACCCGCGCGTCGTGGGTGACGACGATGACCGCGCGGCCCGGCTGCACGGCGATCTGCTGGATGAGCTCCATCGTGATGCGTCCGTTCTCGGCGTCGAGGGCGCTGGTCGGCTCGTCGCACACGAGGAGCCGCGGCTGGTGAACCAGCGCCCTGGCGATCGCCACCCGCTGCTGCTGGCCGCCGGAGAGCTCGTTCGGAAGGCTCGGGAGGCGGTCACCCATGCCCAGTTGGTCGAGCACATCGGCGGCCAGCAGCAGCGGGTGGCGATCGCC
>CAYZHH010000149.1:0-8427 GCA_964478275.1 uncultured Candidatus Kuenenia sp.
TTCCGTGCTGTCCTCACGACAGCGAGCTGGCAGGGAGATCCTCTATCCGGTCGCGACGGTGATCCTCGGCGGCGATTCTGGCGCACCGTCGCGCGCCAGAATCCGCCGGCCGCCGAGGTCGCTCGCGAAGCTGTTACTTCTTGGCGGGTGCCGCACTCGTCGAGCCAAGCTTCTTCATGAGCTTTTCGTGCTCGTCGATCGCCGCACCGAGGGCCTCGTCGATCTGCTCGCAGCAGGCCATCGAGCCAGCGGCATCGACGGGAGACTTGCAGCAGTGCTCCTCCATCTCTTTGTGTTGCTTGGCGGCTGCCGCAAGCTTTTTGCCCACGAGATCGAGCGATGCGAGCGCGTCTTTGTCATCGCCCACGTCCTTCCGCATCCGTTCCACGTCCTTTTGCGCCTTGGAGATGCCTGTCCCGACGGCATCGGCCGCGTCCTTGGCCAGGTCGCCGTCAATGTGCTTCTGCGGGGCGGTCTGGACGTGCTGACGGTAGTCCCGCGAGGAGTCGCGAGCACTCCGCATCGATCGCTGGGCCGACTTCCCGTAGAAGTCATAACGACCACGGGCTTTGGCATCGGCGCCGCTTTGGGCAAAACCCACATTAACGACCGTGACAAGAGTCACTGCGGCCAGGAGGAAACACGTGAGGAGGCGATTCATGGTGATGTGATCTCCGTTCTGTCAGGGAAAAAAACTACCCGTGACGGCTTCCACTATCACGCCGGCGAGATGGCCGAGACCACAGGATACCCCTTTGGATGCCGCCACGAGGAAGAATCTTCATAAGAGATTGTGAGACACGTGGATGAGGGTACATGGCTCTCCGTGCGGCGGCGTCCACGCCAGAGATGATTGGCCTGGCATCGTTGGTTTCGCCGGTGGCACCGTCATGGGAAGAAACTCGGGCCCTCCGGCATCCATCACGCGCCCGTTGCGGACCGATCCGCCTTGGTCGGAAACAGCTTGTCGGCCAACTCCTCAATGCCGTGGTCGGCGTCGGCGCTCGACATGGCGTGGTCAAAGACGCGGCCACCGAATTTGAAGAACAGCGCCGGCGTCACGATCTGGTCGAGGAGTGTCGATGCAAGCATTCCGCCGAACACAACCACAGTCAATGGATACAAAATCTCCTTGCCAGCTTGCCCAGCTCCAAAGAGGAGCGGTAAGAGGCCGACAAAACTGGTCAGCGCCGTCATCATCACCGGGGCCAGCCGCTCGAGACTGCCCCGAATAATCATCTTCTCGTTGAACTCCTCCCCCTCGTACCGCATCAGATGGATGTAGTGCGAGATCATCATGATCCCATTCCGGCTCACGATCCCGATGAGCGTAATGAATCCGACCCAGTGAGCCACCGAAAGACTCGTGGCCGCAATCCACACCCGCGGCCACTGCCACCAGGGAGCGGCTTGGAGGGCGGCCCACTCCGGCCAGTTCGTCAGCAGCAAGGCAATGACCGATCCCATGGCGGCCAGAGGCACGTTGGCCAAGACCTGCACCGCAGCCATCGTGGACTGGAGGGCCTTGCACAGCAACAAAAACACGCCGATCACGGCCAGTGAGCCCAAGATCGCCAGCCGCATATTCGCTTGTTGCTGGGCCTCAAATTGGCCGCCGAGATCGATTCGATAATTGCCTGGGAGGTGTCGTAACGACTCTTCGATCGGTGCAATCCCGATCTCAATATCACGGACGACGCTGGCCATGTCGCGGCCGTGCACGTTGCTGAAGACGACGATTCGTCGTTGTGCGTTCTCCCGATTGAGCGTGTTCGGACCTGTGGTGTCGAGAATCTCCACCACATCGCCCAGCGCGATTTTGCGGCCGGAGGGCGTATCGAGGATTGTTTTGTTGATCTCATCGGGATCGCGTCGCGACGCCTCGTCGAACCACACCACCAAGTCAAAGTACCGATCCTCATCGAGTATCTGGGAAACCTTTCGGCCCTTGTAGGCCGTCTCCAGCATCTCCGCGATGTCTCCCGCTGCCAGGCCGAAACGAGCGGCCTCTTGGTGATTCACGCGAAGCTGGAGCTGCGATACCTCGATCTGCGGCTCGATCTGGAGATCGACGACGCCGGGAATCGTCGCCATCCGCTCCTGCACCTCCTGAGCCGCCATCCGCAGCTCGCGGAGATCGGGGCCAAAAATCTTGACGGCGATCTGCGCCCGAACGCCCGACATGATGTGGTCAAGGCGGTGCGAAATCGGCTGCCCGATGTTGACCTTTACCCCGGGGACACTGGTCACCTTCATGCGAATGTCCGCCAACACTTGGTCACGGGGCCTCCCCGACTGCTCGGTTCCCCACAGGTGAGCGATCGGTATCAAGCGAATGGCCGCGAAGAACGCTCCCGGCTTGGACCGTTCGCGAGGCACGAGGCCGACGTCGATCTCCGACGAGTTGACGCCTTCCGCGTGTTCATCCAATTCGGCTCGCCCGGTGCGCCGCGACACAAATACGACCTCCGGCACGTCGAGGAGCAGTGTTTCCACGTGGCGGGCAACGCGATTGCTTTCGCTCAGGCTCGTGCCTGGTTCGGTCTGGACGTTGATGGTCAGCGTTCCTTCATTGAAGGGGGGGAGAAACTCGCCGCCCATCCACGCAATGGAGGTGACCGACACGACGACGAGAACGCCCACCACCACGAGGATCGCCGTAGCATGCCGGAGCGTGTATCGAAGCATTCGCTCGGCCACCCACTTGAGGCCCCTCAGAAGCAGCGAGTCGCGCTCGTCATCCAGGAACTTCGCGCCTGGCAGCAGGTACGATCCGAGCACAGGCGTGACGGTGAGGGAAACGACCAGCGAAGCCATCAGTGCCGTGATGTAGGCCACACCGAGCGGGGCGAACATGCGACCTTCGAGCCCGTCCAGCGCGAAGAGGGGAAGCACGACCAGCGCGACGATCAACGTCGCGTACACGATGGAATTGCGAACCTCGCTCGACGCGAGAAAAATCACCTTGAGGGGATTCTGAGGCGTGGTCGCACGGCGGTTCTCTTTGAGCCGGCGATAGATGTTCTCAATATCGACGATGGAATCATCCACCAGATCTCCAATCGCGACGGCGATGCCACCGAGCGTCATCGTGTTGAGCGTGATACCGAACGCTCGGAAGATCAGGACGGTGAGAAGAATGGACAGCGGCATCGCGGTGAGCGAGCTCACGCTGACGCGGAAGTTCCACATGAACAGGAACAAGATCACGACCACCCACAAGCCTCCGTCACGAACAGCTTCGAGGACATTATCAACCGCCGCCTGAATGAAATCGGCCTGCTTGAAAATGCGGCGTTCAAGCGTGACGCTATCGGGCATGTCGCGCTCGAGCTCATCAAGGACGATGTCCAACTGAGCATCAAGCGCGAGCGTATCCGCGTCGGGCTGCTTCTGGATGGCGATCACGACGGCATCCCCTCCCGCGAGCCCATCAGGCTCTTTGACCCACACGCTCCCGTCTCCGCGACGCACGGGACCGCCGAGGCGGACTTCGGCGACGTCTTTGATCAGCACCGGGCGCGGATCACGCCACGCGACCACGGTGTTCGCGATTTGCTCCACCGTCAGACTCTGGCCACTGATTCGAATGAGGGATTCTGTCTCGCCGCGCTCGAGGATGCCCCCTCCCGTGATGACGTTGGCCTTCGACGCGGCATCGGTCAGTTGCTGGAGTGTCACATTCTGGGCGGCGAGACGCTCGGGTGACGTAAGCACCTGATATTGCCTGAGCACACCGCCCATGACGGTGACCTGGGAGATGCCTTCCACTGCGAGCAGTCGATTACGAAGCGTGAACTCTGCCAGTGTTCGCAACTCCATCGCGCGGATGATGCGATCGTCCGGCGTGAGAGCACTGGCCGTAGAACGCAGGCCCAGAAGCATGATCTCGCCCATGATTGACGAAATCGGAGCCATCACGGGAGTGGCGTCCTGCGGCAGCCGTGCGCGAGCGAGCTGCATCTTCTCGGCGACAATCTGGCGGTCGCGGTAGATGTCGGTGCCCCAATCAAACTCGACCCACACGATCGAGAGACCAATACCCGAAGCGGAACGCACGCGTTTCACGCCTGTGGCCCCATTGAGGAGGTACTCGATAGGCCGCGTGACGAGGACTTCAACCTCCTCGGGTGCTAGGCCCGGTGCCTCGGTCATCACCGTGACCGTCGGGCGATTCAAGTCGGGGAAGACGTCAACCGGCATCTCGCGCAGCTGACTACCGCCATACAGCACGACCAGCACCGCCAGTGCCATGACGAGCGTGCGATTCTTGAGCGAGAAGGCGATGATGCCGTTGAGCATTGGTTTCTACCGAACCGACGCGTATGTCGTTTGTAACTCAGCCGTCCCTTGGATGGCGATCTGTTCGCCGAGCTCCAAGCCTCGGCGGACTTCGATGAAGCGATCGTCGGCGCGTCCTACGTCGACCGGACGGCGCTCGAGCAGCCCACCCTCCTTCTGGACGAAGACATAGTGGCGAGTCTGCTCTTGAACGACAGCAGACAAGGGAACCGCGAGCGTCGCCTCCGATGCGCTGAGTGTCGCAGAGATACGGGCGAGGAGATTGCGGGGAAGTGGTCTGCCGGCAGGATTCGGGAACTCGATCCAGACCACGAGCGTACGGTCCTCCGCGCCAAGCAACCGCGCCGAACGGACGACCGTGCCCTCGGCGAGAAACGTCGGATCGGCGAGGAGTCGTACACGCGCAGGCGTGCCGATCGGCACCCTGGCAGCATCAGCCTCCGAGAGAAAGGCCTTGGCCAAGGGCTGGGACAAGTCATGGACCTCGAGGAGCGGATCGTCGGGCGTCACGCCTTCGCCCAGCACCTTGTCGAAGCGAACGACCACGCCCTCAATCGGCGAACGGATTGGCAGCGCCGAGAGAGTCTGGCCCGTTCGCAAAATGGCATCGACCTCACTGGCCGTCATGCCCATGGTGAGAAGCGTCTGGCGTGCGGAATCACGACGAAGCACGGCGGCGTCGCGCGCACTCTCGGCTTCCCAGATTCGCCGCAGCGCGACATCGGGCGCTTGGCCTTGCGAGGTGAGTCGAGCGAGCATGTCGTTGAGCAGCCCGGCCTCCAGGCTGGCAGTGAGCATGGCGAGCTGCGTGTCTTGGAGGGGCAGCCCCGCCACTTCCGCGAGGACCTGACCGGCTGTGACACGCTCGCCGCGGTCAACATGAATGCGGGTGAGCGTGCCAGGCAGTGGCGACGAGAGCGATGCGGCCCGTCCTGGCGGCCCGTCGATGAGACCATCCATGGCCAGGACCTGTTCCACGACGTGGGTTCCGACGGGTGCGACCTTAAGACCGACGTTACGGATGCCCTCTGCACTCAGCCGCAACGATCCCAGAATGAAGAACGACGACAGAACGTGGCCACCGACCGACACGACACGGTCGCCAGGGTAGAGCGATCCTGGGCGAAGCTGGGCCAGCATGGAGTCATGCGCCGCGAGGACGACGTTCTGCCGGCGGTACTCATACCCCTTGGATGTCGCGGCGACTTCCACCAGCACATAGCGCTCGGCACCGGTTCCGAGGATCGCCGAAGACGGTACGGTCATGAGCGGTGTCGGCTCGGACGTAATGATCGTGGCCGTTCCATGCATGCCGGGGAGCCAACGAGGGCCGCCTGGCGCAGGCGTGAGGTCGGCCCAGGCCGTGGCCAGATGCGTGGTCGGGTCTACGGCCACCGGCGGGACGGTGACGTGTGTCGCGACGGGATGGCGAGGGAAGGCTGGAAACGCGAGGGTGACAGGCTGGCCGGCTCGGACACGAAAAATATCCCGCTCGAGGACACCGATCTTCACCCACAGGCGAGAGAGATCATTGACTTCAAAAAGGTGTTCGTTGACTCGCACGATCTTCCCGAGCGCGAGATCCGTATGGCTCACCGTCCCTTCAATCGGGCTCACGATCGGCGCCACCAGCGGTGATGCGGGGGATGTGGCCGCCAGTGACGCATCGATTGCCGCGTCGCTGATGCCGAGACTGCGAAGCTTCGCTCGAGCAACCCGCAGAGCGTTCTGGTTCTGCTGAACGAGCACCGCGGCCTCGATGGAGTCGCGTACCGGAATCGCCTGACGTTCTGCTAGGCCTTGGAGGTGCGCGGCCTGGCGCGATGAGAGGCGTAGCGCGGTTTCGGCCGTGCGGAGCTCGAGCTGGAGGCGGTCGAGCTCGGCACTAGCGATCTCTGCAAGCAGTTGGCCGGGTGTGACGGTGTCACCGGTACGGACGTGCAAGGCGGCGATCCGGCCCGGGAGGAGGGACGTGACGAAGTATTGCTGATGCCACGGCGTCACGAGCGTCGCATACGCAAGCGCCGACTCTTCCAAGGCTCGGGCCTCGACGGCTGCGGTCTGGAGTCCCAGTGACTTCTGGGCCTCGGGGCTCAGCGTCAAAACTCCCTTCTCGATGTCAACTTCCACGCCCTTAGTCGGCAGCGGCGCGTGCCCCTCGTGGGACCGCGCAGGGCTGTCCACGAGTGCCACGACGACCAGAACGGCAGCGACCAGCCCGTGGAAAAAGCCCTCCATGGCTTTTTTCCAAGTGGCCGACCGATGAACACGCCGAGCCGTCCCACGTCCTGCGAGGGCGTGACCACAGTCGTTCAAGAACATGATGATGGCCCTCACTGGTAGACACATGATGCGACCTTGCCCGTGGCACTCACGAGGATGGCGTGGTCTCGAACGTTCCGGCAGGCCCCACAAGCTTCGTTGGCTTGTACCCAGCCTTTTCGACGGTTTCCCACAACGCCCGCGGCGACGGTGCTGGATCAGGCTTTGGAGTCACGACAGCGAGCCCTGTTGTCGCATCAACCTTGGCCGTGTGGACCCCCGGCACAGCTTCCAGCAGTCGGGTCAGTTTGATGGCGCAGCCACCGCAGTGCATTCCCTCCACGCTGATCTCCGTGAGTGCTGGCTCGGCCGCCCGAATCGGGACGGTGAGGACGGATGCACAGGCGATCAGCGAAGCAATCATCAGGGAGCGGCGAGTGTTCATGGTGCTTCTCCAGAAATGGTGAAAAAGAAAAACTGCGAAAGGGTACGGACGCTATTTGTTCTCAAGTTGGGCCGCCTCACGCTTGACGAAGAAACCAGGCGGCTTCAGTTCGTCTGGCCTGGTTTTCGCCATGATCACAAACTCATCGACGCAGGGCGGGCAGCAAAATTCATAGGTCTCTCCAGCCACGATCCAAGTGCATGCAGGATTGGCCTTGGTGAGGGTCACGGGGCAAATCTTGTCACCCACCTTGGGGTTCAAGTCATGGGACGCTTGAAAGCCAACAAACTGCTGCGATGCCGTGACATTGCCGTTGGCGATGATGTCTGCCTGGGTATAGAGACCGCCGGGAGTCAAATACAACGCTCGTTCTTCGTCCGAGGCTACCTTGGCAGGCATGGCACCCGCGCCATGCTCATCAGACTTGGTGGTGAAGCCAAGACGAAATCGCTCGCCCTGGATCGTGATGTTCGGCACGGTGACGTCAATGCTCCTGCCGATCAGCGATTCAGGAAGGGTGGCGACGAACATGGACGCCTTGCCTTCGGCATCTCCAGGCTGGGGGCGGGGCGTGATGTCGACCGACACGGAATCAGAACCGCCCGTCTGCTTCACGTACGCGACGAGAGTCTGGGCTGCGATGTCTATCACCCGGGTTTCGTCGTTCCCGAGCGTGTACAACTGGATCTCTCCCGCGCTCGTGACGATGGCCTCGACGTGATAGCTGTCACGGCCGAGCGACACGATGATGCCGCCGTGGGCGCCGGCCACGTGGCCGTGCTCGCCGTCGGTCGGTGTGGGTGCCGTTCCTGGGTTGGGGGCATGATCGCTCGCTGGAGCGGGCTTTTGCGTCGTTGGCTTGTCTACCGACGCAATGGGGGTTGAGGCCGAGCAGCCCGCCGCGATCAGCAAGGCGGCAAGCGGCATCCACATGCTGCTGATGGGGGAAATGGGGCGCACCATGATTCGACTCCTGAGTGGGTATGAAGGGATTCATCCGTGCGACGGAAGCGCCGTCGAGCGCTCCGATCGCGTGTCCAAGATGCCGTGAGGGTTGAATGCAACCGACAAGCGGCAAGGGATTCGTGGCCATGGGGCCACAAAGCAGGCAGGCGACGAGCAAGAATGGCTCGTCTGCGGAGAAGGATGCCTAGCAGCGCATCACTTGATAGGCGCGCAGCATCGCCCTGCCAAACAGAGCATTTGGTATTGAGTGTGCCACGAGTGACGCAGCGTCGCCATCGAGTTGGGCTACGGTCGGCGTCACGATCGATGGAACGAGCCAGTGTTGGATCTGCATGTCGACAGCATGGACATGGACGGTTTCGGTGACGGCCGCCGACAAGACGGACGCGTGATGCCGTCCGCACGGGCATTCACGGCCATCGTGCTCATGGTGCTCATGGTGCTCATGGTGC
>CAYZHH010000150.1:0-8369 GCA_964478275.1 uncultured Candidatus Kuenenia sp.
CATCGGCGAGGAGCCAGCCCGGTCGCGGTGGGGGAGGAGAGCGCATGGCGGGCCAATATCGGGGTGGTCGCGGGCACCTATTCTAACCACGAGCGGTGGGCGGGTATCCTGTCGGCTCGTGCTTCAGGTCAGCCCACCTCACCCAGGAACGCGCCGCGATGCGAGTGCTGCTCTCCTCCGACGACCTCGCCGCAGGTATTGAACGCCTCTCCGCCGAGGTGCGGGCCGTAGTCGGCTGTCGGCCGCTGACGGTCGTGGGAGTCCTCACCGGCAGTATCGTGGTCGTGGCCGACCTGATTCGTCGCCTCGAAGGCCCCGTGCAGGTCAGCATGGTGTGGGCGAGCAGCTACCGTGGCACAGCCACGCGGCCGGGTGAGCTCGAGCTTCGCCTCGACCTGCTGCCCGACCTGACCGGCCAGGATGTCCTCCTCGTTGACGATATCTTTGACACAGGTCACACGTTGGCAGCACTCCTCGATGAGCTCGCGAGCCGCGGAGCGGCGAGCGTGCGGTCGCTCGTGCTCCTCGCCAAGGAAGGACGGGCAGAAGTGGCGATCCGTCCCGACTTCATCGGCTTCGACATCCCCGACGAGTTCGTCGTGGGCTACGGGCTCGACTTCGACGGGGAGTGGCGGCACCTGCCCTACCTCGCCGTCTTAGACGAGGACGAGATCGCCGCCACACGAGCAGCCCGCGCCGCATGCCAGAGTGCCAATGCGGCCGGGTAGCCGAATTCTTCTTGTGACGCGTGGGCACGATCCCGTGGGCACCGGCCGCCAGGTCGAGCTCGCGGCTGAGGGTCTTGCTGCGGCTGGCTTCAACGTTGTGGTAGCGGTGACGAGTCGCGGGGGCGATGTGACTGCCCGGCTGGCCGGCCGCGGCATCACGGTTCATGTCGTGGGCCGTCGACCGATCGTGGACGCCGCCGCGGGCGTTCGGCTGGCGAGGCTAGGTGCGAAGCTGGTGCCAGAGGCGATGCTCGGCTTCGGTCGTAGCGCGGCGTGGCCGCTCCTCATGGCCAAACGTATGAGAGGTCGATGCCAGACGATACTCTGGCTCGGACTCCCACCCCGTCGAGCATGGACGATCCAGGCAGCTCGACGGCTCGATGGCGTGCTCGCGACGTCGCCAGGCGTGGCGTCGGCCTGCGTACGCAGGGGAATACGGGCCGATCAGATCACCGTCGTGCCCCCGGGGATCACCCGCGATGCGGGCCGCGGGCTTTCCCGTGATGAGGTGGCGGCAAGGATCGGCCTCGATGCAACGAAGCAGTGGACACTTGCGGTCGCACCGCTCGAGCCCGAGCCGCGGCTGCAACGGCTCCTCTGGGCCATCGATCAGCTCGGCGTCGTCCGCAAGGATCTCCAACACGTGCTCATCGGAGCGGGGCCGCTCGTCGGGCAGATCGGGAGACGTGCCCGCGCCCAGGAGCTTGCCGAGCGGCTGTTCGTGCTGCCGTCGTGCAACGTGCTGCCCGATTTGCTGTCCCACGTAAAACTCGTCTGGCAGTCGGGCGAAGTCGCCCTCGGTGGGGCACTCCTCGACGGCATGGCCCACGGTATTCCCGCGGTCGTCGTGGATAGTGATGCGGCGAGGCAGCTTGTCGTCGACGGCGTCACAGGGCGGGTGGTGCCGGCACTCCCCGAGAGCGAGCTTCCTCGCCGGGCTTTCAATATTCTCGAGGACGACGAGATCGCACGCCGCTTCGGTGAGGCCGCCGCCGCACGGGCCGCGACGGAGTTCTCCGCCGAACAGTTCATCGCAGGCATCGTCGCAGCGGTCAGGGGGCCGGTGATGCCGTGAGCGTTCGGCCCGAGGGCGTCGCACGGAGCTCGCCGTCCTCCGCCACGAGCACGCCTGCCTTGAAGACTTTGGCGGGCATCGCGAACATCGCCGCCAGGTCACGGTCAGGACGGTAGCAGGTGATGTCGGCGTCGGCGCCGATGCCGAGGTGCCCCTTGTCACGAAGCCCTGCGATCCGAGCGGGTGCGGCGCGGGTCACGATGCAAAGCTCTTGGAGCGTGTACTCGCGATCGAGGTCGCGAAGCGGACTTCGCGCACGGACCTTCGGATGGATGCGGGCCAGCGCCTCACGGCGAAAGGCGGCATCTCCCAGGAGTCGCATGAGGTGCGGATAGGCGGTGAAGTGGGCGCCGTTGGGATGGTCGGTCGAAAGGGCCACCCGCCAGGGATCGCTCACCGTGAGAAACCACTCCAAGCCGATCGCCCACTGCCAGGCATGGATAAGATTTTTTTCTTTGTACGCGAGCGGTAAGACGCCGCAGCCTCCTTCGAGATACAGGTCATGCGAGACCAGCGGCATGCCCGTAGCGTGCGACAGGTGTTCCGCAGCCGCTGAGTCGCCCGTCATCGCGACGGTGCCACCGAAGAGGACCTGCCCGACGTCGAGCGTCAGATCGTCACAGCCGTTGAAGAACTCGACGAGCGGTGCCACACCCGAACCAAACGTGTCTTCATCGAGGTCGCCCCCGGAATAGCTGTGAAACTGCACATGGGCCAGGTGGGCTCGACGCCCAGCGAGCGACTTCATCGTTTCGAGAAGCGTCCGCCAGTTACCGGGCAGGCCGAGGTTCGCGGTGTGGACATGGAGCGGGTGGGGCAGTCCCAGATCGGAGACAGCCTCGGCAAGCTGTTCGAGCAGGACTCGCGGCGTGAGCGATTCACCGGGAAGCGATGTGTCGAGGTCGTGGTGGTCGCCGCGACGGCCTCGCTTCCAGAAGGCTGGACCACCAGGGTTGGCCACCTTCACCGCCCAGCCCCGGCCCGCTCTGATCGACGCGGCCACGAGGCGACGGAGCTCACTCGAGTCGCCACGGGCCGCCGCCGAGAGGACGGCTGCTTCATCGGCGGCCAACAGATAGATCCCCTTGTCGAGAATTGGGAGGTCGGCGAGCTCCATGTGGGCCAGACCGGCCGCCGAGGTCGCGATGGCTGCATCGAAGACGGTCGTGTAGCCGAGGGCAGCGTAGAGAGCCCCGGTGGCGTGGATGGTGGGAACGGCAGCCGGGGCGGTACCGCGGCGTCCTCGTGCAAGCTGGGGGGCGATCCTACGACCGGCCGCGACCTTCGGGCCCGCGACATGGCTATGGATATCGATCCCGCCCGGCATGACGACAAGGCCCGTGGCATCGATTCGCACGAAGCCTGCCGTGTCGCGGGGCGGGCCGATGATCCGGCCGTCCTCGACCCAAATATCGGCGACGACGCCATCCCGGTCATTGGCTGGATCGTGGAGAGTGCCGCTGGTGAGCACGAAGCGCTGGTGAGGCTCGGCAGAAGTCATAGTGAGCCTCCGGCCAGGATGCGGTCTCGAAGGGCCACGAGTGCTGGGATCGCCGGATCGACCCGCACGACGGCAAGGTTGTGAGCCCGGGCGATCACGTCTTCGACATCGCTCGGAAGTGGCCCAACGGCAAGCACCGCATCGACTTCACCCCGCGCGATGAGGGCGGCCGCCGAACACTCGGCCGGTCGGAAATCTGCCCCGAGCTGATCGGCCCTGGCGATGGCCCCTTCCGCCCCGTACCGCCACGTGAGGACGGCTGCGGCCCTCGGGGTGTGCGTGGCGGGAAGTGCTCCCACCAGCGGCACAGCGAAGGCGGGCCGTCCATGGGCCATCGACCGCACGAGCAGGCTCACGGCCCACCCACCGAGGCCCGTCGGGTCGCTGTCATCAGTGACGATGGCGACGCACATCGCAGCTTCGATGGCCGCAGCGATGGTCGTACATGTTTCTGCGATAGCAGCCGCCGCGTCGTTGCCTGCCGGGATACCGTGACCAAGAAGGATCGCATGGAGAAGCCGGGCGGCATCGACCTCCGACGCACGAGGCAGCGGAAGATGACGATCTGCAAACGAGAGAGGCTCGGTGCCAACGGCAATGACATGGCGGCGAGCGCCGCCGGCCGTGTGCGGTGTGATGAAGGCATCCGCGAGCGCCAGGGTCTGATCGGACGGACGGCAAAACCAGAGCACCACAAGATCGGCGCGGTCACGCAGCTCCTCCGGATCGGCGGTCACGCTTCCGGCGCGAATGACAATCGGACCGAGGGGCCGGGCCATGTCAGGGTCGCCCGCGTCGATCGTGGCACCGAGCGATTCTGCGATGTCACAGGCAACACGGATGGCTTCGAGGGTTGCATCCGTCAGACCCGTGAGGAGGACGCGGCGGGCGGTTCGGAGGATCACCGCGGCGCGGTCGACCGAACCTGTGAGCGAGGCGTCCTCGCCATCGAGGTGGATAGTCTCGGCTTGTTCCGGGCCACGGTGGCTCACGGCTTTGGCACGACCCAGATGGTGCGATACCGCACGGGATTGCCGTGGTTCTGGAGGTAGAGCGGCCCACGGGTCTTGTCTGGGCCATCGCGGCCGGAAGGTGTGACCTTCGGTACGGCAATGTCCTCATGGATGACGACGCCGTTGTGCCGAACTGTGAGCCGGGCGTCGGCTACCTTCGTGTCACCGTCGTACTTCGGTGAGGTGACGTCGACGTCGTATGTTTGCCACGTCAGCGGAGGCAGGCACATGTTGACCTTCGGCGCGGCGACGGAATAGACGCCACCACATTCATTGTCCTTCCCTTCGAGACCGAAGCTGTCGAGCATCTGCACTTCGTAGCGGCCCTGGAAGTACGCCCCGCTATTGCCCCGCTTCTGGCCGCGATCCTTCGGCTGGTAGGGAAGGCGGAACTCGATATGCCATGTGCCATCACCGAAGCTCTCCTTCGTGACGACGCCCTCCATGAGCAAGCCATCCTCCGTGATCTTGGGATCGACAAGGGTTTCATTTTCGTCGATGGGGCCGGGACCGTCGAAGATCACGATCGCGCCCTTGGGCGGTGTGGCTCCGAGCGTTGGGCTTTTCCGTTCGACCTTCAGCATCTCAGCGATCGCCGCGCCCGCATCATCGAGGACGACGAGTTTCCCGCCGCGAATCTCACCCTGCCGCTTCGTGCCGCCGAGGTCGATGCCTTCGATCCTGACGACATCGCCGTCGCGGCTGCCTGATCCGAGAATCTTGTCCGGTGGTGTCCAACCATCGCCGGGCAGTCCGCCAGGATAGGCCACGGCACTGAATTCGCCGTCACCCAAGGCGATCACCTGCACGCCAAATTTCGTGTCGCCCGACTCGTGCTTCACGACGCCCACATACTCACCCTGAAACGGGAAGTCGGCATCGGTCTTGGCTGGGTCGGTGGAGGCCGGATGGCCAGTCGGTTTCGCGACGGCCACGAGCGGCACGGCACATGCGACCGACAGGATGACGATGGCAAGCAGATGATGTCGCATGAGGGGTTCCTGGAAGGCGGCACAACAGAAAAAGTCAGTATGCCGTACCACTGGTCGCATGAAAAACGGCTCCCACGGCATTAGGCGGCGCTGGCGATCTTCGCGAACACGAGCCGACCGGCCGATGTCTGGAGTGTGCTCGTGACGTTCACGTGGACGGTTCGGCCAATCTGTCCGCGGCCGTTTTCCACGACCACCATCGTGCCGTCGTCGAGGTATCCCACGCCCTGATCGGGCTCTTCGCCAGACTTGACGAGCCGTACCGAAATCGCGTCGCCCGTCACGAAGGCTGGCTTGAGCGCAAGGGCCACGTCATGGATGTTGATAACCGGCACGTTGCGCACCCCGGCGAGCTTGCTGACATTGGGATCGATCGTGACGACTCGGCCCTCGAGCTGGTGGGCCATGATGACGACCCGTGACTCGAGCGTGGACTCATCGACGTCCGTGTCACGAGGACTCATGACGTCGATATCGACTGCCTTGTTGGCACGGAGACGGTTGAGCACATCGAGCCCACGCTTGCCGCGGCTTCTCCGCTGACGGTCCGACGAATCCGCCGCTGCCTGAAGCTCGTCGAGCACAAATGTCGGGACTACGAACCGGCTCTCGAAGACGCCTGCCTCGGCGAGGTCGGCGACTCGGCCATCAACGATCGCGGTGGTGTCGAGCACGTTGGGCCGGAGCCCGCGCACATCGCGAGCAAACTCCACGAACGGGATCAGGAACCGGAAATCGTTTCGCGTCTGAAGGAGAAGGCTCGTGCAGAGGTAACACAGCACGGGTCCGATGATGAGCGGCAGCCATGTCCAGAGCGGGTCGGCCTGCTTGAGCGGAAGGAACGGCGTGAGCGCGAGCATCGTGACGTACGTCAGGAAGACACCGATGAGCAGGCCGAAATAGACGGCCGTGATGACGGTGAGATCCTTGCGGTGGATGGCCCCGTCGATCGCGATCACCGTGAGCGGCAGGGCAATCATGCCGGCGAGAATCCCCCACGGCACCCACATGGGCACCCCGCGGAGGGCCGTGTCATTGATGATCAGCACCGCGATACCCGCGGAGACGACGATGAAGATCGCGCGAAGGAAAAACAGGGCCATACGTGCGTGTCAACGGATCCGGCGGGCGGAAAAACTCGATCGTACCATCCACATGCCGGCATCGCCCACACCACGGCCGTCACCGGCTGAGCCGCCGGGCGTGGTCGGTTTCCAGGAAGCGGTCGGTCATCCCGGCGATATAGTCGGCGGTCGAGCGAAGGATGCCGCAGGTGGTGGCCCGTTCGAGGTACCGCGGCGGCAATCCATCGGGATGGTCCGCGTACCAACCGAAGAGCTCGGCGAGCTGCTGCTGCGCCGGCACCCGAATCGCGAGCACTCGATCGCTGCGATACACCCGCTCGAACAAGAACCGTTCGAGCTCCCGCTTGGCGGCTGCGACGGATGGGGTATGGGCCACGATCCGCCGGCCCGGGCCCACGGCCCGCACGTCGTCCACGCTTTGGGGCGCGACCTCGTGGAGGGTGGCGAGACTCGTGCGGACGAGGTCGGCCACCTGGAAGTCGACGAGCTCGTGGATCACAGCCTGTCTGCGATCGCCGCCGACAAGCGGTCCGAACCGTTCGTGAGCCCGCGATGCGGCGTCGTTCACGAGAGGGAGGTCGAGCAGCTCGTCGAGCGTGACAAGGCCGAGCTCGATCGCGTCATCGGCGTCGTGGGTGTCGTACGCAATCGAGTCAGCGGCATCCACAACCTGGGTCTCGAGCAGCGGCGGCGGTGCGGTGCCATCCTTCTTCCGAGTTGCCTGGGCATCGAGAACTTCGCGCGAGAGGTTAAGCCCCGGGAAATGCGGGTATCGGGTTTCGAGCAGCTCCATGATCCGCAGCGCCTGGGCGTTGTGATTGAAGCCTCCTTCGCCACGGAGCAGGTCAGCCAGCACATCCTCGCCGGCATGCCCAAGCGGTGGGTGGCCGATGTCGTGGGCGAGCGCCAGCGTCTCGACCAAGTCCTCGTTGACCGCCAGCGAGCGGGCGAGGGTGCGGGCGATATTGGTCACCTCGAGGGTGTGAGTGAGGCGGCTGCGGTGGTAGTCCCCTTGGTAATCGGTGAACACCTGCGTCTTGTGGGCCAGACGACGGAACGCAGCCGAGTGGACGATGCGGTCGCGGTCGCGCTGGTAGGGGCTGCGGAAGGGATGGGGCGGTTCAGGATGCACGCGACCTGCGGAGAGCGCGGCGTGCATGGCCCAGGGAGCCAGGACGGCGGCTTCTCGCCCTCGCCAGTCGGGAGCCACGAAGCCCGCTGCTGTGTCAGGACCGCTCATGACCGCGGCCCTTCGTCACGGGCATGCGTGAGCTGGAGCCAGAGCTCGTCGAGTGACTGGGGGAGCACCCGAAGCCCGGCTGTCGTGGGCATGAAGTTCACATCGCCGGCCCAGCGGGGAACGATGTGCCAGTGAAGGTGCCCAGGCACGCCGGCACCCGCCACGCGGCCGAGGTTGAGCCCCACGTTGAACCCTTGGGCCTGCATCGCTCGTTCCATGATGCCGCACCAGTGGGTGATGCCGTGCTGAAGGTCGAGGAGCTCGTCGTCAGCGAGGGAGGCAAGGGTCGCGCGATGGTCGAGGGGCGCGACGAGCAGGTGGCCGTTGGAGTAGGGGAAGCGATTGATGACGACGACGCTTCGTTCCGTGCGATCCACGACGCCCAGAACGCGATCGTGCGGGGCTCCGGCGGCCGCCGCGCGGCAGAGAAAACAGTCTCGGTCGGCCCCTGGCCGCCAGTGGTCGATCACGACGGCCTCCGCCGGATCGCCCCGATCGGAGCCCTGCACATAGCCCAGTCGCCATGGGGCCCAGAGACGCTCGTTGTCCATGGCACGATCGTACCCGAAACGGAAGCGAAAGCCCGATGTCCCATCTGGTCCCGAATCACGCCGCACGCGCTCCGCGGATGCCGCGATCGCGGTGGCTCAGGGTTGCCCGTGCCGCTACGCCGGACGTTCGCTACGGGCAGCTGCTTTCGCGCCGGCGCCGCCGTCCCGGCGTCGGCTTCGGCTT
>CAYZHH010000151.1:0-4910 GCA_964478275.1 uncultured Candidatus Kuenenia sp.
TGGTCAAGGAGGGCGAGCAGGTCGAGTGCCGCGTGCTTTCGATCGATCCCGACGGCCAGAAACTTTCGCTCTCGATCAAGGCGCTTGCCCCGGCTCCGGCCGAGCGGGCTGACCGCGGTGCTTCGGTTGAATCCGAGGCCGAACCAGAACCTGACGTTCCGCCGCTGCCGCCAAAGAAGCGCAGCACGCCGCTGAAGGGTGGCGTCGGCGGTGACAGCGACGGCGCCCGCTTCGGCTTGAAGTGGTAACGCTGACGAGCAGGGCACCTCAAGCGACTTGCGGATCGGCCCCTACCCCTTTCACGGAGTCTTCTCCCATGATGAAGCTGCGCTTGTTGTCGCCGCTGGTTGTTGCAGCGATCGTCCTCGCATGGTCGCCGTCGGCGTGGGCGAACGTGACGCTCGCGAACATCTTCCAGAGCGGCATGGTGATCCAGCAGCAGATGCCCATCCGCATCTGGGGCACAGCCGAGCCGGGCGAACAAGTCACCGTGAGCATGGCTCGAAAGACCACGACAACGAAGGCCGGCGACGACGGTACCTGGAAGGTCGAGCTGCCGCCGCTGAAGGCCTCCTGGACGGAGTACAGCATTTCGATCAAGGGCAAGAACGCGGTTGCGCTCGAGAAGGTCCTGGTGGGCGAGGTGTGGATCTGCTCGGGGCAGTCCAACATGGAGTGGGGCGTGGGACAATCGCACGACGCGGCCAACGAGATCGCCGCGGCCAATCTCCCCCAGATTCGTCTCTTCAACGTGCCGGGCCACACGGTCGCGCCGCTGCCGCAGCCCGACGTGCCGGGCTCGTGGCAGGCGTGCTCGCCGCAGACGATCGGCGAGTTTAGCGGCGTGGGGTACTTCTTCGGCCGCACGCTGTTGAAGGGCCTCGACGTGCCGATCGGCTTGATCGGGACGAACTGGGGCGGCACGCGCATCGAGCCGTGGACCCCGCCCGAGGGCTTCGACAAGGTCGAGTCGCTCAAGGGCACCGCCGATGAAGTCCGCGGCCGCAACAAGGAGTCCAAAGTCAATCAGAACCAGCCGGCGGCGATCTACAACGCCATGGTGCACGGCCTGACGCCTCTGAGCGTCCGCGGGGCCATCTGGTATCAGGGCGAGTCCAACACCAACGATGGGCTCGGTTATGCCCCCAAGCAGCGAGCGCTCGTCCACGGCTGGCGGAGCGTGTTTCAGAACCCCGAGCTGGCGTTCTACTGGGTGCAGCTTGCCGACTTTCAGGCCGAGACCGACAACCCGGCCGGTGGCGGATGGGGGCCGGTCCGTGAGGCCCAGCGCCGTGCCCTTGATCTGCCCCACACCGGCATGGCCGTCATCATCGACATCGGCGACGCCAAGAACATCCATCCGCAGAACAAGCAGGATGTCGGCTCCCGGCTCGCACGGTGGGCCTTGCACCAGACCTACGGCAAGAAAGACATCGTCCCTTCCGGCCCACTCTACAAGTCGATGGCCGTCGAGGGCGACAAGGTCCGCATCCACTTCGACCACGTCGACGGTGGGCTCATGGTCGGCAAGAAAGAAGGGCTCAACCCAACGCAGGAAGCCACCGGCACCGAGCTCGCCCGCTTCAGCATCCAGGCCGCGGATGGCAAGTGGCACTGGGCCAAGGCGAAGATCGACGGCGAGACGGTGGTCATCTGGGCCGAGGGTGTCGCGGATCCCAAGCATGTCCGCTACGCCTACGAGTCCAATCCGGCTGGCTGCAATCTTTACAACAAGACCGGCCTGCCCGCCTCGCCCTTCACGACGGACTGATCGCGGTGCGAACCCACCGGCGCAAGTGCCTGAAGCGACCCGCTGCGTAAGGGGTTACTTCGGATGAACCACACTAAAAGCCCTTGGCGATAGCCGAGGGACTGCGGTTGGCCGCTCTTCCCGTTTCCCATCATGAAACGGGCTCGCCCAATTGACCCGCCGTCCCCTCGCTATCGCGAGGGGCTAGCATGCGGGGTGGCTGGGCTTTGAACAACACCGCCTTCAAGGCGGTGAAGAGGGGTCGATTTCACGACCCGCTTTCGGCTTTCGCCGATCACGCTGAGATCCGGTCCTTGCCCATCCATGCGACAAGGGGCGCGGGGATTGTGATTGAGCCGTCGGCCTGTTGGTGATTCTCGATGAGGGCGATGATCGCTCGGCTGATCGCGACGGCGGTGCCGTTGAGCGTGTGAGCGAAGGTCGTGCCCTTCTCGCCGGCCTTTTTGAAGCGGATGCCGAGGCGGCGGGCTTGAAAATCGGTGCAGTTGGAGGTGCTCGTCACTTCGCCCCACTCGCCGCCGGTGCCGCGGCCGGGCATCCAGGCTTCGAGGTCAAACTTCCGATAGGCCGGGCCGCCCAGGTCGCCGGTCGGCGTGTCGATGACGCGGTACGGGATGCCCAGACCGTCGAAGAGGCGGCACTCGATGCCGAGGAGCGCCTCGTGCATCGCCTCGCTGTCTTCGGGTGTCGTGAAGGCAAACATCTCCACCTTCGTGAACTGATGCACGCGGTAGAGCCCGCGGGTGGCCCGGCCGTGGGCGCCGGCTTCGGTCCGGAAACAGTGGCTGATGCCGCAGAGCTTGAGGGGCAGCTCAGCCTCGTCAAAAATCTTCTCGTGGTAGGCGCCGCCGAGCGTGATCTCGGCGGTGGCCACGAGGGAGAGGTCTGTGCCGGCGATGGAATAGATCTGGGTCTCGGGGCCGCGAGGCATGAAGCCCGTGCCTTCGAGGATCGTGTCGCGGGCCAGGTCGGGCGTCGTCATGATCCGGAAGCCCTCCTGCATGAGCAGCTCAACGGCGTACCGCTGAAGCGCGAGCTCGAGGAGCACTCCATCCCCGGTGAGAAAATAAAACCCGTGACCGGCGACGCGGGCTCCCGCCTCAAAATCGAAGAGGCTGAGTCGCTCGCCGAGGGCGACGTGATCGACGGGCTGGAAGTCGAACTGCCGCACAGGGGTGGCCCCGCGACGAATTTCGACGGCTGCGTCTTCGCCGCCGACGGGTGCGTCGGGATGGGTGAGGTTTGGGATCAGGCGCAGAATGGCATCGGCCTCGGCGGTGACTTCCGTAGCCTTCGCCTCGAGGGCAGACACCTCTTCGCGAAGCCTGCGGCCTTCGGCTTTGAGGGCGTCTCGCTCAGCGGCATCGGCGGCCTTGCCGATCGAGCGGCTGACGGCCCCGGCTTCCTGGTTGAGCTTGTCGATATCGGCCTGGAGTTGCCGGCGGAGCTTGTCGAGCTCGGCACAACGAGCAATGTCGGCGGTGACACCGCGGAGGGTGCAGTTGGCGGAGACGAGATCGATGTTGTCGGCGACGAAACGGCGGTCGAGCACAGGCGGGCTCCAGGGAAACAAGCACAGTGGCTCGCGGCCACGGCCTCCATACAATACATTCTTTTCGCCCGGTGCCGCTGCAGGATGCAGCGGTGACTGACTGCGGGCAAACCTTGGCTTTGCTCGCAGTCGAGCCGAGTGGAAAAGGCCATGGATGGCTTTTCCACGGTTAAATCAGAGCGATGACTCCTGCTGCGAGTGCCGTTGCTGAGAATGACGTCGAGGAGGCCGCTCCAGCGGTCGAGTCGCACTCCAAGACAAAGCCGAAACGGCAGCCCCGCTACCACGTCGTGCTCTGGAACGACGATGACCACACCTACCAGTACGTGGTCGCGATGCTCACAAAGCTCTTCGGCCACCCAGTGGTGACCGGCCTGAAGATGGCCCTGGAGGTGGACACGAAGGGCCGCGTCGTGGTGCTCACCACCACGAAGGAGCACGCCGAGCTCAAGCGCGACCAAATCCACGCCTTCGGTGCCGACCGCCTCGTCGCCCGCTCGAAGGGCTCGATGTCAGCGAGCATCGAACCGGAGATAGCGTAGGCGAGGGAACGCACTCGCCTCCAAGAAATGACGCGGCGAGGCGACTGATGAAAGCCCCTCGCGGTAGCGAGGGGGCTGCGGGTGATTGGGCGAGCCCTTGCGAGATAGCCAGCGGGACGGAGTTCCACCCGCAGCCCCACGGCTATCACCGAGGGCTTTTCTTCTCTCGCTTCGCATCCGCGAGGGGTGATCGCCAGCGAGACTTCGATGAGCGGATGCCCCGTTTGCTCGTGCGGACGATCACGCAAGCCGCACGGAATCGGGAGCCCGGAGGTGCGCGCGGCGGCCGCGAAGGCCGGCGGGGGCATGGATGCCCCGCCGGCCGTAAAGTCTGCTCACTCGCAGCAGGGCACTTCGCGGTAGACCGTCTTCGGCACGCACTTGGTCACGGTGTAGGCGACCTTCTTCGGCACGAGCTTCGTGACCTCGATGGTCTTCGTGGAGTGAACCGGCCGGGTGATGCAGAACGGCACCTGCTTCACGCAGGTCTCCTCCACCATGCGGCAGACCTTGTAGCACTCCTCACGGCACCGCTGTTCCTTCTCGATGCGGCACACCTGGTAGCAGCAGGTCTTCACCCGCTGCTCGGCAACCATGCGGCACACCTGGTACGTCCGCACCCGCTGCTCAGGAACCATGCGACACACCTGGTAGCAGCAGGTCCGAATACGCTGCTCAGGGACCATGCGGCACACCTGATAGCAGCAGGTCTTCACGCGATGCTCGGGCACCATGCGGCACACCTGGTACGTCCGAACGCGCTGTTCCGGAATCATGCGGCACACCTGGTAGCAGCAGGTCCGAACACGCTGCTCAGGGACCATGCGGCACACCTGATACGTCCGAACACGCTGCTCAGGAATCATGCGGCACACCTGGTAGCAGCAGGTCCGAACCCGTTGCTCAGGGACCATGCGGCACACCTGATACGTCCGCACCCGCTGCTCAGGAACCATCCGGCACACCTGGTAGCAGCAGGTCCGAACCCGCTGCTCAGGGACCATGCGGCACACCTGATACGTCCGCACCCGCTGCTCAGGAACCA
>CAYZHH010000151.1:5010-8347 GCA_964478275.1 uncultured Candidatus Kuenenia sp.
TCCGGCACACCTGGTAGCAGCAGGTCCGCACCCGCTGCTCGGGAACCATGCGGCACACCTTGTATGTCCGCACCCGCTGCTCGGGAACCATGCGACAGACGGTGTAGCAGCAGGTCTTCACGCGGTGCTCGGGCACCATCTTGCAGACCTTGTAGCACTTCTGCTCGACGATGGTTTCCTGCTCCATGCGGCAGCACTCGATCTCCTTCTCGGAGATCTCGGGCACCCACACCTTGCGGCAGATCTTCCGCGACGGGCACTGCTCCTCGACCTTCACGACCGGGCCGGGGCGGTAGCACCGCTTGCCGGTGCAGGGATCGCACTCCCAGCAGCCGGGCTCGCGGACGCACCGCGTGATCACCGGGCCGGGCACTTCCTCGACGCTGGTTTCCCAGCGGCCGGAGCAGACCTTGATCGTCTTTGTGTACTTCACAGGCTTGCAGACCGTGCGGCAGACATCCTTCGTGCGGGTCTCCCACACCGGCTTACAGACCGTGTAATGAATCTCCTTGGTCCGCGTCTCCTGGACAGGCTTGCAGACGGTGTACGTCTCCTGACGCTCCTCGTAGCAAGGCTTGCAGACCGTATAGGGGATCTCCTTCGTGCACGTCTCATAGACCGGCTTGCACACCGTATACGTTTGCTGACGGGTCTCGTAGCACGGCTTGCAGACGGTGTAGGGCACTTCCTTCGTGCAGGTTTCGTACACCGGCTTGCAGACGGTGTAGGTCTGCTGGCAGGTTTCATAGACGGGCTTGCACACCGTGTATGGCACTTCCTTCTGCACCGTCTCGTACACCGGCTTGCACACCGTGTACGTCTGCTGACGGGTCTCGTACACCGGCTTGCAGACCGTGTACGGAACCTGCTTCTGCACCGTCTCGTACACCGGCTTGCACACCGTGTAGGTTTGCTGACGGGTCTCATACACCGGCTTGCAGACCGTGTACGGAATCTCCTTGGTGCGCGTCTCATATACCGGTCGGCAGACCGTGTAGGGGATTTCCTTCTGAACCGTCTCGTGGACGGGCTTGCAGACGGTGTAGGTCTCTTGGCGGGTTTCGTACACCGGCCGGCAGACCGTATACGGAATCTCCTTCGTCCGCGTCTCGTAGACGGGCTTGCAGACGGTATAAGGAATCGTCCGCGTGCGAGTCTCCCACACTGGCTTGCACACGGTGTAGGGAACTTCCTTGCAGCCCCGCTCAGTCTCGTAGCGGGTGCAGTTGATCTCCCGCTGCTCGACAACCTTCTCGCAGATGGTCTTGTAGCAGGTGTACTCCCGCTGCTCGTAGACGACGTCCTTGACCAGCCGCGTGCCACAGCACGACGGCGCCGCGGCGCAGGTCGGATCGCCCACGGCCTCATCGGCCGCGCAGCTCTTCCGCGCCGACGCGAAGCTGACGGTCATCATCTCGCCTGTGCCGCGTTCATAGCTGGCCAGGCCACAGTAGGCTGCATCAGCCACGCCAATGGATGCCACATGGCCCGCGAGGGCTACGAGGCAACAAATCAAGGTTCTCTTCATGACTGCCGCCTCTGCCGAGGACGACTCCGTGATGGGACAATCGGTGAACGGAACGCAGGGACGGCCGCCGAGGGAGGCGCACCATCCATGCACCCTCAACCATCGACCATAAACTCGCCGCAGGTTGACCGGTCACCGTAACCGGCGAGGTTTTTCCATCCCCCCAGGCGCGGTACAACCGGCGTGGTCCGCAGGACTCGCACAGTCAGCGCCTGAAGGTTGGTGGTTTTCTGAAGGCGCCGGTAGATTCGGCGGAATCGAGGCGGGTTCAGGCCGCATGGCCGGCAGGCAAGGCAGGCATCACGTGATGACGGAACCCCGACCGCAATCTCAACAGCCGATCGAAGCACCATCCGACGCGACTGTGCCGCGGGTCGTCGTGAGTCGCCTGAGCCTCTATCTCCGGGAGCTTCAGCGGCTCGAGGCAGCCGGCCAGGAGACCATTTCATCCGGGCAGCTCGGCACGCTCCTGGGCTTCAGCGATGCCCAGGTCCGCAAGGATCTCGGTTTCTTTGGCCAGTTCGGCTATCCAGGCGTCGGCTATCGCTGCGACGAGCTCATCCGGGCGATGCGCGACATCCTCGGCACGAACCACTCCTGGAGTGTGGCCATGGTGGGCGCGGGCAACCTCGGCCAGGCGCTCCTCGGCTATCGCGGCTTCGGACGGCAAAACTTCACGATTACCGCCGCTTTCGATGCCGACCCGTCCAAGGTGGGCAAGGTCATTCAGGGCCTTCGCATCCAGCCGATCAACGAGCTGGCGGACACGATCCAGAAGAAGGGTATTCGGCTTGGCATGGTGGTGGTGCCTGCCGAACGTGCCCAGGAGGCGGCCGACCGACTCGTGGCAGCGGGCGTTGAGGGCATCGTGAATTTTGCCCCGGTCATGCTCAATCTTCCGCCGCATGTCGAGGTCGTGGGCGTCGATCTCGCCATCGAGCTTGAGCAACTCTCCTTCTCCGTCACCAGCAAGCTCGCGAAGCCACCCGGCGAAACCGCGCCGTGACCTCGCGGCACACCACCCAGGCACCGCGAGCTACTTCGCGAGCTCGCGGTCCAAGAACGTCCAGGCGAGGGCATCCATGAAGGCCTTCTGACGGTTGTCAGCGGCGCCACCGTGCCCCCCCTCGATGTTCTCATACGAAAACACCTGCTTGCCGTACTCGAGGAGCCGCGCGGCCAGCTTGCGGGCATGGCCAGGATGCACACGGTCATCTCGTGTGGATGTCGTGAGCAAGAGCGGTGGATAGTCGCGGTCGCGACGTACCGTGTGATACGGCGAAAACGCTTCGAGGAAGGCCCACTCCTCCGGGAGATCGGGGTTGCCATACTCCCCCATCCAGCTCGCGCCAGCGAGGAGCTTGTTGAACCGACGCATGTCGAGGAGCGGCACCTGGCACACCACGGCTCCAAAAAGGTCGGGCCGCATGGCATACATGTTGCCCACAAGCAGGCCGCCGTTGCTGCCTCCCTTGATCCCAAGATGCTGTGGGGTGGTCACCTTGCGGGCAACGAGATCCTCGGCAACCGCTAGAAAATCTTCGTAGGCTTTGTTGCGATTCGCCTTGAGCGCCGCCTGATGCCAGGCGGGGCCAAACTCGCCGCCGCCGCGGATATTCGCGATCACATACACGCGGCCTCGTTCCAGCCACGAGACACCTGAAAGCGGGTCGTAACCCGGCACGAGCGGAATCTCAAAGCCGCCGTAGCCATACAGGAGGGTCGGCGTGCTGCCATCGGCCGGGAGATTTTTGGGCGCAATCTGGAAGTACGGAATGCGGGTGCCGTCCTTCGAGACCGCCTCGTGCT
>CAYZHH010000152.1:0-8347 GCA_964478275.1 uncultured Candidatus Kuenenia sp.
CATCGCCGGCCTGGGCTTCGTCGTCTGGGGCCACCATATGTTCATGTCGGGAATGAACCCCGCGCTCGGCATCACATTCATGGTGTCGACGATGATGATCGCCTTGCCGAGTGCCGTGAAGACATTCAACTGGCTGGGCACCGTCTGGGGAGGCAAGATCGAGTTCACCGCCTCGATGCTCTTTGCTCTTTCCTTCGTGTCGATGTTCATCATCGGCGGTCTTTCCGGCATCTTCATGGCCGCCACGCCGGTAGACATCTTCATCCACGACACCTACTTCATCGTGGCCCATTTCCACTACGTGCTTTTTGCCAGCACGGCGATGGGCGTGTGGGCGGCCATCTACTTCTGGTTTCCCAAGATGTTCGGCCGCACGATGAACGAGTTTTGGGGGAAGACGCACTTCTTCCTGACGTTCATCTTCTTGAATGGCACGTTCTTCACAATGCACATTCTCGGGGCTGTTGGCTTTCCGCGGCGGTTGGCCGATGCCTACCACTACGAGACCTTTCACCACCTCCAGCCCATGAATGCCTTCATGACCTGGTGTGCCATTGGCATGGTGGGCAGCCAAATCATCTTCGCCGTCAACTTCTTCTGGAGCATGTTCTACGGCCCGGTCGCCGGCCGGAATCCGTGGAACGCCAACGGCCTCGAGTGGACCGCCCCGAGCCCGCCGGGCCACGGCAATTTTGACTACCAGCCCGTGGTGTATCGCGGCCCTTATGAATACTCGCCGCCTGGAATGGACACCGATCATCTCATGCAGACCGATCCGCCGAATCCTGCCTCCGATGCGGCAGCCAAGGAGACGCACTCACAGCAACGTGCCAAAGAAGTTCATCGGCCCAAAGCGCCGGGGGGGCGGTGAAAGCCTCGGCTTCGGACGGCACAGCCCTGCCAACTCGCCTCGACTTCCCCCGACCCCCCCGGCTCCTCATCTGGGAGAGGGCAGAGGCTGTGGTGATTTCGGCGTTTGTTTGCCCCATACCCATGATGCCCCTCCTTCGATCTTTCAACTGGCCGCACCTCATCGCCTGCCTCCTCGTGGCGGCGACGACGGTGCTGCTTTCGTTCGGCGCACTCGTGACGACCTACGAAGCTGCGATGGCGGTGCCTGACTGGCCGGCCACCTATGGGCATAACATGTTTCTCTTTCCGCTCGCCGAATGGCTCGGGGGGCCATGGGATCTCTTTCTCGAGCACGGCCATCGACTGCTCGGGGCGATCGTTGGAATCATCACGCTGGTCTTGGCGACGACCGTGTGGATACGTGCGACGAGCACCACGGTCCGCTGGCTGTCAGTTGCGGCAGTGCTCCTTGTGGTGGCCCAGGGAGCTCTCGGGGGCGCTCGCGTGCTTCTCGATGATACGACCGTGGCCAAAGCCCATGCCTGTACCGGCCCTCTCTTCTTCGCGGTGACCATGGCGCTCGCGGTCCTCACGCGAAAGGGCGGGTCGATGCCATCGCCTCGGATCGCGGCCGGCTTGTGCGCCTCGCTTCCGGTAGTGGCCTATGCCCAGCTCGTGGCCGGCGCGCAGCTTCGGCACCTCGATCCAGCGACACCACCCTCAGCCTTCCATGCTCTGGTGGGTGCGCACGTGCTGCTCGCGATCGTCGTGGCTGGGCTCGCGATCGCGTCGGCCGTTGCCACCCGTCGCGGTGAGAATCCGGGAGCGAGGCGCTGGGCCGTTGCTGCTGTGGTTCTCGTCACCCTCCAGATACTCCTGGGTCTTGGCACATGGGTCACGAAGTATGGACTGCCATCCGCGATCCTCCCGGACAGCTGGCGGCTTGCCGAGCCGCTTGTCGCCAGGAGTGGACAAGGGGCCGTGACGGTTACTGCGCATGCGGTGCTTGGCATGGTGATCCTGGGCGTTGGCGTGGCGCTCGCGCTTGCTGCAGCCGGCAGCGAGCGAGGCGCCACGTCGGATTTCCAGGCAGCATCGCTTGGCCGGAAGAGAGGGGTGATGGCATGACACCTCCTCCGCTCGTTGCCGAGTTTGCTCCTGCGAGGGCAGGGTCTGGTTCCTTCACGATCGATGAGGCTGTTGGCGTGCGGTCGCTTCTGGCCGATGGTTCGCGGCTTGTCCGGCCACGGATCGCCGTCATGGTGCTCGCTACGGTGGCCGCAGCTGCCTGGCTGACAGGCGGGCAGCCCGATGACGTGCGCCCGCTTCTCTGGGTGCTTCTGGGAACGGGGCTTGTGGCCGCGAGCTCGAGCATCGCCAATCAGATCATCGAGCGGGATGCAGATCGTCTCATGAAACGGACGGCCGACCGCCCTATCGTTGAGGGGCGGTTGAGCGTGCCTGCTGCGTGGATGATTGCCGTTGGAGCCCTTGCCCTCGGTGGTTTCCTCTGCTGGCTCGCCTCTGGCTGGCAACCGGCGGCGGTGGCGGTGGCCACCTGGCTGCTCTACGTCCTCATCTACACGCCGCTCAAGCGAATCACGCCCCTCAACACGGCCGTGGGGGCGGTGGCCGGGGCGTTGCCCGTGGCCATTGGGTGGCTGGTCGCCGATGGGCCCGCGCGGCTGGCTGCGGGCGACGCGCGTGGGGCGCTGGCCGTGGCGTCACTCGCCACCGTCCTCTACCTCTGGCAGTTCCCTCATTTCATGGCGATCGCGTGGCTCTATCGCGCCCAGTACGCCGCGGCCGGAATGCGGATGCTCACGGTCGTTGATCCGACCGGCCTCCGGGCGGCGGGGCAATCCATGGTAGCGGCGATCCTGCTCATGCCGGCCGCGCTCGTGCTGGCGGTGCCCTCGGGGAGCGTGCGGATGTTTCTGTCCGCGGCGATCGCCGGCAGCGTGTATCTTGTGGCGACGATTCAGTTTGCCGTGCGTCGCGACGACGTCTCGGCCCGATTCCTGGTGCTGTCGAGCGTTGGCGCCCTGCTTGGCCTCCTGGCCGCGGCGTCCATGTTCGGCGGGCCTTCCTGACTGCCCCCGACCCATCGTTCAGAGTTTCGCTTCCTTCATTCGCATTTCGGACGCCCCATGAGCTCTCCGGCAATCCCCGTTCCCCATGACCACGGCCATGGCGACGGTCACCACGGCCACATCCATCTCCAGTATCAGCCCGGCCTGCCGCTCACCCGCGGCAAGCTCATCATGTGGCTGTTCCTATCGACCGAGATCATGTTCTTCGCGGCGCTCCTGGGGAGCTACATCGTGCTCCGGTTCGGGGCAGCCGTGTGGCCCAAGCCACACCATGTCCATCTCTCGGAGCCGATCGGGGCGTTCAATACGTTCGTGCTGATTTGCTCGAGCGTGACGATCGTGCTCGCGCTCGAGGCGGCCAAGGCGAACAAGACACAGCTCGCGAAGCTCGGGATGATCGCCACCTTCGTGCTCGGCGCACTCTTCCTCGGGGTGAAGGGCTACGAGTATCAGGCCAAGTTCTCACACGGCATCTTTCCCTGGGCACCGCATGGATTGATTTACGAGCGGCCCGACCTCTACTACGGCTCGGCTGTCCGCGCTCGTCTCGGCGAGCCGGCCATCATTGCTCGGCTCAAGGAGCTCGACGAGGCCCCAGTCAGCAGTCTCTCGGCCGCGCAGCAGTCTGCTCGAGGGAACCTCCAGGGCATTCGCAAGATGCTCACCGACCCGAAACAGGAGTCGTTCGAGATGGCGGTGGTCGCCGACCAGATCGCGCCACTTCCCGCCGAGGGACCGGGCGGTCACGGGGCAGCCCACGGCATCAACGACGCCTTCCCCTGGCTGCGGCTGCCGATGGTGATCCCCGGTGGCAGCATGTGGGCGAGCACGTATTTTTTGCTCACTGGATTCCATGCAATTCACGTGGTCGTGGGGCTCATCGTGTTCGCCGTGCTGCTGGGATGCACGCTGGGCCCGAAGAATGCCGGCATGATCGAGAACGCTGGTCTCTATTGGCATTTTGTCGATCTCGTGTGGATCTTCATGTTTCCACTCCTCTACCTCTTCTAAGGCCCAAGCAGCCACTCCGAGGCTCCGACCCATGACCGACCACACCGCGTCGCACGACCACACCGCCGACCACGACCATGCCCATGGGGGTATTGGGAAATACATCGCAGTGTTCGCCGCGCTCTGCTTTCTGACAACGATGTCGTTCTTGACGTATTCCGCGGCCTGGCCGTGGCGAGATCAGCCCCAGGTGGGCTGGGCCTTCATGATGGCGGTCTCGTGCACCAAGGCCCTCCTCGTGGTGCTGTTCTTCATGCACGTCTGGTGGGAGGCGAATTGGAAATACGTGCTCACGATCCCCGCCGCGATGATGGCGGTTTTCCTTGTCCTCATGCTTGTGCCCGATGTTGGCATGCGTAACCGAATGGTGTCACAAGAGAGGGCTCTCCACATGGCGAGGCCGACCGACGTGCTGCTCCTCCAAGAAGCCAGTGGCGCCGGGCACGCCGAACCCGCCCCACACTGAGCAAGGGATCCCTATGAGGCGTGCATGCGTTGTCTTTCTGCTGCTCTCTACCATCGGCTGCGCGGAGCCGCCGTCATTCGTGGTGGGCAAGCCTGAGCCTGACGCCGAGTTCGTGCCCGCAGCGGATCCGGCCGCTCCCTTCACGCTGACCGACCAAGATGGGAAGGCGTTCTCATCCCAAGAGCTCACGGGGAAGGTCTGGCTCGGGGCGGTGTTTTTTTCCAATTGCCCTGGGCCATGCTTTCGTGAAAACCAGGCGATCGCCGACATCCTTCGCGAAATCGACGATCCCGCTTTCATGGTGGTGAGCCTCACGTGCGATCCCGAGAACGACACGCCTGAAGTGCTTCGGCGCTATGCCGAGCGATTTGACGCGGATCATGGTCGGTGGAAATTTCTGACCGGCGACATGGCCACGATCGAACGCGTCGGCCAAGGGAAGCTTCTCCTTCCGACGGAAGTGGGCGTGCATGCGGAGAAGGGGGTCGTCTTCGATCGCAAGGGCAAGCTCCGGGGCGGCTACTCCCTCACCGACCCGGACCGTGCCAAGCTGCTCAAGAAGCTCATTCGCGAGGTTCTCGCAGACGAGTCGCCATGATCCCCGCCTGTATCGCCGTGGCGGAAGGCATCCACCCGCTGGCCACGACCAACGCGGTTCTCAATTCGATCGCCGCCGTGCTCCTCGTCGCTGGCTGGGTATGCATTCGCCGAGGCAACTGGCAAGCGCATCGCGGCCTCATGGTGGCAGCGTTTGCGACGTCGGCGATCTTCCTTGTCTCGTACCTCACCTACCATTGGCTCGAGGGAAGCAGGAAGTATGCCGGGCCCGAGTCACTCCGGCTCGTGTACTACGCGATCCTGATCACGCACGTCATCCTTGCGGCAGCGGTCCCGGTCCTCGCGCTGCGAATGATTTTCCTCGCGTGGCGCGGCCGCTGGGACGCCCACCGCAGGCTCGGCCGAATCACGTTCCCGATCTGGCTTTATGTGTCGGTCACCGGCGTGGTGATCTACCTCATGCTGTATTATCTGCACGCTCAGCCGCCCCTCCCTGGCTCGGCTTCGCTTGGTGGCCCTCCGGCGACGGTGACCCGGCCCTCCAGGCCTCGCGTTGTACTGCACGCTCAGCCGCCCCTCCCTGGCTCGGCTTTGCTTGGTGGCCCTCCAGGTTTGGCGGTGTCTATACTTTAGGCATGAGGAACTTGATACGTCCTGCCGGTTTCGCCCTTGCCGTGGTGGCCTTCATGGCGGCTGCGGAGGCGCTCGGATGCCCGAACTGCAAGGATGCCATCAATACGAGCGATCCGGATGGGCTGAACCTTGCGCGGGGCTACTTCTACAGCATCCTTCTTATGCTCGCGATGCCCTTCACGCTCGCCGGATCGTTCGCCGCGTATGTGTGGCGCGAAGTACGGCGTCAAAAGCAGCGGGAGGCTGAGGCCCCCGCGGATCAGGTGAGGCCGTGATGGTCACGGGCGCTGCTGGCGCCGCGATGCCTGACTCCGTGCCCGAGCCGACCATCGTGCCCGGCCGCCCTCCGCGCAACTATCTCTCCGCTGTCGAACACCGAAAGCTCGCCTGGGCGTTTATCCCTCCGGCCCTCGTGGTGGTGGTGACCCTCGAACTTTTTCTCAGACCGCTGTGGCAGCCACCGCCACCGCCTCATGAGCGCCAGATCGATACCCGCCTCGAAGCTGTCTCGGGGCCGCCCCCGGCTGACGGTGCGGTCATCATCCTTCCCGATGACGAGGTGTCAGAGAACGTTGACGAGACCCTTCTCGGTGCGTCGCCGGTGGCGCTGTCAAAGGTGCGGGATGCCAGCTTCTTCGGCTCCCGCGATCACGACGCGTGGTTCGAAATAGGGCGCACGCTTCAGGGCTTGCGAGACCCTTCGGCTTCGAAGTGGGAGGCCGTGGGCTTCACGGAGGTCTTCAGTCAGCCCCGTTCGTTCCGGGGGCGGCCGATCCGAATGCGAGGGACGCTGCGGCGACTCGAGAAGCTCGCTTCAATCGAGAACGACCATGGGATCGACCACTTCTGGCAGGGCTGGCTTGAGCCGGCTGGCGGCCCTGCCTCCCCCATCGTGGTTCACTTTCTGCGGCTTCCAGCAGGCATGACCGAAGGCATGAATCTGGCTGAGTCCGTCGTGGTAGACGGGTACTTCCTCAAAAACTTGGCCTACCGTGCAGCCGACGGCGTCCGCCTTGCGCCGCTTGTTTTGTCCCTCGAGCCAGTGCTCCCCGCCGCGCCGTCGTCTGAGGATCAACGCGGCGGGATATGGGAGCGCTCGATCACGGCTCTGGGAGTTGTTACCATGCTCGGCATCGTGGCGACGATCGGGATCGGGTATTGGGTCGTGGGCCGCGGGCGTCGACGCCGGATGGAAGCGAAGGAGCTCGACTCAGCGCTTTCGGGTGTCGAGCATTTTTCGGTTTCCGAATCCCTGCGGAAGTTGGCTTCCTCAGACACAACCCATGGTGACGGCGAGACGGGCGGAGCAACCAACGAATGACACAGCGGACAGCGGCACGATGGTGGGTCGGGATGGCGGCGGTGCTCGTGGGAGCATGGCTGACACCGGTGGTCGCAGACAGCGGGCAAAAAGATTTTGCGTCGTTTCTCGAGCTTCGTGAGATCGATCATTCTCGGCGCTTTGACCTCGAGTCATCAACCGAATGGACGGCGGCCGAGCCCACGGTGATCAAGGTGCTCCGGCGGCTCGATGCCCCCGATGCCGTTGTCGCCGGCTGGAGAGAAACCGCCACACGGGCTCCCGCCAAGGGAGAAGCAGTGGTGGTCTCGGACGCGCTCCTCTCGATACGCGGACGGGCGACGTTCGTGGCGCCTCAGCGGCTGCCTGACGACCTCGCCGAGCTCCTTGATCGTCCGCACTATGACGTCGTTCGAATTGTCGATGGGGGAGGTCTCGTTGTGGACGTTCTCACCGTCGCGGCCCCTGCTTCATGGCCGCGATGGAAACCCATGGATGAGCCGGTCACCGCGCTCGCGCTCCCGCTCTCGACGTCGGCGGCCCCTCGTCCCCAGGCCGACGCAGCCGATGGTGAGGCATGGCCTGCCGATGCCCCGGCGCTCGTGGCGGCTGCTGCCCGCGTGGCCTGGCATCCGGATACGTTCCTCGGCCGGCTCGGCATGGACTATGGGCTTTTCGACTCGGTCGTCGACGGGAAGAAGCTCATCGCCGGGGATTCTGCCGCATTCTACGCCATGCTGGCGGCCGCTGGTCGTACCTCTCGGCCGGATGTGACTGCGGCCGCGGGGAAGCCGATCGATGCGATGGTGCTCATCGATCCAACCCGCGAGTGGTACCCGTCCCATCGTGGTGACCCTGTCATCATCGAAGGCAATGTCAGGCGGGCGATGCGGGTGCCCATCGACGAGCCCTTCCTCAGGAAGGTCGTCGGGAGCAACCATTACTGGGAGCTCTTCGTGTTCGTCGAGACGCCGCTCCTCGAGATCAACGGCCGCGTGCAGAACACCTACCCGATCGTCTGCTGCGTGCGGGAGCTCCCCCACGGAATGCCCTCCGGCGAGAACATCAGCGAGCGGGTGCGGGTCGCTGGGTTCGCGTTCAAGCGGTATGCCTATCCGTTCGACGACATCCGTCCTGACGAGGCGGGGCATGTGACTGACGGGGCGAGCCGTCGTGTGACGACGCTCCTGGTCGGGCCGGAGCCGACATGGTTTCCGCCTGCTTCCAAGGACGCCAGCCAGCCGATCTGGGTGATCGCCGCCGCTATCGCAGCGGTGGCCCTGGCCGCGATCGTCGTGGCCAGCTTTCTGTACGGTCGGTCGATCAACAAGGCGATTCAGAAGGCCCGCGAGGACCTTCCGGACCGAGTCGAGCTTCCGAGCGATGACGGGTGATCCCCGTTCCCTCTCCCGTTCCCTCTCCCGTTCCCTCTCC
>CAYZHH010000153.1:0-2404 GCA_964478275.1 uncultured Candidatus Kuenenia sp.
GGCACGGTATCCATGTGGGCCATGAAGAGCCGCCGTGGGCCGGGCAGCGTCCCAGGAAACTTCACGATGAGGTTGCCGCAGGTGCCCTTGATCGGCGTTTTTTCATGCGCGCGATCGAACATGATCCCGCTCGCCGGGCAGCCGGCCGCTTTCAGCCGCGTGACGATATGGTCGGCGATGGTCTTCTCGTCCCCCGACACGCCGGGGATCGCGAGCAGGTCGAGCACGGTACGACGGGCTGCGGCGAGGTCGAGCGAGGGCAGGGCGGATGGGGTCGCGGCAGGCTTGGCAGCACGGGGCATGAATCGGCTCCGGGGAGTGGCTCAGAGTGTACGGGAGTCTATGCGAATTCCTCGCCGCGGCGGGTGAGGGCGGCGCGGCAGATGGAGGCGATGCGAGATGGGGCGTCGGCTGCATCCGCGGGCCATGTTTCGAATCGGGTGAGCGCGTCGGGGTCACCACCGGTCCAGGTGTCGCAGAGCCGCTCCGCTACCTGTGGATCAGCCGCGACGATGCCCGAGCTCGAACCGATTGCTGCTGACACGAGCCGTCGCAGCGACGCGCGTTGTTCGGCCGCCAGGAGGTCGTTGGCAGAAACATGCACGACCACCGGCGCACCCGTCTCCACGGCGAGGTCGGTGAGGATGCCGGCGTGCAACACGAAGATGACGTCGGGATTGAGCGAGTCGGCAGCTTCCGCGATGGTTTGTCGAGCCGCTTCACGGGCCAAGCCGAGGAGCCGCGAGGGCACCGTCGCCACCGCGGCGAGGAACGCGTCGGGAGAGCCGGATTGGACCGCTGCAAAGAATGATCGCGATCCGGCTGCAACGTCATGAAGATGGATGCCGAACATGCCCGCAGGCTGTTCGTCGAGGCGATGTCGGCTCGATGGTCCGCATACCGCAACCGTGCAGCCCTCCGCCTCGAGCCCTTTTCGAAGGCGATGGATGCGGGTGTGCGGGTGGTCGCAGCAGCCGTGGTCGATGATGAGTATCCGCATAGGCCGTCCGCCAAGGCGACTCTCAGCATGCGCTGTCATAGCCAATCATTCCAGCGGGCGAACGCAAGGCAGGCGGCCCCGTAGATCGCCGCGGCCATGTCGTCGGCCATGATCCCGAGGCCGTCGGGGAGCCGTTCGAGCTGCCGGCAAGGGGGCGGCTTCAGAATGTCGAAAACGCGAAAGAGCACAAACGCCGCTCCGAGGACGAGCCAACTGCGGTCGGCTGGTGCCACAACGACCAGCACCAGCGGCACGGCAATCACCTCGTCGATCACCACCGGCCCAGGATCTTTTGTTGCCAGCAGCCTCGCCGCGCGGGTCGCGATCGGCACGCTCACCATGAAAAGCAAGGCGATGATGGTGACCTCAATGCCAGCCACGCCGGCAGAGATCGGGAGGCCGGCTGCGTCGGCAAGCCATGTGGCCATCGCCCCAGTCGCCACCGCGAGCGGCACGCCCACGAGTGACCCAAACGTGCCGGGTGCCCAGGGAGCCCAGCCGATGCCGCCGCAGGTGGCTACGACGAGCGAGGGGTCTAGGTGGTTTCTTCGCGTGGACATGGATCGCCAGCATTTCCGAGGAGGCAACTATAGAGGTTCGCCGTGTCGCGCACCGATTGGCTGGGGTATCATAATTCCGGTCCCGCGAGCCCCCATTTCTATCCCATGCCCGACGCCTCCGCCCCGCCCGACGCCCACGCCATCGGACCGCTCGACCTCGTCGAGTACCCGCACCCGGCGCTCCTGCGTCGCGCCAAGCCGCTCGCTCGGCTCGACGACGCCATCGCCGACGCGGTCGAGCGGATGTTTGAGATCATGTACACCGCCGAGGGCATCGGTCTGGCGGCCAATCAGGTGGCCCTGCCCTACCGGATTTTCATCGTCAATTGCTCGGGGCGACGGGGCGAGGGCGAAGAGCATGTCTTCATCAATCCGGTCCTGAGCCGCCCGCGTGGCACCGCCATTCACGAGGAGGGCTGCCTCAGCCTGCCGGGCGTGCGGATGGATGTGCGGCGGCCGTCGAAGGTCGTTGTCGATGCCTGGACGCTCGACGGTGAGCCGATCCACTTTGACATCGACGGTCTCATGGCCCGAGTCGTGCAGCATGAGTTCGATCACCTCGAAGGACGCCTCTTCACCGACCGTCTCCCCGAGGCCGCCGCGCTCGAGGTGCGAAGCGCGCTCGACGATTTTCGCGAGGTCTTTGCCGGGAAGCAGTCCCGTGGCGAAGTGCCGGTCGACACCGCACTCGTTGCCGAGCTCGACCGGCTGGAGGCGGCGCGGTGCCGAGCGTGAAGCCGCTGCGAATCGTGGTGATGGGCACGGGGCCGTTTGCCGGGCCGATGCTTCGGGCTCTCGTGGCATCGCAGCACGGGGTCGTGGCAGTGGTCACGCGGCCCGACCA
>CAYZHH010000153.1:2414-8346 GCA_964478275.1 uncultured Candidatus Kuenenia sp.
CGGGCCGCAAGCCGCCACCCAATCCCGTCCGTGATGCCGCAGCGGCAGCCGGGCTATTGATTGTGGACCCCGAGAAGACTTCAGCGCCAGAGGCGATCGCGGTCCTTCGCGGCCTCGCGGCTGATCTCTTCGTCGTCTGCGACTACGGGCAAATTCTGTCCCGCGATGTGCTCGCGATTCCGCCGCTCGGCGGCATCAATCTCCACGGTTCACTCCTGCCGAGGCACCGCGGCGCGGCGCCCGTGCAGTGGGCGATTCTCGAAGGCGATGCCATCACCGGTGTGAGTGTGATTCGGATGACGCCGAGCCTCGATGCGGGCCATGTCATCACCGCCCGTGAGACACCGATCGGCCAGCGGGAGACAACCCCCGAGCTCGAGGCCCGCCTCGCCGACATTGGCGCCCCTGCCGTGCTCGACGCCATCGATCGGCTCCAGGCCGCGGTCGCTGCCGGGCACTCGCCTTTTGAAGTGGGCATCCCGCAAGACGACGCAAAAGCCACGCGTGCGCCACGGCTTGCGAAGGCCGATGGGCTCATCGACTGGTCGCGCACCGCCATGCGCATCGAGCGGATGCGCCGGGCGCTCGAGCCCTGGCCGCGGGCGGCAACCTTTTTTGTAAGAGCCGACGGCGTGCGACAGCGGCTCGTTGTTGCCGAAGCCGATGTGGCCCTGCCCGAAGAATTCTTGGTGCCGACGCTGGCCCCTGCGCCCGGCACTGTCGTTGCTGCCGAGCAGAGCCCCGACCCCGGCCGCATCGTCGTGGCCTGCGGCGACGGCACGTTGCTTTCCATCACTCAGCTCGTCCCCGAAGGCAAACGCCCCATGAAGGCTGGCGAGTTTTTGAGAGGCAGCCCCTTGCGCGTCGGTGCGATGCTCGGGTGACGCGTCCCCGCCGCACGGAGGACTCGGCACGTCACCGAAAGTTGTTGCTCGATTTTTACTCGGTGACATGCACATCGACGGCGCGCATCGTTGGGAGGCGAACGCCATACAAGCCCCTCACGATAGTGAGGGGACGGCGGGTCATTGGGCGAGACCGTTCACGATGTCAGACGGGACGAGGGGCCACCCGCCGTCCCACGGCTTTTCGCCATGGGCTTTTCGCCATGGGCTTTTATGGAGGGAGATACAGCGCTCGGCCTGTCGTTGCGGCCGACAGGACCCGTTAAGTGGGATACCCGGTGACTGGCGAGACCGTGAAGGCCGTGCCATTCGAGACGCCCCGTTCCCACACCAAGCTGCCACCCTGCTGGGTACGCGTGAGGACGCCGGTTCTCCCAGACGTGATATCACTCGCCGAATAAAGCCCCGCGAAGGCCTGGGCCACAGTTGACTGCGGCCAGGTCCCGAAGTTCCGCACGGCGTAGCTGCCTCCGTTTGGCAAGCGCTCGAGCACCGACCACGAGAGCGTTCCGTTCGACTCCTTGAGGCCGGCGATGCCCACCGTGCCGTTGCCGGAACCGAAGAAGTCGCCGGTCAGAACATTGGAGTAGGTCGATGTGTGGTCGGGCCACGTCCCCATGAGGCTCGGCGTGTTGTTTTGGGGACTGATCGAGGCGTTGTATCCGATGCTGTACCAGGCATTATTCCCAGTCTTCGCGGCGATCAGGTCGGGGCCGTTCGGAACCCCGTCGAAGTTGCCGACGCGGTAGTCGGTGTAGGGTTGATGCCGCCCCCACAGGGTCGTCATCTCCGAGTGGATCATCGATCCCGGCGTTCCGTTGTATTCGGAGATCCACCAGGTCGAGTTCTGGAGGCCGGCGATCTGGGCCTTGCCGCTCGGATCATCCAAGAAATTGCCTGCCAGCGTCTGATCCCACTGGATCCCCGGCTCGCTGCTCCACGCCCCGAGATAGACGTTCTTGGCCCCGTAGGTCGCCAGATTCGCGGTCTGCGTGGCGTTGGCGAGCATCCACCATTGGCCGTTGAGGGAATTGCGTCCGGCGATGTCAACGTTGCTGTCGCCGTCGAAGTCGCCGTGTACCACGTCAAGCCACTGACTTCCGTTGGAAAAGTCCCATGAGCCCACGAAGTTCGTGCTGAAGTTGCTGGCGGCCGTCCCGTTGGCGGGCCCGTCGTACGACAGCTTCCACCAGCTTCCTACGGTGCCCGGCGTGTCGGCCCGAGCCACGATCATGTCGCGGTCTCCGCTCCGCAAGACGGACCACTCCTGCCAGATCACGGTCGTCGCCCAATGATTCGCGGCGTTCAAGGCGACGAGGCTGGCGTTGCCGGCGGCCTGCGTGAAGGACACCTGCCAGTTGCCGTCATCAAGGAGCGTGGCCACATCGGTGAGCCCGTCGGCGTTGAAGTCGCCCGAGAGAAACGTGAGGCTCGATTCGGTGTACGCGAAGGTGAGATTGTTGGACGCGAGATTGGCCGCCGTGGCCCCCGTGGTCTTGTAGACCCCGAGCGTCCAGTCACCGGGCGCCCCAACCGTTGGCGTCGACAACGAGAGCGTGGTGCCGTTGACGACCGCTACATTCGAGGCCCCCACGGTCACCCCGCTTCGGCTGAAGAAGACGCTCACGTTCGTGGCGTTGCCAAAACCGTGCTGCTTATCCGACGCGGTGAGGGTGAGGCTGGTGTTTCCCTCCACGGGCCCGTTGGCCGGCGCCACGCTCGAAAGGTTCACGGCCAGGACATCAAACGACGTGTTGCCAGTCGTCGTGGTGTTCGTGCTTAAGAAACTGAGATTCGCGAAACTGGTGTTGCCGTACCCTGCCCAGAGAGAGACAAGCGACGGCACCGAGACGTTCAGCGTGTTGTTTCCCCACGCGGTGCCCGTCGCGTTCACGCCGCCGAACGACAAGGCGTACGACGCATTCTGATTGAACGCGGTGCTGTTGTTGGTCGTGGTGATCGTGATCTGGTCGGTACCGCTGCCGAAGAGCGACCAGCCGGCGATGCTCTGGCCGCTGAACGTCACCGAAGCGATATCGTAGGTCACGGCGACCGGGGCCGAGTTGAACCACGGCTGCATCGTCACCACGAGCGTCGCCGCTTGCGTGGCAGGGGCGCTGGCGGTCGTGGCGGCGTTGACCGAAATCGTCGAGCTCAGCCCCATGAAATCGCTGAAGGCATAGCCGTAGCCCAGGCCGTCGATGTTCACCTTCTCGAAGCCAGACCCGTCCCAGACCCCCGCCGCAAAGTCGCCGCGGCTCTGGATGAACGATTCGTACATGTTGTAGGGAATCGGGCCGGCGCCGTTTGGATACACCGTGCTGCTGTCCGCGAACTCGACAAACTGCAGGTTGTCGCGGTTCTTGCCAGCGGCGATGACAATTGATGCACCGCTGACGAACGCCGTCACGTCGATCACGGTGTTCGGCCCCGCCGTCGACACGCCCGTGATGGTCATGGGGCTGCCGAAATTCAGGTAGGACGCGGCAACCCATCCGGTGATATCCTCACCCCCGGGGTTCGCGGCGGTAAACACCGATGTGGGCAGCGTCCATGTCCCGGTGGTGTTGGCAGGGTTCGTGTGTTGAAACACGGGCAGATTCGGATTGGAGGCATTGTTGATCGGCTCGCCGGTTGACAGCAGCGTCGATGAGTAGCCCCGAGAAAGTGCCACGGCAACGTCCCGGCCGAGGTCGTTGAGGGCAACGGCACTGCCAGCCGTGCTATTTCCACCGGACTGGAAGATCCCGGCGCCGCCGAAGACCTGGAGCGAAGGCGACTTGAAATTGCCCTCGCCCTGGTTAAACCAAACCGGAGGCGCGGGCACCGGATTGCCGAACGGATCGACCTTCCCGGCAGGAGAATTGGTCGTGAAGTACGGATAGTAAATGTCGAACGTGAGATTGCTATTGGCCGAGCCGCTCGAGTAATCGACGAATTGCAGGACGGTGTAGGTGGCGTTCGTGCCCTCGATGCTCGTGGTGTTGGCCGTCGTGACCGTGCCTTTGTAGAGCGCTACCGTCTGGGGATACAGGGTCGTGTTGCTCAGCACGGCTGCCGGCTGATTGTCCTCCTGCCACCAGGCAGTGGTCTTGTATCGGTTGAACATCAGGTCGATGGCGTTGTTTTGGTTGAGCGTGACGTTGCTCCACGGAAGCGGCGTGCCATTGGCCGCGTAGTTGAAGACACTCGGGCCGAAGGCGTTGCTCAGTGCCTGATAACCCACCGACGTCATGTTGCTCGTCACCTGCTGGATCATCACGCCGCCGGTGCCGTTGTTCACCCCGATGATCGTGGCGTTTTGAAAGGGCGTGGCGTTGGCGATGGTCTGGTTCGTCGCAATCTTGAAACTGGTCGCGTTGCCCGCGGTATTCGTTTCGGCGATCACAGTTCCCGCGGGAATAAACGGCCCTGACACGGGCGAGCCCAGGGGGTAGAAGGTGCCATTGATGTTGCCGCCCGTGATGTTCAGGTACGCCCAGTTGGTGTAGCCAGGCAGGCTGGTGTTCTGAGGCGTGATGGAGAAGTTCTGGGTCGAGGTTTGCTGGAAGGCCGAACCCGCCGCCGTGATGGCGTTGAGGAGGTCATTGGGCGCCAGGACGCGGTAGGTGGGGGATGCCTCGTTGCCGAGCCCACCGATCGGGACGATCGCCAGGTTGTAGCCCGCGACATTCGAGAAGGCGGTGTTGTAGCCGGTCAGGATGTCCTGCCGCGTCAGGCCGTCGGAAATACCGGCCGTGTAGGTCTGGTTGCTTCCGGCGAGCGAGAGGTTGATCGTGAACGGCATCCCGAACTGATCGACTTGGCTCGTGTCTGCGAAGACCGAGGCATTGCTGGCCGCAATCTCGATGAAGTCGTAGTACGACGTGGAAAAGTCTGCGGTTGGCTGGTTCGTAAGATTGATGTCGGTCGAAAGATAAACCCGCGTCCCGTCGTATGCACCGCCTGCAAGGTTGAGAAACAACGTGCGGTTGTTCAGGCTGGTAAAGGCCAAGCCATCCTGCGGGAAGGAGCCATTGGATGGTGGGGCATAAGCGGATTGCCCCACCAGACCCGTGGTCGCATTGATGTCAAAGAACCCCTGGTTGTTGTTGACCGTGCCGTAGACGTACAGGTAGAGGCTATTGATGGCCGGGGTGGTGTTGGACGTGAGATTCGTGTTGTCCTGGAACGTGATCGACAGGTTGCCGATCACGGGATTGGGGAGCACCTCGAGGTTCAGGGCATTCGAGGATGGGATGTTCGTGTCGGTAGGGGCGCCGAGGAAGACCGAGTAGTTGCCAGCAGCGGCGACGTTGCCGAAGTTTGGCACGACGACCGTGAGCTCAGTGCTGCTCGTGGGCATGCCCGTCACGGGAAGCCTATGTGGGCCGTCGAAGACCACCGTCACGCTTTCTGACAGATTCCCGAAACCGTATGCCGCCGAGTTGGCTGTCAATGTGAGGGTGCTCCCGCCAGCGACATAGCTCTGAGCCGGGGCGAGGCTCAGGAGGCCGACATCGTGGAACTGGAAGCCGCCATTGGTGGTGTCGTTGGCGGCAGTCGGCTGTCCGAACACCAGGGTCGCATTCATCGGCGACCCGGCATAACTACCCAAATACGGCACCGAGAGGCTGAGCGTCATGCTGCCGTTCGCAGGCGTCAGATTTGGAACGCTGACCAGGGTCTGGCTGAGGTTGCTCGAATTCTGAAAAAAGACCGTCGTGTTTGCCGAAAATGGCGTGCTGCCATTCGCCAAGGTGATGTTGATCGTGTCGGTGCCGCTGCCGAGATACGACCAGCCAGAGATAGGCTGGCTCTGGTAGGTGATCGACGCGATGTTGTAGTTAATCGCGTTCACGGCGAAATTGAGATTGCCGACGAGCGCGAAATTGGCAGTGTCGTTGAAGCTCGACGGCGCCGTGCCAGCGGGCGTCGTTTGGAGGGTGTAGTTTCCGACCTGGCTCAGGACGCCGGCCGGCACCGTGACCGTAAGGTGTGTTGCGTCCGTGGCGCTTCCGACGAGCGACGCAGAGACCGAGTTGTTC
>CAYZHH010000154.1:0-414 GCA_964478275.1 uncultured Candidatus Kuenenia sp.
CATGCCAAGCGTGGCGTGCCCGAAGGCCTGTGGCTGAAGTGTGGCGGGTGCGGCGCCACGATCTACCGCAAGGAAGCCGAGGAGCTCCAAAACGTTTGCCCGCAGTGCGGCTTCCACTGGTATGTCTCGGGAGCGCAGCGGATCGAGCAACTTCTCGACGCGGGCACGTTTGAAGAGTGCGACGCAAATCTGCGCCCCGTTGACCCACTCGGCTTCAAAGACAAGAAGCCCTACGCCGAGCGACTCGTCGCCGAGCAGAAGCGGACCGGCCTCTTGGATGCCGTGATCACTGGCACCGGCATGATCCGGGCGCGTCGCGTGGCGATTGGCGTGACCGATTCGGCTTTCATCATGGGAAGCATGGGGAGCGTCGTCGGCGAAAAGTTCGCCCGGGCCTGCGATCATGCCGCCGAA
>CAYZHH010000154.1:424-8324 GCA_964478275.1 uncultured Candidatus Kuenenia sp.
GCCTCCGGCGGCGGTGCCCGGATGCACGAGGGCATTTTTTCGCTCATGCAGATGGCGAAGGTCTCAGCAGCGCTGGCCCGCTATTCCCAGTCCGGCGGGCTTTTCATCTCGGTGCTCACGAACCCCACGATGGGGGGCGTGGCCGCGAGTTTTGCGTCGCTCGGTGATCTCTGTTTCGCTGAGCCGCGGGCCCTCATCGGCTTTGCCGGCCCTCGCACGATCAAGGCCACGATCCGCGTGGAGCTTCCGAAGGGCTTTCAGACGAGCGAGTTCCTCCTCGAGCACGGCTTCATCGATCGCATCGTGGCCCGCAAGGATCTCAAGAGCGAGATCGCCCGCGTCATCGACTACTGCGGCGGCTGACCGAAGGATCGCGGGGCGGTTTGTCTCTGTGGTTGGGTCAGAACGGTGACGGTCAGTAGGGAAACAGCAGGACAGTCGGTGGAGTGGCCAATGTCCGGTCGCATTCGCTCAGTCGACAGGCCCTTCCACCATGGCGCTGCCACCGACCTGGTTTTCCTGGGCCCTTCTGTCGGCCGTGTTCGCCGCGCTCAGTGCGATCTTCGCCAAGGTTGGTGTTCAGGGTGTCGATCCTGACCTCGCAACGCTGCTGCGCACCGTCGTGATCATGGGCGTGCTCGTCTTCGCCCTCAAGCGGTAGCGGGCATGGCAGCCGCTCACCGGCAGGTTACTGGCGGATGAGGACGCTCGAGCCGGGGCCGAGGATGTCGGCGAGCTCGGCCAGGTCGCGTTCCGACACGATGAGACTGCCTGGAGCCGCGTCGTCGGCGACGGTGTTCGGATCGGGAGCCGATTCGATCACCATGCCGTCGGCGAGGACGACGCCCTGCCGGAAGACGGCCGCTGGGTCAAACCCACGACCGGGAGTCGAGGAATCCCGACGGACTTCCACCACCGCGAGCGTTGAGCCGACGCGGGGCAGAAACTGCCGCCCCACCACGACAGGAAAGCTCCCTGCATAGGCGCCCCGAAGCTGAAGGCTCACCCGCCGCCGCGACACGCTCAAGACAGCGTCAAACGGACCGCGAATGACCTTCAGATGTTCGCCGGGCGCGAGCTGGGACGGATCGGTGATGGCGTTGATCTTGCCGAGCAGTTGCCACGACATGCCAAGCGATGCCGCGATCGTCTGAAGCGTCTCGCCGGGGGCGACCACATGCGGCGGCAGAAGAAGATTCTGCTGCGAGTAGATGACGGTGCCAGCGAGTTGGCCGAGAAGATCCTCGAGCCGATGGCTCTCTTCGAGACCGAGCGACGGATCGTCGTACCACACCGAAAGAGCCGTCAACGCCTCGGCGTAGCGACCTGCCGCGAGCTTGGTGTGGGCGTCGGCCCAGGCCGTTGCAAACGCATTCGATGATGGTGGTGCGGCCACCGTCGGAGGCATTTGCGGCGGCAGCGACGCAGCCGGCGCCGTGGCGGCGAGCGTGGCCAACCGTTCGGGTCGATCCGCACCCGGTGGCGGTGCGGCGACATCCTCCTGCGCGGGAGGCGGGGCCGACTGGGCGGCGAGGTAGACCGGCGACGCAGGCGACGGTGGCGCGGCAGCTGGTGTGGCTGGGGCGGCAGCGGCAACGGTCGGTATCACGGGGGCTGCGGCAGCCGTCACAGCAAGCGCCGCGGGCGGGACCGGACTCGCTGCGACCACCGCGGCCGGCGGCACCGCTACCGCGGCGACAGCAGCCGGCGCGAGTGCGAGCGGCGCGGAAGGAGCCGCGGCCGACGCGGGAGCTTGTGCTCGCGCCGAGGCGGTAGCTGCCGCTGGAGGAGTTGCGGCCACAGCGGAAGGTGCCGCTGGCATATCGACATCGGGCGCGACGAAGGCAGGCGCCTCGGTCCCGTCGGCCTGCACAGACGGCGATGGCCCCTTCTGGACCACGGAATACGCGCCATAGAGGATCGTGGCAAAGAGCCCGAGCACAATGAGGGGTTTGATGGCTTCCATCGTGTCGCCACCTCGCTCGGGTTGGCGTTCGTGCTTCGACCGGCTGGCCATAGAGGGGCGTCCCGTGACGAGGAGTACTTGCGAGGCGGCGGAGCGTAGGGAACGCCGCCCCGCCATTCCAGACCGCTTCTCCTCGGAAAATGGGCGACCTAGGTCATCGGTTGGACAGCGGATTGGCCGGTTGGCGCCGCGCAGGGCTATATTCGGTCTCGTACTGAGTCTGAGGCGACGATGAGGCGATAAGGGCCATGTGCTCGTACGAAATCGATCCCCGCCGCGTGCGGGAGGTGGTGGCGGTGGTGCTCGCCGGGGGCCGCGGTGTGCGGCTCGACCCGCTTACCCGCGACCGAGCCAAGCCGGCCGTGCCCTTCGGTGGCATCTACCGCATCATCGATTTCGCGCTCTCCAACTGCCTCAACAGCGGGCTCAAGCGACTCCTGCTCCTGACGCAGTACAAGGCCCACAGCCTCGACCGGCATCTGAACCTCGGCTGGCATCGGTTCTTCTGCCGTGACCTCGGCGAGTACCTCGACGTCCTCCCGCCCCAGCAGCGAGTTGACGATCAGTGGTATCTCGGCACGGCTGATGCAGTTCATCAAAACATCTACTCGCTCGAACGCGCGTCCCCGAGGCTGGTGGTCGTGCTCGCGGGCGACCATATCTACAAGATGAATTACCACACCCTCGTCAAAGCCCACGAGGATAGCGGTGCCGATGTCACCGTGGGCGCGCTGCCGGTGCCCCGCGAGCAGGCGGTCGAATTCGGCACGATGGAGGTAGACGCATCGGGTCGAGTCCGTGGCTTCCGCGAAAAGGTTCCCGATCCGCCGCCGTACGCCGCCGATCCGTCGAAGGCCCTCGCATCGATGGGCATCTATTGCTTCTCGGCCGACTTCCTTCTCGAGCAACTCAGGCTCGACGCCAGCGACCCATGCAGCCGTCATGACTTCGGCCACGACATTCTTCCGCGGCTTGTAGACACACACGGCGTCCACGCCTTCCTGTTCCGTGATGAGAACCGCAAGCGGGATGCCTACTGGCGGGATGTCGGCACCATCGACGCCTACTTCGAAGCCAACATGGATCTCGTGGGGGTTGATCCGCAGCTCAACCTCTACGACGACCTCTGGCCGATCCGCACTCATCACCCGTCATACCCGCCTCCAAAATTTGTGTTCGCCGAAGAGGGGCACGAGGGACGCCGCGGGGAAGCTACCGATAGCCTCGTCTGCCCCGGCGCGATTCTCTCGGGCGGGCACGCCCATCGGTCCATCATCGGGCCCGGCGTTCGTGTCAACAGCTACGCCCGCGTGGAGGAGAGCATCATCTCCGAGGGGGTGGATATCGGCCGCCGCGCGATCATCCAGCGCGCCATCATCGACAAAGACGTCCAGGTGCCATCCGGTGCCACCGTGGGGCTCGACCCCGAAGAGGATGCGGCCCGGGGCTTGACGGTTTCACCTGGCGGAGTGACCGTGGTACCCAAGGGCTTTCAATTTGAGGTGTCTCCGGAGGTCGGCTTCTCCGAGACGGCCGCCCGAGTCCACTGATCGTTTCCTCTCGCGTCCGTCCCGCCACCCTATGCCCAAGCGCAACATCGTCGCCCTGCTCGCCACCTGCCTGGCCTGCCTTGCCTTCTGGGCCGCGCGGGAGCGGAGCGGCCCGGCGCGCCGCTTTGGCGAGGTGATGGCGGCCATCGAGAGTCGGTATCTCCGAGACACCGATCCCGACGCGCTCTTCCAAGCAGCCGTGGATGCCACCGTGGCCAAGCTCGACGAACACTCGGCCTACCTCCGGGGCAGTCGCCGCGCGAGCCTCGAAGCGGCGCTCGACCAACGGTTCGGCGGCGTGGGCCTCGATCTCGCCCTCGACACCGCGACCCAGCGGCCGGTCGTCGTGTCGCCGCTCTATGCCTCGCCTGCCTGGCGTGCGGGCATCGCGCCGGGCGACACGATCCTTGCCATCGACGGCAACGACACCCATGGGTGGCCACTGAGCGACACGGTCGAGCGGCTGCGTGGGCGGCCCGGGGATGCGGTCAGCGTGCGCATTGCCGCTGCCGCGCTCACGACCACGCTCGACCCGGCGGCACTGCCGTCGGAGTCAGCTGCGCCCCGCGAGGTTGTGCTCGTGCGTGAGGTGGTGCAGATCGAGAGTGTGCTCGGTGACCGTAGGCGGGCTGACGGTAGCCAGGATTGGATGCTCGAGGGAGAGCCGGGCGTGGCGCTCGTTCGGATCACGGGCTTCGGTGAACGGACCGGTGAGGAGTTCACCGCAGCCTGCCGTGAGCTCGACGCGGTCAAAGGCAAGGGGCTCAAGCTCTGCGTGATCGACCTGCGGCACAATCCCGGCGGCCTCGTGCAGGCGGCGGTGGAGGTGTGTGATGCCCTGCTGGGCGAGGGGCCGATCGTGGCGACGCGAGGCCGCGGCGATGGCGGCACGGCTGTTCTGCAAGAACGACGTGCGACGGCGGGAGCGTTCCTCGAAGGTGTTCCGGTCGCCGTGCTCGTGGACGGCCTCACGTCGAGCTCCGCTGAGATCGTGGCCGCGTGCCTTCAGGATGCGGGCCGGGCCACGGTGGTCGGCGGTCGCACGTACGGAAAGGGAACGGTGCAGACAATCCTCCCACTCTCGGGCGACACCGGGCTTCTCAAACTCACCACGGCTGAATACCTCCGACCGAGTCGCGAGCCGATCCACCGCCAGCCGGCTGCGGCGGAGGCCGACGACTGGGGCGTGAAGCCCGACGCTGGCTACGAGCTTGTGCCCACCGCGGAGGTTGCGGAGCGGCTTCGAGAGTGGCGACGACGTCGCGACATCGTTGGGCCGCCGGGTGCCATGCCGTCCTCCACCGGTGAGACACGGCCGGCCCGCGATATCGATCCCGTCCTCGCGCGGGCCCTCGATATCATCCGCGGCGAAGAGCGCCGGCTGCCGCGCGGATCTCACCCGCCAGAAAGAAGCTCCCTGCTGCGACCACGCTTCCCGCGCGGCCCGCAAGACGCCGCGCGAGCGCGAGCGCGGCGACAGGATCTTCCGCCCGTCGTGGTGTCTTGATTCCGGCTTCACGACAGGCGGCGATGAGCGCGTCAAACGTGGCGGCTCGTTGGCTACTCGTATACCGAGTGACCACGACATGATCGAAGGCTCCGCGCGTGACCGCGAGCATGTCGGCGAGCTGCTTGTCGCGCGAGGCCGCAAAGACGAGCACCCGTGGCCGGCGGGCCCTCAGCACGTCGCGAACCGTCTCCATAAGAGACTCGACCGACGCGACGTTGTGCGCCGCATCGACGATGACGAGTGGCTGTGAGCCGATCGTCTCGATCCGTGCCGGCAAGTGGGCGCGGGCCAGGCCACGGGCGATCGCCGTCGATGGCACGGGGAATCCTGCCTTCGGAAGAAGCATCGCTGTGACGGCGGCCAGCGCCGCATTCGCGGCTTGGTGACGGCCGACCATGCCGAGTGGGAGGCTTCGTAGCGCGAGATCACCTACACCCGCCGGCGGCTGGAGGATAAGCGTGCCGGGGTTCAGTGGATCATCATTCGATTTATATTCACCGAAGAAATCGTGGCCAAGCTCGAGAAGCTTGCAGCGGCGTCGGGCGGCAACCGCAGCGATCACGCGGCGGGCCGATGGCTGCTCGGCACCCGACACGACCGGCCGCCCACGTTTGATGATCCCCGCCTTCTCGCCGGCGATCTTCGCGACGGTATAACCGAGCAACTCACAGTGGTCGAGGCTGATGCTGGTGATGACCGAGAGAAGCGGGCGCACGACATTGGTGGCATCGAGGCGTCCCCCGAGACCCGTTTCGAGGACAGCGATATCCACACCCGCCCGCGCGAAGTGGACGAAGGCCAAGGCTGTGACGATCTCAAACCAGGTGACACTGCGGGCAACGCGGTGGCCGGCCACAGCATCGAGGGCCTCGACGGCGGGCCGCACGATTCGGGCCGCCGCGGCAAGGTCGGTCGCCGAGATGGGTCGGCCATCCACGCAGATCCGCTCCTCGAGCGAATGCACATGCGGCGACATGTAGCGGCCTGTGCGATACCCAGCCTCCTCGAGGATCGCGGCGAGCATCGCGACGGTGGAGCCCTTGCCCTTCGTGCCGGCCACATGAACAACCGGCATCCCCCGGTGCGGGTTGCCGATGGCCGCGAGCAATCGCCGCATCCCGTGAAGGCTAAAGGCGGCCTTTACGCGAGGGGGGCTCCGCTCATAATCGATGCGGGTGTCGAGCCAGGCGTGTACGGCGGCGGAAGCGCTTCCCATTTCCCGCAGTTTTCCAGCGCGCCCGTCAGAGAAAAAGGGGCTTGACCCAGGAGCCGTTGGCCCGCACCTTTCCGCCGCCGAGACCTGCCCGCCGGACTGCCTCGCCATGCGCCTTTTCAGACTTCGATCGACGCCACGCCGTCTCGCCACGGCCACGGCCAGCATGGTCGCCCTTGGCGCGGGACTGCTCGTGGCTGCCGAGCCACTTCCTGGCCCCGACGGCCTCGAACCGCCGCCGCTCTACCTTACCGAACCGTTTGCAGACGTCACCTTCACAGGGATGCCACAGCCGATTGATCCCTATGCCGAGCGGCGGTGGCCGCGATGGTTTGCCGGCGCAAGTGGCCTCCTGATGACCCGCACGCTCTCCAGTGGCACCGCCACGATGCAGCCGACCGCTGCGGGCCAGCTCATGACGAGCGACGCCGTTTTCGGATGGCCCGGCGGCGTCGATCTTCACATCGGCCGCTGGTTCGGGCCGCAGCAGCATCACGCTGTGGAACTCATCTATTGGGGCGCCTACCAGATGGGCGACTCGGCGACGCTCGCCACCCCCGGCATCAACGCCATCCCCCAGGCACCGACTGCCAGCGTCGGCGGCATTCCCGCAAGTGATTTTTTGCTGGGTGCCGCGCAGCAACGGATCGAACGGGCCGACGTGATCAACGACGTCGAGATCAACTGGCTCTACTCCCTGGGCGATCGGCCAGAGTTTCTGCCGACCGACCAGAAGGTCAACCTCATGTGGCTCGCCGGTTTTCGATTCTTCCAAGTGAACGACCAGCTCACGCTCACCACTGGCTCCGGCAACCCCGCGATAGGCGCGATCGATCTGGGCGTGGCCACCAACAACAACATCTACGGCGGCCAGGTCGGGGCAAAGTTCGACTGGCGGTTCCTGCCAACGGTGCGGCTGAACATCGTGCCCAAGATGATGATCGGCGGTAACGCGATCACGAACACCTCGTCGCTGGCGGGCGCCGACGGCACTCAGGCCACGTTTCCTGGTGGCGTCGCGGCCCGCGGCTTCTCCGAGCTAGGCGAATTCTCGTGGCTGGGTTCGGTGGACACCGGCATCGCCTGGGATGTGACCGAGCAATGGAGCCTCTGGATGGGCTACCGCGTCGTGGGCGTGGGCAACATCGCCCAGGCCGATGGCCAGTGGCCATCACTCATCACGTCGCCCGCCTCGCTCACCGGCATCACCGCCGGCAGCGACACGATCATCCACGGCGGCTTCGCCGGTTTTCAGGGCCGATACTGACGCATGCCGTCATGTGGTCTTGCGCGACCAACGCCATAGAAGCCCCTCGCGATAGCGAGGGGGCTGCGGGTTGTTGGGCACTCCCGCCCCGCTATGCCCAGCGAGCCCGCTTCCCTCCGCAGCCCCACGGCTATCGCGTTCTCGACGGATGCCGGCCGCACTGGTTCGCCGGCGGTGACATGCTCGTCACTTTCGCGACTTTGCGAATGTGGCCTCGTGGATGATGGTGCGCCTGTTGGCCGCGCAAGGATGCTCGGCTCCTGCGCGTGCCCCCCACCCGGCTCCTCAGCATCGAGGGCCTTCGCGATCTCCAGCAAGCCAGTTCGCTCGACTAGGTCCTCAAGCGGCTCGGCTTCGGCCCAGCGTCGCTGGGCTACTGGCACTCAGGTACTTG
>CAYZHH010000155.1:0-8307 GCA_964478275.1 uncultured Candidatus Kuenenia sp.
AATGATCTCACCGTCGGCACCCTTCCAGACCCGCGCCGCAAGCCGCGGACCCGCCGCATCGACAAGCACGCGGATGTCGGGGCCTTCGCTGCCCCGGGACCGACCCTTGCGATCGACGGCCCGAAGCCGAAACCAATATTCACCGTCGCCATCGGCTGTGTACGAGAAGGTGCCCGCGGTGGGGGACGTTTCGCCAGCCACCGACCACGTGGCCCCGAGATCCTTCGAGACATTGAGGATGACCCGTTGTGGGGCCGCGTCAGCATCTGGATCCCGTGTCTCAGGCAGTTTGAACGGGATCGCGAAGGCGCGGTGCTTGGTGCGAATGAGCTTCGGGAGTCCCGCAGCTTCGGCAAGCGAATCGGCCTGGGCCGGCGCGGCCGCGAAAACCCCCGAGAGGAGGGCCGCCAACATCAGAGCCGCCGATGCAGTGATCGCCCAGCTTCGGGAGGCCGGGTGATCGGCATGGACGTGCAGTGCTCGTGCCGAAGTACACATGGCTTCGGGTATCGGCATAGGAACTACTGGAAAGTCACTCATTTTCAGCAGGATCAGAATGGTTTCCCCAGCTTGCCAAGACGGTGGTGCCGTTTGCACTCCCGACGCCAAACCAGGGGGCACGGGCAATCCGGGCTCCCTGGGGGATCTCTGCTGGACCGGGAGCTGGGAACGTCGCCATACTGATGAGCCACCCACTCGCGTGATGAGAGAACATCACGGCCGCTGGCAGGCGGCAGTCTCGTCACGCGAACAGCCACTGGAACACCACGTCTCGAGCCGCATTTTCCAGGAGGTTTTGGAGGGGTCTGACCAGTGCAAAAATTCGCCTTGGCTTTCGCCGTCGATGCCGCGAGTATCCCCTTGGTCGCACAGGTCCGCATCCCTGCGGGCTACGTGATCAACTTCGTGGCGCTTGCAGCTGTCCTGGCTGTTGCAGTCGGTACGATCCTCTGGGTGCGGCGTCGGTGGGTCGGACTAGACGGAGTTGAAGGATTCGCCGGAACAGACGGAGAGAAATGGCACGATACGCTCCTTCAATACCGGAATCTCCGGGACGAGGGTGTGCTAAGCGAAGAAGAATTCCGAAGAATAAGAACACTCGTCGGGCCAAGGATCAGGTCAGACACACCCGAACTCCGTGGGCGGCAGCGGCCGCCTTCGGATCCCATCGGGCCAAGTTGAAGCGAGGGAACGAACGGATGCCAGCCGGGAAAGACACGGGAGGTCTGGGACGCCGCGGGACTGGCGGGACGACCAAGAAGAACGCCTTCTGTTCGTTCTGCCGCAAGAGCTACCGCGATGTCGGGCCGCTCGTGGAGGGGCCTGGTGACGTCTATATCTGTGGCGAGTGTATCGAGCTGTGCCAGTCGATCCTCGATCAGGAGAAGAAGCGTCGAGGCACCGGCAAGCAACTCTTCACGTCGATCCCATCGCCGCGTGAGCTCGTCACACACCTCGATCAATATGTGATCGGGCAGCAGCACGCCAAGCGGGTGCTCGCCGTGGCGGTGCATAGCCACTACAAGCGGTTGAACCTCAGCCGCGACGGCAACGATGTCGAAGTCGACAAGTCCAACATCCTCCTCATGGGCCCAACGGGCTGCGGGAAGACGCTCCTTGCCAAGACCCTCGCCCGCATCCTCGACGTGCCCTTCGCGATCGGCGATGCCACGACCCTCACCGAGGCCGGCTATGTAGGCGAGGACGTGGAGAACCTGCTCCTCAAGCTCCTCAATGCCGCCGACTACGACATCGAGGCGGCCCAGCGGGGCATCCTCTACATCGACGAGATCGACAAGATCGGCAAGACGAGCCAGAACGTGTCGATCACCCGCGACGTGTCGGGCGAGGGCGTGCAGCAGGCCCTCCTCAAGATGCTCGAGGGCACGGTTGCGAATGTTCCGCCGCAGGGGGGCCGCAAGCACCCCGAGCAGCAGTACATCCAGCTCGACACCACAAACATCCTCTTCATCTGCGGTGGAACGTTTGTCGGCATCGACAAGATCATCGCGAAGCGGCTCGGCAAGCGGACGATCGGCTTCGGTCAGCCCATGGGGCACCGTGGCGACGCCGACTTGGCCGAGCTGCTCCCGCAGGTCGATTCCGACGACATCCTCGAGTTTGGCCTTATCCCCGAGCTCGTCGGACGTCTCCCGGTGATTTCGTCGCTTCAGCCCCTCAACGAGGAAGCCCTCGTGAAGGTGCTCACCGAGCCTCGCAACGCGCTCATCAAGCAGTACCAGAAGATGTTTGGGCTCGAGAACTGCACGCTCGAGTTCACCGAGGCGGCCCTTCGCTCGATCGCCCGCAAGGCGATGAAGAAGGACACCGGGGCTCGTGGTCTGCGGAGCATCATGGAAGACACGATGCTCGACATCATGTTCGACCTGCCCGACCATCAGGGCGCGACGTACATGATCGACGAGCGGCATGTCGAGGGCACGGAAGCTGTGATCCCGCTCCGCGAGACCCGTACGAAGAGCGCGTAGCGCTTTCACGGCCGGCGGGGCCGGGGGCTGCCTTGGCGTTGCGGTCGGTCTGCGGGTGACGCGCCAGCTCAGGGCTGCTCGTGCCACGTCGCCGGACGGGATGCTTTACGGCCGGCGGAGCATCCATGCCTCCGCGGCCTTGCCGGGCCTCCGCCCGGGCGGCGGTCGCACCTCCGGGCTCCCGTTTTTCGTGCGCGTTGTGGTGTGGTGTGGTGTGGTGTGGTGTGGTGTGGTGTGCTCGAGCAGACGGGGCGCGTGCCATCCTGGCTTCGCTTGTCTCCTACGCCGGCTCTGTGGCACGGGCCACCCCGAGCCTGGCCGTATTGGCGTGGCGGCGAACGCTTAGTCAAAGTCGCCTGGAACGTCGATGCCGTCGAGGGATCGGATAAGCTCACCAGCATAGATCTGGAACGGTCGGCTCGCTGACTGAACGAGCAGCCGGTCATTTCCGAAAAGTGTGACCGTCGCTTCAGGATCGCCGGCCTTGCCGAGCGCTCCGTTGCAGAGGGGAGGCAGCGTCGTAGCAAGCTCCTTGGCAAGCGTCGCGTCCCTAAGTCTATACACTCGCACGGGAACTTGGCCTTCAATCCGATCTGAGCTGGCCACAAGATCGGTATCGAATGCCGCCCTCATAAAGGCGATGGTCTCCATGTGCACTTCGAGAGTGTTTGAGATCACCAGCTCGTTGGCTTCGTGAAGAGGACGAATGGCTCCCTGGCCCCCGAAGGTATCCCACGTTTCCGGCGCGACCGTCGACTGAATGACGTCGATGAGGTTTCCGACGCGGGGGGATAGCCCATCGGTCGGCAAGGAATAGATACCGACGATCAGCTTTTCGTTCGCGCGCTCGGTTGTGGTCAGGGTCAGCGTTTCGTTCTCGACGATGGCTGCCATGTCGATCCGCGAGAGAACGCGTGTGAGTGTGTCGCCCAGGCTGCCAGTATTGATGGAGGGCGAAGTGATGGGCACGTCAAGGTCGATGCCAGCGTCTTCGAGCGCACGCGTGTCGATGCAAACCGGCACAGAAAGCTTCTTGATAAGTAAGGCATGCAATTCCCTGAGCGGGCTTTCGTTCATGGCCTCAATGCCGCCCTCCGGAAGGGGCTTTTCGAGCAACGCATTCAACGCTGCATCACCGGGACTTACGGCGAACGTGACTTCATAGCGGGGCGTTGCGTGCCGTAGGTTGGGCTGCGAATGAACCCGCACGACCTTACGGTGGAACGGGCCGGCGCCGCATCCCCCCGCGAGGCCTCCGTCTGGTTTCGGCTCGGTATCCGTTGCCGCCGGGTCAGACGTGACTGCCTCAGAGTCATCGGCGCGAATGCCATTCGAGACGCCATGAATCATGGCCACGAGAATTGCCGAACAGAGAAGGACGCGCGGCATGGGGCAGCAGGCAGACATGGCATTGCTTCTCGCAGGGGAGGGGGTCGTGGCAACCACCCCCGGAACTCCAAGCGAGTGTCGATGCGGTCGCTCCCCGTGTCAAACGCCCCCGGGTGGCGCCGGCTCGGGCAACCCCAGGGCCTCCCCGGAGGTTCGCAGGCCAAGGGCGTCAGGGCTGGCGGGCGCCGATGCGGGCAGGCGGGTTGCCGAGAAGTCGCTCGAGTGTTGCGCCGAGCTTCTTGCCGCGGGCATCGAGCGTGATCACATTGCCGTCGCGGCCAATGAGAATCACCGTCGGGATGCCGGTGATGCCGTAGTGGGTGGAAAGTGGGTGCTGCCAGTCGGGGCCGTTTGGCTCCTCATAGAGAACAGGCCAGGGAATCTTCTTCGACCGGACGAATTCCTCGAGCGTGTCGCGGTCTTCGTCGAGGCTCACGCCCACAACTTCAAAACCCTTGTCATGCCACTTCGCATACTCGGCCTCGAGGTTGGCCATCTCCGCGACACACGGGCCACACCAGGTCGCCCAGAAGTCCACGAGCACCACCTTGCCTTCGAGTGTCTGCTGATCAAACGGCTCGCCGGAGAGCAGCGTGCCGGTGATGGTCATCGGATTGCCCGGAAGCGAGAGCCGTCGGTGCATGCCGGCGAGACCCTTCCCCGTGCGCTGCACATCGACGTTCGCACTCGCTTCGAAGATCGGAAGAAAGGTTTCGAGGGCCGCTGCGGCGGCCGCATCGCCACCAGGGAGCCGGCTGAATTTCGTGACAAGGTCGGCTGCCGTCTCGGCGATGTCGGCTTCTGCCGCGGCGAGGTCCTCATCGTCGGCCGCCTCCCGCAGAAGGGCTGCGATCCGCGTGATCAGCGGCATCACATCCTCGGGCCGCCCCGACTCCAAGACGGCATCAATGTGGGCAGCGAGGGCGATCTTTCGGGCCTGCCCGGCCACTGTCTCATCTGGGCAATCAACGAGCGATTCGGCAAACGCCGCATGCGCGGCAGCCGCCCCGGGCTCGTCGAGTCGCGTCAGCGTGTCGAGGGCCGCGAAACGAAAGGACACCGCCTGCGCAAAGTCTGCATCGCCAGGCTGCGTTTGGGCGATGACGCGGCCCGCGGCCTCGGCGATCGCCGCTATCTGTTTCCGTTTGAAATAACGCTGACGGCCTCGGGACGTAGCCGGCAACGGTGAGGTGCGAACCGCCTCGATGTAGGCAAAAAGATCAGCTGGCGAGCCTTCCGGCACGGGGGGAATCGCGGCGACACGAGGGCTTGGGTTCCCGGCAGGCGGCTCGGCAGCAAGGCATCGTGAGGCGATGGGCAGAGATCCAACGCATACCAGGGCGAGCGCCGGCATCGTGAGGTAGAGCAATCGGCAGAGACGAGACAGCATGGGCGAGCGATCCAGGGAGCGCGAGACGGAACGCCATGAGACTACCCCTCGCGGTCGCGCGAGGGCAACGCCGAGTCTCTCGCTGAATTATAGATATTTGATGTGTCGATCCACGGGTTTTCGTCCGCACATCCCCGTCGCGATGCGACGGGGGTATGTGAGCCGATCATGCAGCGCACGATCGGCTCAGGCGGAACGCCGTGCAGCAACATCCGCGGGGAGCCGCACCGTCACGGCCGTGCCTTTGCCGGGGGCGCTTTCAACACGGATGCGGCCGCGATGCGACTCGACGATCTCGCGGCATGCGGTCAGGCCGAGCCCGCTGCCCCCCTTGCCGGTCTCGTCAGGCCCGCTCTTCGTGGAGAAGCGGGGCTCGAAAATCCTTCGGAGTACCTCTGGCGGCATTCCGCTGCCGGTGTCCCGGACCATGAGATCGACAAAGCCCGTCGGCTCGTCGTGAGACAGCCGCAGGATCAGCCGACCACCCTCGGGCATCGCTTGCCGGGCATTCACCATAAGGTTCAGGAGCACCTGCTGGAGCTGGCCGGGGTTGGCCGACACCCGAGGCACCGGGGCAAACTCCCGCTCAACCTGCACCCGGTACTTCATCATCTCGCGCTCAAGCAGCACAAGAACATCTTCAACGAGCACATGGAGATCGAGCGGCTCGAACCGACTCGACCGATTGCGAGACATCGAGAGAACGCTTGCGGTGATCTTCGCGGCCCGGGTTCCTGCCGAAAGAATCCGCTCGAGGGCTTTGTCGCGAGTGGGCTGATCGCGATGCCGGATGCCGAGGCGAGCGTAGTTGAGGATCGTCGTGAGCGCGTTGTTGAATTCGTGCGTGGTGGTGCCGAGCAGCCCGCCGAGCGTCGCCTGCTTGCGGGCTTCGAGAAGCTCGCACCGCAGGGCCGCGATCTCGCTCTGCAACGAGGCGACCTCGGCCCGAAGACTCGCGGCATCCGGACCTTGATCGCCCCGTCCATCGCCGATCAGGGCTGGCCCGTGCCAGCGAGTCCGCAACCCCGGCGGCGGGGCCGCGGGCAGTTCAGGCCGCTCGGGATAGCCTCCGTTGGGTTCCATCAATGGCCTTGCTCGCGAGTTTTCCTGGCCGCCAGAGGGTCGGCCGGTCGGCGGGTTCAAATGGTGCCTGTGTCGAGACTTCCGTCCCGACAGACGGTATCGTCGATGACGTGTCCAAGCCTCTACAATGAAGGTGACGAGCCGACACGGCTCCTCGACCGTTGAACTTGGGCGGACCGTCATCCATCCCGCGAGTCGCGCCCACCGCACGCCAGTGGCGCCGCACAGCCCCCCCAAAACCCGCCTTTCCATCATGCAGCCGCATATTCCCCCCCGGGGTCGCCATGTCCGAGGCATTACGCTCGTCGAACTGCTCGTTGTCATCGCGATCATCGGCCTCTTGATCGGACTCCTGCTGCCCGCGATCCAGGGGGTACGGGAGTCGGCCCGACGGACGGCCTGCAAGTCGAATCTCAAGCAAATCGGACTTGCGATGCAGATGTACCTTGATCGGAAGACCGGCCAGGGGCAGAGGTCGAGGTTCCCGGACGCCGCGGTCGTCCCCAGCCAAGAGCTCGAGTTCTTCACGCCCCAGCGGCCAATCAAGCCAAGCATCGTCACGTCCATCGGTGCCTTCATGGACAACAATCGAGAGGGCTTTCGCTGCCCGTCCGACTCGGCCTACTTCGTTCGTTCACAGGACTATATGACCGAGTTTGAGGCGAGGCTCGCCCAGATCGGACGCTCCATGAACGACCGACCGGCGGAGTATAAGGACGTTCCGTATGAAGGCACGAGCTACGAGTATCCGGCCCGCCGGCTGACCAAGACCGACTCCGCCACCGGAAAGGTCGTGGGGCGCACTCGCGAGGAGGCACTCACATACCGCGGCAACCAGGGGGCATCATCAAAGCTCTGGGTGCTCTACGAGTTCGATGCGTTCCACGGCGGGTTTACCTTTTTTGAAAGCTCGGCTGAATCAGACTTCAACGAGCGTCCCACGCCCCCCGAGGGCGCCAGGAATTTCCTCTACCTTGATGGCCACGTCGAAAACCTCTGAATCCAATCGCCTGACGTGGATCATCGCGCTGGCCGTCGTGGCCATCGTCATGGTCCTCGTGGCATGGCTTGCTGGCTGGCTCCAATTTGGGACCGACCCGCGCGTGCAGGAAATCCTTGCGCTCCAGGACCAGGCCCGGCAGCGGTATGCGACCGACGGCGGGCCCAAAAACCTCGCCGAGGCTACGGCTGCATTCACCTCGTTTGCCGAGATCCGTCAGAAGACCGAGCAACTGCCTCCTCATCTGCGACCGCGGGTCGAGGAAGCCGCAGGGAATGCCTTTCGGTCGGTATTCTGGGCACGGGTCGACGGCTACTTCGGCCTCCCACCGCAGCAGCGACAGGCCGAGCTCGACCGCCAGATTGATCAGCAGGAGATCATGCGGAAGGCTTTTGAAGCGGGTCGTTTGGTGATGGGGGCGTTGGGCGGCGGTCAGTCCTCCAACCAGCCCGCAGATCGGACGCCCTCGTCCAGCCGTTCCGAGGACGAACGCAATCAGTGGCGGAAATCGATGATCGACCGCACGACTCCGCAGGAACGAGCCCGGTTCACTGAATACACCCGAGCCCTCGATGCCCGCCGTGAGCAGCGCGGGCTTCCGAGCTCGTGGCCACCACGGTGACATGGTCGTGGAAGCACGCTTCCAATTCCCCCCCACACCAATCATGGACACCCTCGGACTCCTCGCCGAAGCCTGCCAGCTTGCCGCTGACCTGGGCTACACCGTTCGTGAGGAGCCGCTTGGCGATCTTGCTGGCGGCCCATGCACGGTGGCGGGCCGCCAACATCTCCTCGTGAATATCGAGCGAACGCCGGCCGACCGTCTCGAGATCATGCTTCGGGCGCTGGCCGCCGATCCCCGTGTCGATCACGAGCCGAAGAGCAAGCTCATGGCCGGGCGGCTCGCGGCCGTACGGTCGTCCACTGGCTGATCACGCACTCCGGTACAGGCCGTG
>CAYZHH010000156.1:0-1089 GCA_964478275.1 uncultured Candidatus Kuenenia sp.
CCGTCCGTCACCAGACCACGGCAGCCGCGTCGAACACGGGCCCCTCGACGCATGTGCGGCGGTAGTCCCAACCACCGTCGGCGTCGCGAATCGGTGCCACACACGTGAAACAGATGCCGATGCCGCAGGCCATCGGTGTCTCGAGCGATACCGTGCATGGCATGGCATGCGTTGCGGTCCAGCGGGCCACCGCGGCCATCATGGCATCAGGGCCGCAGGTGACGACGTGGACGCCCGTCGCGCCGAGGTGACCCTCGCCGGCGAGGCTGTCGAGCAGGTCGATGACGGTGCCCCGATGACCGATCGATCCGTCAAGTGTGGCCAGGTGAACATCGCACCCCGTTGAACGGAAGTCGTCGAGATCGCCGAAGAGCGAAGCCGTGCGAGCCCCCCAGCAGAAGGTGATCCGACTCGCACGAGGAACCTCGCGCGACGGCGAGCCATACCTGGCAAGCCCAGCCCGTTCGCGTGCCAGCGCCACCAAAGCCGTCTGGCCGATGCCTCCGGCTACGAGCACGAGGTGATCGACGGGTGGGATCGCGAATCCGTTGCCCAACGGCCCCCAGACAAGAACGTTCTCACCTGAAGGACGACCCGCGAGAGCCGTCGTGAACCGACCATGGATGGCATAGACAAAATCAACGTACCGCGGGGCTCCGTCGGGGCCTGGGAACACGCCGTAGACAGCCAGGGGGCGGCCGAGCAGCGGGTCGGTGCGGTCAGGGAGGCGGACCATGGCGAACTGCCCGGGCACGGCGGCCGCGGCAATGGCTGGCGATTCGATCCGGAGCCGCCATGTCTGTTCCGCAATGGGCCGATGGTCCACGATCGCCGCCCGTTCATGGCACCGCTGATCGCCATGACACGGCCCGGCGGGAGGAGCGAACGTCATTCCTTCCCTCGTTTGGCGGACCGCCACGAGGACGCCTTGCCGGGCCGCTTCCGCCTCGTGACTTGACCCGTCGGCCGCCCTTCTTTGGCGCCCGTTGGACGCCCTTCAGGTGTGGCGCCCGTTGGACGGCCCGCAGGCTTGGCACCCGTTGGCCTTCCCGAGGGCTTAGGACCCGTTGGTCGGCCAGCGCCGGGTCG
>CAYZHH010000156.1:1189-5172 GCA_964478275.1 uncultured Candidatus Kuenenia sp.
GGTCGGCCAACGCCGGGTCGGCCACGTCCCATGCGGCCCGGCGGACGCCCGCTGTCAGGCCGGCGATGCTGCGGCCGCTCACCGTGGGCGGCCTGATCGCCCACCTCAGTAAGCGCGTCGCGCCTGAGCGACTCCACCTCGGTAGGCGAGAGTTGCCTCCATTGGCCTGGAAGCAGGTTGCCGAGGGTTAGACCTCCCACCGCGATTCGTTTGAGCTGATGAACTTTATGGCCGAGCTTGGCCAGCATGCGCCGAATCTCGCGATTCTTTCCCTCGTCAAGAACCATCTCGAGGACGGCGCTGAGCTTGTGCTGACTCCGGACCGTGAGCCGCTTTGCATGCACTTCGCCTTCTGCCAACCGCACGCCCTGCCGGAGCCGCTCGAGCAGTTCAGGGGCTGGCACACCCGCAACTTGCACAAGATACTTCTTCTCAACGCCATAACGCGGATGCGCCAGAAGGTTCGCGAGGTCGCCATCATTGGTGAGCAAAATGAGCCCTTCGCTCATGCGATCGAGCCGTCCCACGGCAAACAACCGACGGTCGTCTGGCACCAGGTCGACGACTCGTGGTCTGCCGGAAGGGTCGAAGTTGGTCGTCACCACACCGACCGGCTTGTGCAAGAGATAGACGACGCGCCGCGGATCGGGCAGCCGCTCACCATCGACGCGAATTTCCTGGGTCCGCGGATCAACCTTGGTGCCGAGCGTGGTGACCACCTGACGGTCCACCTCAACACGGCCACTGGTGACGAGTTCCTCACACGCACGTCGGCTGCCAAGACCGGCAGCCGCGAGCACCTTCTGAAGCCGCTCGAGGCTGCCATCGGGCTGAGGCTTGCCCGGCCTTGGGGAAGAGCTCCCTGGACGGCCAGGCCCACCAGGACGAGGTTTCCGGCCGGGGGTCGAACGGGGGCGAGGCTTGTCTGGGGCTGGCATAACGGGAAGCGCGGGGGGAATGGATCCAGCCGCGATCTTACACACCTGCCGGCCATCTGCGCCGCTTATTCGGCAGATCGAGCGGCCGGAAGCCACTGACGGTCACTGCGCTGGCGCCCACCAGCGGGCCCGCTTCACTTCGGGCATTGGCTCGGCATAGTCCCGCGGACGTGTTCCGTCCATGATTCCGTACTGGCGGAAGGCGTTGGGACCGATGTCATTCTGCATGAAAGGATCGAACTGCACCGCCCGCCGCTGCTGGCTCTTGGCAGACCCGGGATCGAGCCACGCCGGACGGCCAAGCGACGCGCAGCCGGCTGTGAGCATGGCCGTCGCGGCGACGATGGCCGCGGCAGACCGCGACGCGATGAAAAGACGGGCGGTCACGGGTGACATTCCGGGGCCGAGATGGAGGCGGCTACTGTAGGGATCGCGAACCTGCGGCCCAAGGCGAAAATCTCCGCCGGCGGGCCCGTCTCATGGCAGGGTAACCCGCAGCAGTCTGGTACCCAGGGCAGCCCGGACTGCCTGCTCTGCCGTCAACGCCGGGATGAGGACACAGCGGCCTGGCCCGATCTCCGGCAGCGACCACTCACTTGGCAGATGAATCGTGCCCGCGAGCACCACCAGGAAGTGGAGTGCCCCGTCCCCTCCAACCAACCAGCGGCTCACGGGCGTCACCTCATCAAGGATGAAGTACTCGCAGTCCACGAGTCGAGCCACCGCCGGGGTCGTCGTGGCAGTTCGGCTGGCTGGGCCAACCGGGCCAGTCCGTGACACCGCTTCGACGCCTGCCTCGATGTGGAGCAGCCGGGAGCGGCCGTCGACGCCAGTGCGATTCCAGTCGAAGAGCCGGTAGGTCACATCACTCGACTGCTGAATCTCGGCTACGAGCAGTCCTGCCCCGATCGCGTGAACGGTTCCCGCAGGGATGAAGACACAGTCACCGGCCGCGGGCTCGAAGGAATGGAGCACGGTGTCGCACGAGCCAGCTCGGATCGCGGCGGCCAGGTCGGACTGCGAAACGCCCTCCCGCAACCCAGCGTAGATCCGGCTCCCTGGTTCGGCCGCGACCACATACCAGGCCTCTGTCTTGCCACGATCCGGCGGGGTGAGCCGGGCCGCACGGTCATCGTCCGGATGAACCTGCACCGAAAGCACCTGATTGGCGTCGAGAAACTTGAACAGCAGTGGAAAGGCGGGCATCGGGGCAGCCCGGCCCAGAAGCTCTTGTCCACGATCGCGGACAAGCTCCCCGAGCGTCACGCCCGCCAGCGGGCCGGCGGCAACCACACTCTGATCCTGCCCGCGATCCACGAGCTCCCACGACTCGGCGTAGTCCTCGCCTAGAGGAAGATCGCGGCCAAACGCGGACGTGAACCGGCGGCCGCCCCAGAGATAGCGACGGTACACCGGCGCGAACACCAGCGGCGGCAAACCGGAGGCACCGACCGGCGACCCCGGCCTGGATCCTGGCAAGGCCATCAGGAATACCGCTCCAGAATCCATCCGATTGAGAAGCTGCAAATCGCAAACACCAGCAACTGCAACATCGGCCCAGACGTGATGCGGCCTCCGAGCTCGAGCACCACAGCGATGACCGGTACTCCGAGACCGACAAGCTGCGCGAATCGACCAATCACTCGCATGTGCCGCAGCCACATCCACGGGTTCCGACTGCTTCCGATCGCGTGCCAAAATGAGGCACTCCGGAAGACGTCGTCTTCTCGAGCCGCTCGAGGTTCAGCTGGGACAGGCCACAGGCTCGGATGAGTCCGCCCTCGCGACGGACGCGGGTGCCAATCTCAGCAATCGCGCCGATCAGCGGCTCGTCGATCGCATCGATCTGGTGGAGTTCGAGGACAACCCGGTTGGCATGGTGCTCGCGAATCATCGCCCAGATTGCGTCGGCAAGGTCCTCGCGATTGGCCGCCTCAGGCGAGGACGACTCCACGCGGACGAACAGCCAATCGGGGCCTCGCTCGGCCGCCAATTCCCACGATCGCCCTGTGTCCGTCGCCAGATCGGATCGTGGCGCGGCCTGCCTGCTGGTTCCCATGTTGTCGTTCCTCCGTGATGTGCAGCAGAACCCATGAAAATCCCTTCAGTCCCCTCACTGCGTGTCAAAAATCGTACGCGGCGGCGATGCCCTTACAAGGCGAGTTTCTGGGCCGTGGGCCGTGGGCCCCCATTCCGGGCCCTTTCCGCCCTAGACCTTCGGGGCTTGCCGTAGCGGAGGAGGCGTCCATACTGCCTCCGGACACTTCATCCGAATCAACAGGAGCCACTCCATGGCACGGCACGGCGCAGTCACTTTCAAGGGCACTCCCCTCACGCTCGTCGGCACCGAAATCGCAGTCGGCAGCCGGGCCCCCGAGTTCGACCTCACCTTCTACAAAGATGGCATGCAGCACGTGCGACAGGCAGACCTCCTCGGCAAGCCCTCGATCATCAGCGTTGTGCCATCGCTCGACACTCCTGTCTGCCAAATCCAGACACGTACCTTCAATCAGCGGCTTGCGGCCCTGGGCGACAAAGTCAATGCCCTCACCGTGAGCCTCGACTTGCCCTTCGCCATGAACCGCTTCTGCGGCGCCGAAGGCATTACCGCTCTCAGGGTCGGCAGTGACTATATGAACCGCGACTTTGGTACGGCATGGGGCGTGCTGATCGACGAGCTCAAAATCCTCGCGCGGGCCGTCTTCGTGCTCGACGGCCAAGGCGTGGTGCAGTACGCCCAGGTCGTGAAGGAAGTCGCCGAGGAGCCCGACTACGATGCCGCACTCGCCGCGCTCGAGAAGCTGGTGTAACGACCGCGGGGCATCGCGGGGGCAAAAGGGCTAGGTCGCGAGGAGCGACTCAATCGCCATGCGGGCCGTGGCAAGTGCCTCGGGCAGCTTGGCGGTGAGCTTGCCGCCAGCCTGCGCGAGGTCAGCCCTGCCGCCTCCCTTGCCTCCGACGACAATCGCCACGTCGCGGATCCACGTGCCGGCCGACAGGCCACGTGCCTCGAGCTCCTTGGAGATCCCCGCCACGAGAGTGACC
>CAYZHH010000156.1:5182-8292 GCA_964478275.1 uncultured Candidatus Kuenenia sp.
GCCAAGCAGCACCGCGATCGGGCTGGCCTTGCGCCTGAGGATATCGATGGCTTGCCGCATCGCGCCGGCATCGCCTCCTTGCATGTCGGCCACGACAACCCGCGTATCCCCCACTTCAGACGCCGACGCGAGCAGCGTTTCTGGGGAGACTGCGGCCGCTGCATTGGCTGGCTTCGCCTTCTTGAGCTCCTTGAGCTCTCGGATCATCGTGGTCAGCCGCTGGGGCACGTCGGCCACCGGCACCTTGAGCACGCTGGCAGCATCCGTGAGCACCTGCTCCGCCTGCCGCAGTCGATCGAGTGCGCGCATGCCCGTCACGGCCGTGATGCGTCGTGTGCCGGCGGAGACGCTCTCCTCGCCGACGATCCGCACGAGTCCAATTTGGCCGGTGCTCGAGACATGGGTGCCACCGCAGAGCTCACGGCTAACGCCGTCCATCGTCACCATCCGCACGACATCTGGGTACTTCTCACCAAAAAGCATCATGGCGCCGGCATGGCGGGCCTCGGCCAGCGGCAAGAGACGAGACGAGACCGCAACCGCTTGGAGCACGCGGTCGTTGACCATCCCCTCGATCGCCGCGAGCGTGCCATCATCGATCGAGCTCGGATGCGAGAAGTCGAACCGGAGCAGATCGGCATCGACCTTCGAGCCCTGCTGCACGGCATGGCTACCCAAGAAGTGCTGGAGCGCCGCATGGAGGAGGTGAGTCGCGGAATGGGCCCGCCGAAGCGCCCCGCGGCGGGCGGCATTGACCGTGGCCGTGACGGCCACGCCGAGGGCCAGCGTGCCTTCTCGGAGGTGGCCCACGTGGAGCACGAAGCCCCCTTCTCGCAGCGTGTCGCTCACCTCAAACCGACCGCCGGGCCATGTCAACTCGCCCGTGTCACCCACCTGACCACCTGACTCGCCGTAGAACGGTGTCGTATCGAGCACCACGGTCACTGGCTTCGCATGCCCCACCTCGGTGAGCGAATCGCACAGCGAATCCTGGGCAATGATCCCGATCACCTTTCCAGTTGCCTCGGCCATGTCGTACCCGACGAAATCCGTACCGTGCATCGTCTTCTTGAGGGCGTCGAGCGGACCTGTGGTGAACACGTCCACGCTCCGCCCTGCTCCAGACTTCAGTCCATGAGCCTCCATCGCACCGCGGAAGCCTTCCCAGTCGAAGCCGCAGTTCCGCTCCGCGGCGAGCGTCTCGAGGAGCTCGGGAGGGAAGCCGTACGTCGTGTAAAGTTCCGCGGCATCGGTGCCAGGTACCACGCTGCCACCTACAGATCCGATGGCAGAAAAAAGCTTTTCGATTCGCTCGAGCCCGCCGTCAATCGTGGCGAGGAATGACTCTTCTTCTCGCTCGATGACACTCGCCACATGGACGGTGGTGTCGGCGAGCTCGGGATACGGCCCGCGCATAAGATCTGCCACGACTGGCGGAAGCTGGTGCAGGAAGGCGTCGTGCATCCCAAGCTGGCGACCATCAAGCACGGCGCGCCTGAGCAGCCGTTTCACGACGTACTTCTCTTCGTTGTTGCCCGGGAGAACGTTTTCATGGATGGCAAAGGTGCAGGCTCGCACGTGGTCCGCGATTCGCCGCATCCGTCTCCCGTCGTCGCTAGCCGGGTCGTACCGCTTTCCGCAGACGTCGCCTACTGCCTCAACGAGCGGCCGAAGGATGTCGATGTGAAAATTGCTGTCGACGCCCTGGAGCATGGCGCAGGTCCGCTCGAGGCCCATGCCGGTATCAATGTTGCGGCTCGGGAGCGGCGAAAGGTTGTCGGGGGGAAGCCCCCGCCGGTTGAACTGGGTGAAGACCAGATTCCAGATCTCGACGTCGCTGCCGTCGGGCATCCGATAGAAGATCTCGCTGCATGGCCCGCAAACGCCGTCGGGCCCCTGCGAGGGAGCCGAGGCGGGCCAGAAGTTGTCGTCTTCTCCCATCCTCGTGATTTTTGTTGACGGGAGGCCGATTTCGTTGGACCAGATCGTGGAGGCCTCGTCGTCGTCTTGATAGACGGTCACCGAAAGTTTCTCGGGAGCGATGCCCAGCCACTTCTTCGATGTCAAAAACTCCCAGGCCCAGTGGATGGCCTCGCGTTTGAAGTAGTCGCCGAACGAGAAGTTGCCGAGCATCTCGAAGAACGTGTGATGCCGCGGTGTCCGGCCGACGTTGTCGATATCACCCGCCCGCAGGCACTTCTGGCACGTGGTCGCCCGCGTGAACTCGAGCTTGCACTTCCCCAGAAAATGATCCTTGAACTGGTTCATGCCTGCCGGCGTGAACAGCACCGACGGATCCCAACGTGGCACGAGCACATCGCTCGGCCGGCGGACGCAGCCCTTCGACTCGAAAAAGGCAAGGTAGGCTTCGCGGAGCTCGTTGGCCTTCATCGCAGGTGGTGGCTCCCGTGGGGTGACAAGGTCGGAAACCAGGCACTATACCCGCCGCCTGCCCCGAAGGGCACGCCCGTAAAAGCCCCCGGCGTTAGCCGGGGCACGGCGTGTTGCGCACCGTCCCGCCGGCTAACTTCGAACCAGGCTCAACCAACGCCCCGCAGTCCCCTCGCTACCGCGAGGGGACTGTATGTCGCTGCTGCAAAGCGGCCATCGGGAAAGTTCGCCTTGAAACGCTATTCACCCTCACCCTCACCCTCCGCCTCGTCATTGGCCTCGGCCTCGCCGGCAATCGTCTGATCGATGGAGATCACGGCTTCCTTCGCAGCCAGGATCTTCTCACGAAGCTCCTGCGCCACCGCGGGATTGTCCTTGAGGAACTGCCGGGCCTTCTCGCGGCCTTGGCCGAGGTGGGTCTCGCCGTACCGCATCCAGGTGCCGCTCTTGTCGACGAGCTTGGCGGCCATCGCCAGGTCGAGGATATCGCCTTCGATGCTGATGCCGTTGGAGTGCATCATGTCGAACTCGGCGATGCGGAACGGTGGGGCCACCTTGTTCTTGACGATCTTCACCTTCACCCGCTGGCCGACGACTTCCTCACCGTCCTTGAGGGTGCCAATCCGACGGACGTCGAGCCGACAGGAGCAGTAGAACTTGAGCGCCTTCCCACCCGGCGTAGTTTCCGGGCTGCCGAACATCCCGCCGATCTTCTCGCG
>CAYZHH010000157.1:0-8265 GCA_964478275.1 uncultured Candidatus Kuenenia sp.
GCCTCGGATGTCGTCGCCTTCCGAGAGCCGTCGCTGAACCTCCTGCACGAGCGCCGCGCGGTCGCTGAGGCCCGTCTGTGTGTCGTTGAAAGCAAGCACCACATCGACCGTCTGAAACGGCCCGATCGTGCGATTGAACCACTCGAGATCTTGGATCCACTGGCTCTCCTGCGGCAGAAACCGGGCCGGCCGCACTTCCGTTCGCAAGTACAAGAGGCCAGCGCCGGTCGCCACCGAGACAACGATGCACGCAAGCGTGATCCCACGATAGACGGGCAACAGGCTTCGGAGGCCACGCACGAATGCGGGCCATTCGTCGCTCGTCACCGAGTCCTTCTTGCCTGGAAACACTTGCAGCAGGGCCGGCAGGAGCAGGAACACGCACGCGAATGCAATCGCCGTGCCGATCGCTGCGAAGATGCCGAACTGCCACACGGCCCGCACCTGACTCATGCACAACGACCCGACACCGAGCACGGTCGTGAGCGCCGCGACGAAGCTCGGCTGCCAGCCCACGGCCACGGCCATGCCAGGCGCGGCCTCAGGACCAGCCTCGGCGACGGCGTCTCGCCAGTACGCAGCCAGGTGGACGGCTACCGACACGCCCAAGACGAACGTGACCACGGGCACAAGCGCCAGGAGCATGTTCATCGGCGCGCCCGACAGATAGATGGTCGCTTCGCTGGCGATCGATCCAAAGCCTCCGACGAAGAGCACCATCATTCCCACCCGCACGCTCCCGATGGAGAGCGACGCGATCACGAGTGCCAGGGCTATCGCAAGGTTCGACCAGGTGCCGGCGGTCCGCTCGTTCTCGATGTCGATCGCAACGCCGATGACAGCGTCGCCCGTGAGCCGTATCGTCTCCTTCGGAATGCCCGCAGATGCCGCGGCCTGGTCGCGGACCCATGCGACCGCGTCACGTCGTGCGTTGTCATCGAGCTGCTCGATCGTCACGACTACGCATGTAGCGCGGCCGTCGGGCCCCACGAGCACTCCCGTGAGGCGTTCCGCTGCTTCGGCCGGCCCCACGCGGCCGCTCGTGGCCACCGTGTCTCGCATCCGCGTGCCAGTCGATACGGAGTTGAACCAGGACGGCCCCTTGCCCGCGGCGGCACTGGCTCGATGGGCCTCGACCGCTTTGGCCATCCGCTCGAGCGCCGGATCGTCGAGCTCGCAGCCGTCCCAGCTCGCGAGCACCGCCTCATCGGGTCCAAAAATCCTCAGAAACTTTTGGTATGCGATCGTCACGGGCGACCGCTCGGGCAGCCAGCCGAGGACGCTGTTATCGCGGACGTCGTGGGCCCGGTACGCGCCCCACCCGGCGAGCGGGAAAAGGCACGCTGCCGCGACGAGCACGTGCTTGGAATACCGCTTGAAGAACGTTTCGATCATCACGCGAACGATGCGACGCGAGGCACGCTCCCGGCGCTCCACAGCAATTGAACACCCGCCGAAGGCTACCCGCCCGGAACCGGCACGGGCAAACCCGAGCCGCGGCGCACCACTGCGATTTCCGGTCGCCAGGCTGCACCGTATTCTGTCTGCATGTCGCGCCGCTGGTCACTACCTTGCCCGATGTGGATCGGTGTGCGTTTTCTTCCGTGGATGCGGCGGCTCGCGCAGCACGGGTTTCGCGTCGCTCCTTCGCGCATCCCGCGGGCGGCTGCGATCACCGCGGCGAGTCTTACGAACGAAGTGCTTCGCGGCATCACGCTCGCGATCTGGGGCCGCGGCATGCGAAGTGCCAGGATCGAGGCCGACCCGGTCATCATTCTCGGCCACTGGCGAAGCGGCACGACGCTGCTTCATGAGCTGGTGGCATGCGATCGCCGCTTCACGGCGCCCAACACCATTCAGTGCGGCGCCCCGAGCCACTTTGTGCTCTCCGAACAGTTCGCTCGTGACTGGCTGGGGTTTCTCCTGCCGCCCGAGCGGCCGATGGATGCGATGCCGATGGGATTCGACCGGCCGCAGGAAGATGAGGTGGCGCTTGCCAACCTTGGGATGCCGAGCCCGTGGTGGGGCATCGCCTTCCCGAACGAGCCCGAGCCCGATGCCGACTGGGCCAGCCTCGAACGGCTCACCGACGGCGACCGAGCACGTTGGCTCGCGGCATGGACCGGGTTCCTTCGCGACATCCAGTTTGAACACCCAGGGAGGCTCCTGCTCAAGAACCCGCTGCACACCTACCGCGTGCCGCTCATCAGGAGCGTGTTCCCAGCGGCCGACTTCATTCATATTGTTCGCGACCCGCACGACCTCGTGCCCTCGTGTGTTCATTTTTGGATGCGGCTGTCGGAGGCACACGGCCTCCAGCGGCCGCGGCGAGAAGGTCTCGAAGAGCGTGTCTTTAACTCGATCGAAAGCATGGAGGCGCGGATCACGGCCACGTGGGACTCGATCCCAGCGGCCCACCGGTTCCGCACCCGCTACGAAGACGTCGTGGCCGATCCGCTCGGCGTGCTGCGAGCGATGTACGACCATTTTGGGTGGCCCGTGGCCGAGACCGAAGCAATGTGGGCGAGCGCGATTCGCGAACGGGGCGACTACAAGCCCAACGAACACCCCGCTGATCCGGCCCGCACGGCACGGATCGAAGCACGGCTCGGCAACATCCTCACAAGGGAGGGCTATCCGCGTCGGTCGCCTCCGGCAGCAGCATCGCAAACGCCTCCCTGCTCGAGTGAGCACAAACAAAGCCACCTTCGCGACTGAGCCGCGAAGGGTCAACGAGCCACGGGTGGCGGAGGTAGGCCGCAAGGCCCGGCGGCGTCCGGATCCACGGCAGCCTGAGCGACCACCACACACGGGCCGCCATCGCCACAAGCCACGCCGGCATGCGGACGGCTCGAATCCCCATCATCGCCGCAAGGTCACGCTGCGTGAGCCAGTCAGGAGGCGCCACATTAAAAGGCCCGCGGCCGTCGGCAGCCAGGATGGCAAGCGTCGCGTTGGCGAGGTCGTCGGTGTGCACAAACTGGAGCGGCGTATCGGCTCCACCGGGCAGCACCATGAAGGGCACCGTCAAGAAGATGTCAGAAAGAAAATTCTTCTCACCTCGGCCGCACACGATCGCGGGCCGCACCCATGAAACCGCGATGTCCGGATGCTGTGCGGCAAACTCCAAAAGCATCGCCTCGACTTCGGCCTTGTGGGCCGCGTAGGTGAACTTCTCGAGCGGCCGAAGCGGCGCGTCTTCGGTGCAGGGGACGGCGTGCTCGGGCCACGGGCCGTACACCGTCGCGCTCGATGACACGAGGAGGCAACGCACCCCGACGGCGGCAGTCGCAGCGAGCACTCGCTCGGTGCCCGCGATATTCACCTCCCGCATGCGGCGAAGATCGCGGCAAGGCTCCACCATGAACGCAAGATGGACGACCGTATCGGGACGGAACCGGGCCAGCACCGACTCGAGCGTGCCGTCGCGAATGTCGGCCCGGACAAACTCGTCTGGCGCATCGGTGCATGCTGCCGCGACGTCGATGCCGAGCGTCGTGGCCTCGGGAAGATTCTTTCGGATGGCCCGCACGAGCGAGCGGCCGCAGAGCCCCGAGCTGCCGGTGATGGCGATGCGACGAAGGCACGCGGGTGAACAGGGTTGAAGAGACAACTTCATCACCAATAAAAGCCCATGGCGATAGCCGTGGGACTGCGGGTACAAAACCACCGCGTGTGCCATTATGAGCAAACTCGCCCAACAAACCGCAGTCCCCCGCTATTGCGAGGGGCTTCTAGGGAGCTCAGCACACATGGACGCCTCACGGAAGCCGGACGCGCGTTAGCCCGTCGCTCGGTCGAGCCAGGCTGCGAAATCACGTTCCACGCCGGGCCACTCGCAGAAGAACATGTGGCCGGCATCGCGGTAGACCTTGAGTGTCGCACCGGGAATCGAGTCAGCGATACGTTTCGACTCAGCGAGTGGCACGATCGGATCGAACTGGCCGCCGGCGATCCACGTGGGCACCGTGATCCCGCCGAGGAGCGGCATGATGTCGAGGTCTGGGACAGCGGCCATGACGGCAGCGGTGGCTCGCGGATCGTGACGGCGATAGTCGGTATGCATCGTGGCAAGGATGGCAGCGGGAATCGAGCCTTTCGTTTTGGCCGTGCATGCCTCGGCGACAAACCGATGGAGCCGCGGCCACGAGCCAGCAAGACGAAGGCCCGTCGTCACGGCGGAGCGGATCACAGGAATGCGGGCCAGCCTGGCAATCTTTCCGGTGATGCCACGAACGCCGCCTCGTGCGATGCCGGCAAGACTCGCCACCGCAGCGACACGCTTCGGATGATGCACCGCGAGGGCGAGCGCCGAGAATCCGCCAAGCGACCAGCCCACCACGACGACCGGCCGATCGCCCACGATCTCGCCAAGGATTCTTTCGACGGGCACCGAAAACGACTCGGCCGTGATCGTCGGCGGCCCCGCCGCTCCAAAATGACCGGGAGCATGGCCGGGGAGGGATACGCCGATCCAGGATCGATCGGGCACCGCCGCCCGCAGCATGTCGCCGATTACCGGCGAGGTGAGCACGCCCGGCAGGAATACGACGGGGGGCCGCAGGTCGCCGTCGCGCAGCGACACGTCCGCGGCGACCGTGTGACCGTCGATAACCGTGGAGTGCAGGCTCATCGGCGATAGGTTGCCTAAGGCGGGATTGGCAGCGAGATTGTCGGCACCGATTCGGCGTTCCGCGTTCGGATTTCTCGTGAGGACAGCAGCGACATGATTTCGGATTCGTTCTGGCGTGGCAAATCGGTAATCGTCACCGGCGGCTCGAGCGGCATCGGGAAGGCAATCGCCACGATGGCTGCCGGCTCCGGAGCTAGGCTCGGGCTTATCGCGAGGCGGCCGGAGCCCCTCGAGGCGACAGCCGACGAAATTCGACGGACCGATGGGGTCGTGGTGACCGCGCCATGCAATGTCGCCGATGCGGTGGCGATGGCCGAAGTTATTGCGGCGCTCGAGGCAACGCTCGGTCCCGTGGATATCGCGATCGCCTCGGCCGGCATCCACCGCGAGGCTTGGCCTCTTCACGCGAGGACCGCCCGCGAGGTGATCGACGTCAACGTCGTCGGCACGATCAACCTCGTCGCAGCCGTGCTGCCCGGAATGCTGGCCCGTGGCACCGGGCATCTCTGTGGCATCGCGAGCATCGCGGCCGTTGTCGGCCTGCCGGGGAACGCCGCGTACTGCGCGAGCAAGGCCGCAGTGGTCGCGCTTCTCGAAAGCCTCAGGCTCGACTGTGTTCCTGCGGGCGTCGGTATCACCACCGCCTTTCCGGGCCTGGTCGACACACCGATGATCACTGACGACGAGCGGGCACACGCTGGCGTGCTCTCCGCCGACGAGGCGGCCCGTCGCATTCTTCGCGCCATCGAACGAGGCCGCGCCGAAGTCTGGTTTCCGTGGGGAACGGCCACCGCGGCCTGGCTCGCCCGCGGGCTTCCGCCGGCGATACGCGACTCGCTCCTGCGGTCGCAGCCCCGCATGCGCGATGCGGGGGCGGGGTAGGCGCCTTGAGCGTGCCCGCCCCGAGCCAACGTCACGCGCCGACGCCGGTTGGGCGGCGGCGAATCTTGAACGTCTTGGCCACTTCGCCGATCGCATCGACGAGCCCGTCGACCGCCTCGGGCGTGTGATTCGAGTTGACCTGAATCCGCAGGAGGCCAGCGTTGATCGGCACCGCTGGGAACGTGGCCGACTGCACGTAATAGCCTCGATCAAAGAGCGCTCGCCCCGCGGCAAACGTCTTTTCAATGTCACCGACAAGCAGCGAAATGATCGCCGCTTGGCCCTCGTGGTAGGGCAGGCCGAGCGTGTCGAGACCCGCCGTGAGCTGGCGGCGACGGTCGTGGAGCGCTCCGAGGATGTGGTCGTACTCCGGTGACTCGATAATGTCGCATACGGCTGAGATCGCTGCGAGATACGGCGGTGGCACTGGGCCGCCAAAAATAAACGTACTCGAGCAGATCTTGAGGACGGTCTTGAGCTCGGGTGTGCAGGTGACAAACCCACCCATGCACGAAAAGGCCTTCGAGAGCGAGCCCACCATGAGCACGTTCTCGAGCGTGCCCAAGGCTTCGGCGGCGGCACCGCGGCCACGAGGGCCAACGACGCCGGTGCCATGGGCGTCATCGACATACATGATCCCGCCTGCCGACCGGATTGCCTGATCGAGCTCGGCGAGCGGCGGCGTGCGACCAGTCATGCTGTAGACGCCGTCGATGGCAAGCACCGTGTTGCCACGGTGACCGGCAGCCAGTTTTGCGACGAGCGCGGGATCGGGCACGGCGATCTCTTCCAGCCGAGCCCCTGCCGCCGCGGCGAGCTTGGCTCCCTGATGGACGCTGTCGTGAGATTCGCGGTCCACGATCACGAGACTGCCGTCAGGTGCGACGGCGGGAAGAAGGCCAACGTTCGCCAGCGTCACGCTCGGGAAGATGAAGACATCGGGCACGCCGAGCCAGCGGGCGAGTTTTGTTTCGGCCTCGTCGGTGAGCACGGTGCTCGAGAAGGCGCGTGAGGCGCCGCTGTGCGAGCCCCACTCCGGCAGGGCCGAGCGGATTGCGTCGTGAACTTTCGGGTGCCGGTCGAGCCCCAAAAAGCTGTCGGATCCAAAGTTCCAGAACGTGTGGCCGTCGAGCTCGGTGCGGCGGTCGTCGCCCGTGGCGTCGAACTGGAGATCCTTGAGATGCATTCCCGCGTTGGCGTCGAGGAATGAAAGGGCAACGCGTGTGCGCTTGCGACCAGAAAGCCATGCGGTGATGCCGTCCAGGCCGGCGCTTGCCTCGGGCTCAGGGCGTGCCGGCGCCCCCGTGAGCCGCCGCATGAGTCTCCCCACCGTCTGCTGGCCGATCTTGGTCATGGTGCGCCTGGTGTGATGCGACAAGTCCCAAAGCAGCGGACAATAACAAAAACTCCATACTTCTGGCCACAGGCCGATATACTGCCGCCGCGGCAGTGCCATCAGGCCACCGGCCATATCCCGAGGAACCCCCTTCCACGATGCTGAACTTTTCCAAGCGAATTCTGTTTGTCGGCTTCGGTTTCGTCGCCCGCTGCACCCTGCCCGTCCTGCTGAAGCACGTAGACGTGGCCCCTGGGAACATCACGATCCTGGAATATGAGCCCGACGACGCCGCGATTCGTCCTTGGATCGAGCAGGGCGTGAATTTTGTTCAGGCGAAGGTGACGCCGGACAACCTCGGCGAACTGCTGGGCCGCCATGTCGCCGCGGGTGACATGCTCATCGACCTCGCCTGGAACATCGACTGCTGCGAGATCGTCCAGTGGTGCCATGACCACGAGGTGCTCTACCTCAATACGTCGGTCGAGCTTTGGGACCCGTACCAGAATGCCCAGGGGGCACCCCCGACCAAGATGACCCTCTACTGGCGGCACATGAACATCCGCCGAATGATTGCCGGATGGTCGAAGCCCGGGCCCACCGCGATTCTCGAGCACGGGGCAAACCCCGGACTCATCAGCCACTTCACGAAGCATGCCCTCCTCGAAATCGCAAGGGAATGTCTCGAACAGAATAAGTTCGTCGGGGCAGCGGCCGAGCGGATAGCCGAGCACTCGAAGGCGCAGGCATTCAACCATCTCGCGCACGAGCTCGGCGTGAAGGTGATTCACTGCAGCGAACGCGACACGCAGATTTCCAACCGCGCCAAGCAGATCGACGAGTTTGTGAACACCTGGAGCGTCGAGGGGTTTCGCGAGGAGGGAACGACGACTGCCGAGATGGGCTGGGGGACGCACGAGAAGGAGCTTCCCGACTATGCCTACGAGCATTCCGATGGCCCCAAGAGCCAAATCTGCCTGGCTCGGATGGGCATCAACACGCATGTGGTTTCGTGGGTGCCGAATTGCCCGATTGTCGGCATGGTGGTCCGCCACGGCGAGGCGTTTACGATCACCGAAAAGCTCACGGTGCGTGACGCCGCGGGCAACGCGATATACCGCCCGACGGTTCACTACGCCTACTGCCCTTCGGATGCCGCGATCGCAAGCCTCTGGGAGCTTCGCGGCAACGACTACCGGCTCCAGTCAAAGCACCGGGTCATGACCGACGAGATCGCAAGCGGCTCCGACACCCTGGGCGCCCTCGTCATGGGCCATCCGCTTTCGTCGTGGTGGTGCGGCACGGCCCTTTCGATCGAGAAATCGCGGCAGCTCGTGCCCCACCAGAACGCGACCACCGTGCAGGTCGCGATCTCCGTGGTCGCCGCTGTCTCGTGGATGATCGAGCACCCGGC
>CAYZHH010000158.1:0-8206 GCA_964478275.1 uncultured Candidatus Kuenenia sp.
GCCTAGGTGTCCGCTCACGGGCTTCGTTCACGGTCAAGGGGCGACCGTTCATCTCATGCCCATTGAGCGCCGCGATCGCGGCCTGCAAGCCTTCGTCGGTCTCCATCTCCACGAATCCGAAGCCGCGCGACCTGCCGGTCTCACGATCCGAAATCACTTCGGCACTGCGGACGGCGCCGTGCGCCGCGAACATTGCCTCTAAATCCTGTGACGTGGTGGACCAGGGGAGGTTTCCCACATAAATCTTCCGAGACATATAACCATCAACCTCGAGGAACACGGGAACTGGAACACAAAACAACCGACATAAACGACCTTCGCCAAAGCACGGGCCCAATTCCCGACGTGCCGGAAGTGCGGACGAGAGTCTGTCGACCACAGAGTTGTAGCATTTCACTGGCCAGCGAACAACACCCGGGGGATTCGCACGAGCCATGCTGGACACGAACTGAAGGCCGGACCCGTCGCTGGCTTATGGAGAAAACAGGGTTTCCTCGGGGCTATTGCGGCACCGGCTCGCCCGCAGGGATCTCACTGATTCGTTGGCTGTCCCGTATGATTTTGGCCCGGTTCGGTCTCGCCGCTGTCCTGCCACTCGCCGCACCAGTCCTCCCCGGCGGTGTGTGGCCAGATCCCCACATGGAGGAGTTTGTCCTCCTCAATCGGAGGCAGGCTGGGCGGCATCCGCCGGCATTCTCCCCATTCGCCTCGTTGTCGGGTGTCGGCGTCCTGTCGCCAGAACTTGCAGCACCCGCAGCCAGGGAGCTTCGTCATGCCGGTAAGCTCTTGCATAGGCCCCATTCTAGCTTGTCGAGGGAGCACGGTGTGTTTTGGTCCACGCGAACGTTCTCGGCGATTCCATGACCAGCGTGAATCGAAACTCCATCTTTTGCGATTCCTATGACGACGTGTCGCGGCACGTTGCGGGTCGGTATGGCGTCGCTGTCGATCTGGTAGAGATTGCTCCACCATTCAAGGGCGATCTCGACGGGAGCCGCATCCTCGTTGGCCGCCAAAGTGCCAGCGAAGAGCGGCTCTTTCTTGTCGCGCATCTTTTCGGGCACACCGTCCAGTGGAATGTCTCCGATACGTTGCGACGGCTCGGTATGACGATGCCCATCCATCCCGGTGCTGAGGAACTCAATGCCCTCGAGGCCTATGAGCGGGAAGCATGCCGGTACAGCCAGCAGGCGATGCACGAAGCAGGTGTTGTCTCCCTCGACCAGTGGCTTGCCGACTACTCGGCCTGCGACCTGGCGTTCTTGCGGCACTTCTACACGACCGGTGAGCGGCGGGCGTTCCGCCATTTCTGGCGGGAGAACCAGCCCTTGATCAAACCCTTGGCGATTCCATCATTTTCGCCCAGGCGTTGGCGTCGTCGCACGCAAGCCATCGTCCTATGACGGCGTCCCGTGCCGATACCAAGCCCGCATGCCGTTGAACACATCTGCCTGCCCGAGTCGCTCTGTCCTTCCCCAGCCACCCCTCGGTTTCTCATGAGTCGCCGTCATCGCCGTAAGCCGTCGCAGCGGGACATGAAGATCCACCGCCGCACCCAGCCAGGAGCGTCACCGGGGCAGGTCATTTCGGATCCGTCGCATCCCCAGCCGACAATCCAAGTGATGGCGTGTTGTCAGTCAGGAAAGATTCTCGAGGTCGAGGTGCCGACGATGGACAGCGCCCACGCGCTCGTCGGGCAGCACGACCTCGTGTGGATCAATGTGGAGGGGCTGGGCGATGCGACGACAATCGAGCGAGCCGGCACGCTGTTCGGTCTCCACCGGCTGGCCCTGGAAGACACGGTCAACGTCCACCAGCGGGCCAAAGTCGAAGCCTACGGCGAAACCCTGTTCATCGTGCTGCGGCTCGTGAGCTGCCCCGAACGTTGCGCGACCGAGCAGCTCAGTATCTTCATCGGGCCCACGTGGATCCTGACCTTTCAGGAAGGGACTGCCGGCGATCCGTTTGAGCGCATTCGCGGGCGTCTTCGCGAAGGGGGCCGCATCTGTCAGCTCGGCTCCGGCTACCTGGCGTACGCGTTGATGGATGCGGCTGTTGACGCCTATTACCCCGTCCTCGAAGTGTATGCAGAGCGGCTCGACGAGCTCGAGGACATCGTTGTGGAGCCCCGCAACCTCCAGGTGATGGACCGGCTGCACGAAGTGAAGGCCGATCTCCTCATCCTGCGGCGGGCCATCTGGCCGCTCCGAGACGCGATGGCCATGCTCGCCCGTGAGGACACGCCACGGTTCTCGTTCGAGGTGCGACCGTACCTCCGCGACTGCTACGACCATGTCGTGCAAGTCGTCGAGCTGATCGAGACGTATCGCGAACTGACGGCCGACCTCCGCGACCTCCACATGTCATCGATCAGCAATCGCATCAATGAGACGATGCGTGTTCTGACAATCATCTCGACAATCTTCATCCCCCTGACATTCATCGCCGGCATCTACGGGATGAACTTCGATTTTGCTGGCGGGGCCATGCCGCTCAACATGCCCGAGCTGCACTGGTACTGGGGCTATCCCACCTGCCTGGCGGGAATGGCCATCACGGTGATCTGCCTGGTCGTCTATTTTTATCGCCAAGGGTGGATCGGCAACGGACGCCATTGGGGCGAGCCGCCGCCCGACGGGGGCGACAAGGCCATCGTCTGAGCCGTGGCCACCCGAAGAGAGTTCCGAAGCGCAAATCCTTGATGCGGCGGGAGGGCCTGGGTAGGCTCAGTCGGCGGAAAATCCGTTTTGGACTGCCGATAAAGTGTTCAATCAGCCTTCCTTTCCCGCACGGTGCGCCTTGTCCACTTTTTGCGAGGTCTCGCTCCGAGTGGTGGCGGGAAGGACGATTCGGCCGATGCCTATGAGCCCTGCCTCAAGAAATTCCTGCGATCAATTCCTGCGATCAATAGGTGCCAACCCATGCCCCAAACCTCTCCCGCGTGGCTTCGACGCATCCTTGGCACCAAGCCAGAACGCGCCGTGAATCGCTTTCGCCGCCCGATACGCCCCAGCTCCTCGCTGTGGCTGGAGATGCTGGAAGATCGTGTGCTCATGGCGCTGCCGAGCGTGGCCAGCCCGACGGTCACGGGGATCACGCCCTACCAGGCGACCATGGGCGGCAACGTGACCAGTAACGGCGGATCCCCGCTGAACTTTCGCGGCCTCGTCTACTCGCTGACGAGCGTGAACCCCAACCCAACGCGTGGTGCCGCAGGCGTTGCGGAGGTGGACGTGCTTGGCGTGCCCGCCACCGGGGTCTTCACGTTGACCGTGAGTCCGCTCACGCCGAACTCCAAATACTCGTTCCGCGCCTTCGCGTCCAACGCCGAGGGCACCGCCTACAGCCCGATCACCACCCTCGATGCGTCGGCATTCACCACCCTGCCTCCGAATCTCGCCTTCCCCAAGGACAGCTTCACGCCCGACCCAAACGATCCAAACAAGCTCTTGAACACCGTGCTCTATTTCGGGCCCACGAAGAATGATCCGGATCCCAGGCACGTGACCATACCGAGCAAGACGATCACCTTCACGAACAACGCCGACATCCCCGTCTTTCCGATGCTCGTGAACACCAATGCGACCAAGGATGACCTGAAGCCGGATCAGGCGCTCTATGACCCGATCGATCCGATCTACAACGAGTATCGAGGGTACATCGGCCACAAGAATGCCAACGGCAGTTCCATCGGCTTGCTCCCGGGCATGGCCATTACGGTGTCGGTGCCGCTCGTATTCTGGGATGGGGCGCGAGTCTTTATCAGCTACGACTCCACCTACATGGACATGATCAACAATGCCCCGCAAGTGGCACAATTGTCCACGATCCCGAATCCATTTCAGTACTACGGAAAGAATAGTGACGGCTCCAAGACCCTGAACGTCACCTTGCCTGCCGACGGCGTCACCGGAGCGCCCGTCGGGACCACCGGAGTGGTTATGTGGTATCGGCAAGGACTCGATATCAAGAGCCCCGAGCAGCCCATCGGTCCGTCCAGCGACGCGCCGGCTCAGCTCGCCGAGTTCACGATCCGTGATCCGATTCTGAGCAAGATCAATCCGAATATCGACAAGCTCAAGCCGTTTTTCGGAGAGACGCACTCGCTCATCAATTACGACGTGTCCTACGTCGATAACATGACGCTTCCGGTCGCGATGGCAGCGCTCGACGTCCCCATCCCAATCACCGATCCGCCGCTTCCGGTGCAAACGCCATTTCCCGGGCCGAGGCTGCCTTTTGGCTGGGTCGGCTCAGCCCAGACGGTTGGTCAGTTCCAAAAGGCGATGGCTGAATTCCTGGGCGTCGGCCCGAGCAATGGCTTAGGGCAGTACTTCGGCCTCGCTCCGGGAAAGCAGGCTCCTGATTACCGCGGTTGGACGCAGTACAACTTCGACGTGACCAATGGCGTGAGCCCGGCGTTTGCAAAGCCCCCCCTCATCAAGATCCCGTCCGGTCAGGATGCGCTGGCAAACACGCCGCTTGGGGACGTGAGTTCCACGTTCGACGTCCAGGCCAATGCCTACATGCTGACGAGCGGTGGCACCGATGCCAAGCAGGTCCTTGGGGCGGGTACGGCGTTTTCGAATGGCACGAAGAGCCTTTACATCGTGGCGAATACTCCGGCGCTTCAGAACATTTTGAAGACCCAGCTCCAGAAGGGCATGGTCGTCAAGTTGCCTTCGGGCGGGCCCAATGCCCCGGTCGTGCCGGCGGGTACCGTGGTCGATCGCATCGGTCCGGCGGGAAATCCTGGGTTCAACTTCACGGACTTCACGCCTACCCAAGGCGGGAAGACCATGGTCCTCGAGATCGGCTTGAACAACGTCATTGCCACCTCCGGCAAGGACGCGTTTTCGTACACCTTGACGCGGCCGGTCACGGATTACGTGAGCAATGCCCTTGTGAACCTCTGGTACACATGGGCCAATCACTACGTCACGCACCTGCCGGCGACGGCGCAGAACCAGGCCGGGCTCAGCGGCAAGGCTGTGCCAGACGCCGCGAAGCCGACAGCATTGAATAACGTCATCAGGCTCGATGCCGCGAACACGCACCTCGTGCCGGGCATGGTGGTGACGGGCTCTGCGACATCGGGGATATCCACGAAGCCCATCGATGGGAAGACCACGATTGTCGCCATCGATGCGGACAATCGAACGATCCATCTGAGCCAAGCGGTGACGATTGGAGCGCAAGGTACCTACGGTTTCACGTTGCCCGCCCTGTCGCAGTTGACCGGATTCGATGATCCCATTGTCAAGCTTCTCACGCCGTTTACGCCCGTCGCGACGCCGTCCGTTCCTTATGTCATGCAGTTCGCGCAGAATGCGTATCAATTGCTGAGCTTCATGAGCCAGGTGCCTGCTGGCAGCAAAGAAGTGGCTCCACGGTCGGTGCAAGTTACGCACAATGTCATCGGCGGAAATGTCACCAAGCCGACCAATCGCGACGCCCTTGCCAAGATCGAGGTTGCGTTCCGCACGATGGTGAAATCGCTCCTGCGGGGTGTGAACGACTTCACGAAGCAGCTCGATCAGAAGCTCTGGTATCCCGATCCGGCCACGCCTGTTGCGGGGACTGGCCAGCCGTTCAATATCTACAACCTCGACCCTTTCGTGTGGTTTGTCCACCAGCGGCTTGGTCTCTCCGGGTATGGATTTTCCCTCGACGATGATGCTGCTGATATCGGTGCGAACTATGCCACCAAGCTCGGGATCAGTATTGGCGGTCTGAATGGGCTGCCCAACCAGGTCGAGTGGTCCGAAACTGCTCCTTTTGGGCCCGTGTCCGGCACGGCGAAGGTTCTGTCGCTGGGTACCGATACTCTGCATCCACCGGATGTTACGTTCCCCTACGAGATCTCTGGTCTGCCAGAGAATGTGTGGTACTCCGTCAAGGCGTTGGACACGATGAACTCGGTGCCCGGTGCCCAGGTCATCGGGACGGGGGTGTCGCCCGGCACGTTCCTGAACAGCGGTGCAGACGCGGCCCAGACGAAGTTCTCATTTTCGCTCGCCAATTCCTCGCCGGGCGTCCCGCCGCTGACGTCGGCGATTGGCAGCACGACGCAGTACACGATGTTCCTCGGCGGAACGCCCAACACGACCCCCCTTCAGCTCATTGGTGGTGAGACACGGAATGCCGTCAGCCCGTTCACGAACAATTCGACCGTGAGGATCCCTCCAGGGAACACACTCAAGATCACGACCGAGATCGGCACGGTCACGAGCTATACACAACAGCTCCAGCAATTTACGCGAGTGAATGGGCACCCGAGAACCATTCCCTTCACCGTGGTGAGGGGAACTCTGGACGCGAGCCGTGTCGCCATCGCCGATGGTCAATTGGCTGGCGAAGGGATCGTGACCGGGTCGCTCGACGTCATGGGCCCACTCGCCGGGTACACCTACACCAACTCCCTCGGCAAGACAGTGACGATCGACGCAACTGCCGGCGGTATTCTTCAGCCCGGTGCGTTCAATGGCAACACTCCTGGAAAGCTCACAATCGGCAGCTCAGGAATGCCCCGGGATGTTCGGATGTATGGAGCCACACTGCGCGTGATCATCAGGGGGGCGGCGACCGTCGGTACCGACTACAGCCAGTTAGCCAGTTTTGGCAACGTCGATCTCGGGAACAGCAAGCTGGAGTTGGCACTCAGTGGGTATGTGCCGAAGGCCGGCGATTCGCTGACCATCGTGTCCGCTGCGGGCGGTATCAAGGGGAAGTTCAGTCAGGGCACAAGCATTTCCGTGGGGGGCTTCACGTTCAAGATCACGTACAACGCGACCAGCGTGGTCTTGACCCTCGCCGCAACGCTCCGCGGTGTGGCCTTCCAGGATCATGATGCCGACGGCGTCCGCGACGGCAATGATGCGGGGCTGCGAAACCGTACGGTCTTCCTCGACAGCGACAACGACGGCAGGCTCGACGCTGGCGAGCAGTCGGCGACCACGAATGCAGCGGGTCAGTACGCGTTCAACGACCTGTCGCCCGGGATGTATCGCGTGCGGATGGCGTTGCCAGCCGGTGCCGCGGCCACGCGCACAGTGGATGCCAGCGTGGTCGAGGGCGATACCCTCGTCGGGCAAGACCTCGGGGTGCGTGTCAACGAGGCGACCCGGTATTTTCCGCTGACGCCGCTCCTCTACTCCGTGCCTCATACGGAGGCCACGGTGAACGAGGGCTTGGTCGATACTCTCTATCGGGGGATCTTGGGACGGGAAGGCCGAGAGCCCGGCCGGAGTGCCGTCTTGGCTCGGCTCAACTCGGGTGCGCCCCTGACGGACATCGTTGGGGATTTTCTCCGAAGCCGCGAATACCGTGGCCTCCAAGTCCAGAAGTATTACGACGTGTTCCTCGGTCGCGCGGGGCTGCCCGGAGAGGTCGACTCTTGGGTTCGTGCCCTTGAAAGCGGCAGGCCGGTGCCGGACGTGATCGCTGGCTTCATGACGTCATCGGAGTTTACGAACGCGGGGCGTACCGACGCCGCGTCCTTTGTGCGGGCCTCCTATCAGTTGCTTCTCGGCCGTGATCAGAGGGCCGGCGAAGGTGACGGCTGGCGTGTCAGCCTCGATTCCGGTGCCATGACGCGGGCCGGAGTGGTCAAGTCGTTTCTCGCCTCGACTGAGGCTAATGAGCGGCTCCTCAGCGCCGTCTACGCGGCTTGGTTGAATCGTCCTCTGGATGCTGCCGGCAAGACGTTCTGGACCGGGCAGCTGGCGAGTGGCCTGACGTTCGAAGGGCTCGCTGGTGCGATCTTCAGTTCGCAGGAAGTGCGGAATCGCACGCTGGCTGGCCAGGGGTAGCAGTCTGGCGTCTGCTGGCGTGGCCCAACGACAACAGTGGCCGGCGGGGGGCAATCCTGCCGAAGGCCCGCAACGCCCCTCTTGCCCTGCCGGCCCTATCGCTACGTGCCGCATTCTTGGCCGTAGGCTCGCCGCATGGACGCCTCCGCACGCTTCCCCATCGCCATCTACTCGTGCTCGCCTTGAACGTGGGCTTCGCCGTCCCCATCTATCTCGACGTGCAGGCTCATGGGGTGGCAGCAAACCGGACAGTCCTCAACGTAGTCCTGGTGCGAGCCGGCCGACAGGTCCACGGGCACGATGATCTCTTCACCGCACGAGTCGCAAACGTAGACGGGCTCTTGGTGAGCGGTCGGGTGGCGCTGTCGGCGTTTCTTCTTTGGCTTTTTCATGGC
>CAYZHH010000159.1:0-8192 GCA_964478275.1 uncultured Candidatus Kuenenia sp.
GTCGCTCGCCATAAAAGCCCCTCGCGGCAGCGAGGGGACGGCGGGTTGTTGGGCTCGCTTTGTCTTTGGATAGACGGGCTTCGCTTACAAACAACGCCGGCCCCGTGGCACGGGCGGCCCCGAGCTGATTCATTCGTCTGCTCGGGCTCGCCACACCGTCTTGAGCCGGGACTCCCGATGAGTGGAGTCGCTCGCCATAAAAGCCCCTCGCGGCAGCGAGGGGACGGCGGGTTGTTGGGCGCGCTTTGTCTTTGGGTAGACGGGCTTCGCGCCGCGCCCTTCAAGCTTGTCGAACAGCCCGCAACAAAAATCGTGCGACTTAATGGGGGAAGCGTGCTCGTGGACTTTGGACGAGTCGCCTTCGGCAATCCGAAACTGATGCCGCCCGAAGGTGCGTCGGGTGGGATCACCGTTCACTTTGACGAGAAGCTGGCCGACGGCCGTGTGGATCGCAGGCCGCCCGGGCTCGTTCGCAGCAATAAAGAACAGTAAAGCAAAACGGACATCGTGGATTGGCCCAAGAGCGAACGCGACGGCTATGTGTTCACCGAGATCAACACGGTCGTGAACGCGTTTCACCTGGCGGCGCTGGCCCGCATGGCGGTGATGGCAGACGCCGTAGGGAACGCCGCCGACGCCGCAGATTGTCGGGCCCGGTTCGCGAAAGGCCAGGCTGAGTTTCAGCGGCAACTCTTCGATACGAAGCGAGGCCTCTATCGCGACGGCGTCGGCACCGATCACTGCTCGCACCATGCGAGCCTCTTTCAGTATGGAGGAGACTCGAAAGCCATCGAGCTCATGACGGCGGAGAACGATCGGAGCTGGCGGCACATGGTCGCAAGCGGCACGACGATCACCTGGGAAGCCTGGGATCAGAAGTACAAGCCAAACCAGGACTGGAATCATGCTCGGTGTACGCCGCCCGCGAATCTGCTGCCGCGCTTTGTGCTCGGCGTCGAGCCCCTGGAGGCCGGCTGGGCGAGGGCGATCATTCGGCCGTGCCCTGGGGGCCTGAGGTTTGCCCGCGGCAAGGTTCCGACGCCCCGCGGCCCGATCGAAGTGCACTGGAAACGCGACGGCGGCTTTCAGCTGGAGGCCCGTCTGCCTGAGCAGGTGAGTGCCGAGGTGGAGGTGCCAGCCGGTGCGGCCACGGAACAAGTCTTTGTGAACGGTGCCCGCGTCGACGCGAAACGCAAGGGCGATCACTGGATTCTCCCCGACGACATTTCAGGCGATGCCACAATCGAGGTCAGATAAGCTCCCGGTGGCACGGATCTTCATGCGAAGAGGGCTCGTTGTTCCCGCTCCGCGCGGCTGTTGGTCTGCTGGTCGCAGCGATTCGCTTCGCGCTCTTGAACGTTCTGGGCCTGGCGATCAACTCTTGTTCGCTTCGCACCATAGCGCAGAGCAGCCGGACGTGAGGACGGTGAGAGACGCTGGGGCGGCACCTTCTCGAGGCCGATTCATGGCCGACGAATGGCACTACAGTGTTGGAGGGGCCGAGGCAGGCCCAGCGAATTCCGTAGAGCTCAAGCGGCTTGCCGATACCGGCAGGCTGTCTCCCGGTGATCTCATTTGGAAGGAGGGGATGACGCAGTGGGTTCCGGCCCGCGGCGTCAAGGGGCGGCGTCAAGGGTTTGTTTTCCACTCCCGCCCCCAGTGCCACGGTTTGCTCGGTGCGGTCCGCGCAGCCATAGCGTCGAATCGAAGCATCGTCGCGTCACTGGCAGTACCCGACTCGGTTTTCGTTCTGGTCTCGGTGGCCACGATTGCCGGAGTGATTGCCCTGCAGTGGATGGCGATGTGCGCCGCTGCTCTTTGCGGCCGGAGTCATCTTCGCGACCTACCGCCTGTGCGACGCAACGGTAAGGATCGTGATGGCGGACGGCCCGGGTCTTGTCGCGGCTTCGTCCGGAGCGGTGAGGACCCTCGGTGCCTTATTCATCGCCATCGCAGTGCCGATCTTGGCGTACGTTCTGATGCTTTTCTACTACCTGACGCTCGACGTGATCTCGGCGATCGTCTCGCTGCCGGGCAAACTCGATCTGATCGCGGAGCGGACCAATGACACGGGCCAACCGTAGTATTGCCAGGCGGTAGGACGGTCGGAACGCCGCGAATCGTCGCCCCCGGCAACGCCTTCCCATGTGCGAATCCATGGGAGCGGCCTCCAGGAGGCACCTCCGGAAACCGCCCATCGCCGCGGGTTTTGAAGGTCTGAGGGCACCCGCTATACTCCGGGGCTCTTTCAAGCCCGCGATCCCTTCCTCTCACCCGAGACGAACTGCATTCATGTACCGCAACCTCAGCACTGTTGGTCTTCCCCTCTCCGGCCGTCCCAGCGAACTGATCGAGCTGGCCCTCTCGTTCGGCTTCGACGGCATGGATATCGACATCCTCGACATGCAGAAGCAGGCGGCCTACTACGGCGTCGAGCACGCCCGCCGGCTCCTGGTGAGTGCCCGACTCAAGAGTAGTGTTTTTCATCTGCCCGTTCGGCTCGATGCAAGCGACGCCGACTTCGCGGCCGACCTGGCCGAACTGCCCGCCAGCCTCGATGTCGCAGCCGCCTGCGAATGCACCCGCGCCGTGGCCATGCTCGCCCCTGGTTCCGCGGAGCATTCCTTCAAAGACTTCTTCGAGCTGCACCGCACGCGGCTTCACACGGTCGGCGACATGCTCGCCCCACACGGCATGATGCTCGGCCTGGCGATCCACCCCGAGGCCGCGGCCCGCGAGGAGTTGCCCAACGCATTCATCCATACGCTCGAGGGCCTCATTGGCCTCGTGGCGATGGCGCATGAGCGAGTCGGCGCCGTCATCGACTCCTGGGCGATGCACATCACGGGCGAGTCGGTCGACCTCATCGCCAAGGTGCCGAAGGGTCGCATCGTCGAGGTGCGACTCTCGGATGCACCGGGGACCACACCGGCTGCTGCGCTCGCGGTCAACGAGCGGCTCATGCCGGGAGAGACGGGCGTGATTCCGATGGGCCCAGTGGTCGCGGCCGCCGCGGCTGCCGGCTTCGATGGCCCGACGACGCCGTATGCCGACCGTACCACGCTTGCTGGCCGTGGTCGCGAGAAGATCGTGCGTCTGGCTGGCGAGCGCATGGAGCAAGCCTGGCGTGATGCGGATCTCCCGATCGCCCCGCGCTGGTTCGCACCGATTGCTCGCGATCAGTTTGGCCGGCCGATCGAGGAGCTGGAAAACATCCTGCCGCCCGACGTTCTCGAAGCCGAAGTCGCCGCAGCCGGCGCGTAACAGCTACGCCCCTTCGCGAATCCAGGTGACGACGGGGCGGCCGCCGCCGGCGACGCCTGAGCCCTTGAGAAACTCGGCGACGTAGCGGAGCGGCTTGCCAGGGCGATCGGGGTCGCGAAACTCATCGCCCTTCTGAAGGATCGGAAGCTGATCGGGCATCGAGCCGAAGGCCCGAGTGCCCGCGGCCTGACAGGGATGCCAGCAGCCATTGCCCGCCCCGTCCTCCATATAGAACTCGGGGTAGCAATGCCCCTCGACCCACACCGTGCGTGCGGGAATCTCTTGCGACCGCGCGGCTGCAATGAAGAGGCAGGTGAGCTCCTCGCAATCGCCCCAGCCGTCGGCAAGCGCTCGCCTGGCACCCTTGAGGTCGCCGTTGCGATACTCAACCTTCTCACGCACGGCGTCGTAGATCGCCTCGACCCGTCGCCAGCCCTCGTGCTCGCCAGCGGCTTCCTTGGCAAACCGCACGATCTTCGGATCGCGGGTCTCGATGTAGGGCGCCGAGCCGAGGTGGGCCCGCAGCTCGCGGCTTGGCTTCACAGGAATGTGCCAAATCTCGGGATTCTTCGGCGGCTCGATTGCAGCACGCTCCAGCTCGTAGGTCACGATCGCATGCTCGCTGCCCCCCGATGCCAGCGCTGGGATCGTGATCACCATCTGCTTCACGCCATCGCCCAGAAAGCGATACTGCGGCCCGCGAACCCCGCGCGAGTAATCCTCTTCCACGATCCGCACTTTTTGCTCCGGCCAGTCAGCGGGCACGGGCAGCGTCGCATAGAGCCCACGACACGGCCCCCCCTCAGCCACCACCCGCACGCCTACGCGATACCGCTGCATGCGAACGTCACCAAGGACGAGGCCAACGGCGCCCGGCGCGGCTTCGACGAGCTGGGCGAAGCCCCGTGTGGGCAAGATCACGCCAGCGGCCACGAATGAAAGCAAACCACGACGCGTTAGGTGGCCCACGACAAAACCTCCAAAATGCACGCTCTCCATTGTCGCATCGGCATGCGAGCCCTGCCGCGGCCAGCCGGCCAGAACCCGCAACGATCGGGAAAAATAGGCGATTCCCGGGCCTTGCTCGATTGTGACACTCGCCCCGGACTGATAGACTCCAAGGCTCGATTTTTGTGGCCCGCGCCCCTCCCTCCCCCTCAACCCCGGTTTTTCCCCAAACCCCCAACGCATGGTCAACCGCAACCTCATCCGTGAACTCGAACTTGGAGACGATCTCGAAAAGGAACTCGAGCTGGCAATGGCCGGGGTAGGCGATGAGGAGTACGCGGTAGCGGCTCCCATGCTCGCCGTGAATGCGGTGCTCCATGGGAAGGTGCTTCGGGTGGATGACGAGTTTGTGCTCGTCGATGTGGGGTACAAGAGCGAGGGGCATATCCCTCGGAACGAGTGGGACGAGCACGAGCCGCCGCCGCAAATCGGCGACATCGTCAAGGTGCTCCTGGAAGAGTTTGAAGACGGCGCGCTCGAAGAGCAGCGCGGTCTGATCACGCTCTCGAAGCGGAAGGCACGTCGGATCGAAGACTGGCTCCGCGTGATGGAGAGCGTCAAGGAGAATGACGTCGTCACCGGCTTTGTCATTCGCAAAATCAAGGGTGGCCTGCTGGTCGACATCTCGGGCGTCAACGTCTTCCTTCCCGCCAGCCAGGTGGACATTCGCCGCCCGGCCGACATCGGCGACTACTGCGGCCGCGCGATTCAGTGCCTCGTGCTCAAGATCGACGAGGCGCGTCGCAATATCGTGGTCTCACGCCGGGCTCTCATCGAGCAGGAACGGGCCGAGCGGAAGAAGCAACTCATGGAGACGCTCGAGGTGGGCCAGGTCCGCCGCGGCATCGTCAAGAATATCGCCGACTTCGGTGCCTTCGTGGATCTGGGCGGCATCGACGGCCTCCTCCACATCACCGACATGTCGTGGGCCCGCATCGGCCATCCCAGCGAGATGGTGCAGATCGACCAGGAGGTCGAGGTGCAGGTGCTCCACATCGATCGCGAGCGCGAGAAGATCGCTCTCGGCATGAAGCAGCGAACGGCCAGCCCGTGGGCCAAGGTGGCCGACAAGTATCCGGTCGATACCGTCTGCAACGGTTCGGTCGTCAATGTGATGAGCTACGGCGCCTTCGTGAAGCTCGAAGACGGCGTCGAGGGGCTCGTTCACATCTCCGAGATGAGCTGGACCAAGCGGGTCAGTCACCCGAGCGAGCTTGTGAAGCCAGGCGACGAGGTCGAGGTGGTGGTGCTCGCGATCAACAAGGAAAAGCAAGAAATCTCGCTGGGCATGAAGCAGACCCAGCAGAATCCCTGGGAAAAGGTCGCCGCCGACTATCCGCCGGGTGCTATCGTCAAGGGTGTGGTTCGCAACCTCACCAACTATGGCGCCTTTGTGGAGATCAACGAAGGCATCGACGGCCTGCTCCACGTGACCGACATGTCGTGGACGCGCAAGGTGACCCATCCGAGCGAGATGCTCGAGAAGGGTCAGGAAGTGGAGTGCAAGGTGATCTCCGTTGACCAGCAGCGTCGCCGGATCGCCCTGGGGCTCAAGCAGATGAACGACGACCCGTGGACCGGCGACATCCCCGAGCGCTACAAGCCTGGCGACGTGGTGAATGGCACCGTAACGAAGATCACCAATTTTGGTGTGTTCGTGGGCCTCGAGGACGGACTCGAGGGGCTGCTCCACATCTCGGAGCTCTCCGACGACAAGGTTGAGAACGCCGAGGATCTCGTGAAGGTCGGCGATTCGCTCGAGGTGAAAGTCCTCCGCGTGGACACCGAAGAGCGGAAGATCGGCCTCTCACGTCGTCGCGTCGGAGTTCCGGCAGAGACCGAGGCCTGACCGCCGTCGGTCACCTTGTGATCAGTTGCCTGGAGCGATCGCGGCCACAGGGCCAAACCATTGGCCGGCGGCGTGTGGGGCGATGCCCGTCTGCGCCACATGGATGAGGCCGCCACGGACGATGCCTGCGCCGTGGGGGCGTCCTGCCTCATTGCGGCCGACGATCACACGACGGGGTGGCCCCGCTGTGGTGAGGGGACGACTGGCTGCATCGACGGTGGCCACTTCGTAGAGGAGCGCTTCGCCTGTCATGGGATCGACGAAGTCGATCACCAGGCATCGGTATGGCGGGCCGGCAAGCCAGACGACAACGCGGCTTCCGGTGCCAAGCTCCGTCCAGGCGATCGCCTCGCGGCTTGCTGCCGGCGGCTTGAAGCTGCTGCCCATTGGCTCGGGGCCGCCGAATTCACGCTGCGGTTCGGGATCGGCCGGAGCCCGCGGGGGGGCGACCTCGGTCGGTGCAGGTGCGGGGGTGGCGTGCGACGCCTGAGGCTGTGGGCTTTCCGCGGCGATCGATGGCGGCGCCGTTATCGGGGCCGGCGCGACGTCGATCTGGGTCGGGACGTCGGCTGCGCCCAAGACCCGCTGGCCCTTCTCCGCAATCCAGCCGAGGTCGCCAGTGAAGCTGAAGCCACCCACGATCATGGCCACCGCAACGACCTTGGCGAAGAAGTTCTGCATGGGGGCTTCCAGGGGATCGGCAGGCGCAGAGCCGACACCGGCCTAGCCAACTATGCACCGGTCCGCCGGCGGCGGGGCCCCGTCGCCATAGAAACCGTATCCTGCGCCGCGGTACGTTGTGCCGGTCGTAGTGATGCCGAGGACCGAAGACAGGCGGGCGTGTGATGCGTGCATCTGATAGGCGTGGGTCGAGGTCATCGCGGGTCGCGGAAGCGTCCGCGGTTCGTGTGGCCCTCCTGACGCCGCCGGGCCGCGGGGCGCTTGCGGTTGTGGGGATCGCAGGGCCAGGGGCAGCCGAATTGGTTGATGCGTCATTCAGGGCACGAGGCGGCCTCCCGGTTGCGGCAGGCGTGGATGCGGCGATCTGCTTCGGTCGGTGGGGAGCCAACGGTGAGTCCGCCGGCGAGGATGTTGTCGTCGTGCGGCACTCGGCCGAGAGCGTCGAGGTCCACGGTCACGGAGGCCACGCGGCCGCTGAGGCGGTGATCACGCAGCTCGAAGAGGGAGGCGCGACGCGGCAGACCTGGCCAGACTGGCTGCGGGAACATGGCATGCCGACGATCGAGGTCGAGGCACGCGAGGCTTTCTGCCACGTCGCAGGTTCGCGGGCGGCTCGCATCCTCGTCCGTCAGGCGGCGGGACTGCTCGGGAGCGAGATCATGCGGCTGGCATCGCTGCCTTCGGCTGACCGGGCTCAAGGCGCAAAGCGGCTGCTGGCGGCCTCGCGGGTGGGCTTGCGGCTGGCCGATCCGTGGCGGGTGGTCCTCGTTGGGCCGGTAAACGCCGGGAAGAGCAGTCTCGCCAATGCTCTTGCTGGCCACGCGCGAAGCATCGTCTCACCCGAGCCCGGTACGACCCGCGATCTCGTCACCACGAGGCTCGTCCTGGGTGGCTTCGATGTCGAGCTGATCGATTCCGCCGGCCTGCGTGGCATCGATACCGTGACCTCGGCGACCGAGCGAGCCGGCATCGAGCGGGCGGAGACAGCGGCCGCGGCGGCCGATCTCGTGCTCCGGATCGTGCCGGCCGACGAGGTTGCGCAGGCGTCGTTCCCGGCGGCATCGAACGAGTTGATCGTGCTGACGAAGGCTGATATCGCGAGAGGGAATTGTGACGCTCCCACTGGCAGTATCGTCACATCGGTTGTGGACGGTCGTGGCATCGCCGAACTTGCGACCGCGATCATTGAAAATCTCATCCCGGAGCTCCGGGACGATCCGACGCTCCTCGACGGGCCAGTGCCGTTCACGCCACGGCAGGTGGCGATGATGCGTGAGCTGGCTCGCTGATCGGGTGTGTTTCCACAGAGAAGCCCCCGGCGCCAGCCGTGGGGACTTGCTTCACGCGGCGCGGGCCATCCATGGCCCCGACCGAATACAAGCCCACGGCG
>CAYZHH010000160.1:0-2602 GCA_964478275.1 uncultured Candidatus Kuenenia sp.
GGATTGACCATGCCGCCGACGGCCAATCGCCTGGTGCCCGCCTCGATCGCCCGCGCTGGTCGTCACGAGCATCCAGGCGATTCTTACGCCGCTCGTTGATCCGCGGGCGATCGAGGCGGGCACCAGGCGATTGGCCGTCGGCGGCATGGTCAATCCGGAGGAGCTGGCCGAGTGGCTCATGGCCCGTGGCTGGCGGGCGGCCGATGCCATCGACACGCCCGGCTCGTTCGCCCGGCGCGGCGGCATCATCGATCTGTTTGCTGCTGATTGGGATCGGCCTGTGCGCATGGAGCTGTATGGCGAGGAGATCGAGTCGCTCCGCACCTTTGATACGGTCTCGCAGCGGAGCGTCACGACGCTCGAGTCGATCGACCTCACGGCCCTCGCGGCCGAGGCCACCGGCACACGGCACACGCATCTCGCCGATCTCTTGCCGCCGGGCTCCACCGTCGTGTTCGTTGAGCCGGGCGAGTGTGCCGAAGAAGCCAATCGATTCTGGCAGCGGCTGGGCGATGTGGCCAGCCTCTTCAGGCCCGAGGATGTCTTTGCGAGGCTGCACCGGTTCCCGTCGGTGGCTCTCGCGGCCATTCCGCCATCCAGCCTCGATGCCTCGGCGAGCCTTGCCGTTGAAAGCGTCGAGCGCTTCACCGGTGCCCTGGATCGCGTTCGCGAGGAACTCGAAACGGTTGGTCGCGACCAGGAGGTATGGGTCGTCTGCCCGTCCGAGGCCGAGGAGAAAAGGCTCGGTGAGCTGCTTGCCGACTCCGCCCCTGCTCGCACTGGTCGGCTGCACTTCGCCCGTGGGCGGCTCTCCGGCGGTTTTCGGGTGGTGCCTGAAAAACTCGTACTCGTCAGTAGCGCCGAGCTCTTCAATCGCGAGGAGGTTTCCTCGCGGCCAGCTCGGCAGCGGCTCTCGCGGGCAATCGACACGTTTCTCGATTTGCACGATGGCGACTATGTCGTCCACCTGGCCCACGGCATCGGCCGATACTGCGGCCTCAAACTCCTCGAGAAGCATGGCCGTACCGAGGAGTTTCTGGAGATCGAGTTTGCCGAGGGCACGCGGATTTTTGTGCCGGCCTCGGCGATCGAGCTCGTTCAGAAGTACGTTGGCGGAACCAAGCTCACTCCAAAACTCGCGAAGATCGGCGGGGCAGCCTGGGCCAAACAAAAAGCAGCCGTTGAGCGGGCCGTGGCCGACATGGCCGCCGACATGCTCCGGCTTCAGGCCACGCGGGCAGCCCGTCCCGGCATCGCGTTCCCCGCAGACACGCCCTGGCAGCGGCAGTTCGAGGAGGCGTTTCCGTATGACGAGACGCCCGACCAGCTCACGGCGATGGAGGCGATCCGGGAGGACATGCAGAAGCCGAGGCCGATGGACCGGCTGCTCTGCGGCGACGTCGGTTTTGGGAAGACGGAGCTGGCGATGCGGGCGGCCTTCAAGGCAGCCGAGGCGGGCATGCAGGTGGCCGTGCTCGTGCCCACGACCGTCTTGTGCGAGCAGCATCGGCGCACGTTTACGGCGCGCTTCTCGGAGTTTCCTTTTGTCATCCGGGCACTGTCGCGGATGACGAGCACTGCGGAGGAGCGGGACACGCTCGAGGGTCTTGCCCGCAAGAGTGTCGACATCGTGATCGGCACGCACGGTCTGGCCCAGCCCAATATCCACTTCGCGAATCTCGGCCTCGTGATCGTAGACGAGGAGCAGCGTTTTGGTGTGGATGTGAAAGAGCGGCTCAAGGCGATGCGGGCGAGCGTGGATGTGCTCACGATGACCGCCACGCCGATCCCGCGAACGCTTCATATGTCGATGCTCGGGATTCGCGACATCTCGAACCTCACCACGCCCCCCACCAACCGCATCCCCGTCGAGACAAAACCTGCCCGCTGGGACAAAACCCTCATCCGGGCAGCGATCGAGCGGGAGTTGGCCCGCGATGGCCAGGTCTTTTTTGTGCACAACCGAATTCAAGACATCCTCAAGGTGGCTACCCGCATCCAGTCGATCGTGCCCGAGGCTTCGATCGGCATTGCCCATGGCCAGCTTTCGGAGACGGAGCTCGAGGAGGTGATGGTCACGTTCGTGCAGGGCCGCATCGACATTCTCTTGGCCACGACGATCATCGAGAGCGGCCTCGACATCCCGCGGGCCAACACGATTTTTATTGACGAGGCCGATCGCTACGGCCTGGCCGACCTCCATCAGCTCAGGGGCCGCGTGGGCCGGTCCCATCATCGGGCCTGGTGCTATTTGCTGGTGGACGAGGCGGCGAGGCTTACCGCCAGCGCCGCAAAACGGCTCCGGGCCATTCAGGAATTTTCGAGCATGGGGGCGGGGTTTTCGCTCTCCATGCGGGATCTCGAGATTCGCGGTGCGGGCAATCTTCTGGGCACCCAGCAGAGCGGGCACATTGCCGCGGTGGGCTACGAGCTCTATTGCCGGCTGCTCGAGCAGTCGGTGCGGGGGCTCAAGAAGATGCCACCTGCGGAGCCGCCGCCGGTGAATATCGACCTACCGGGCGAGGCCTGGCTGCCGCGCGATTACTGTGCCGACTTTCGGGCGAAGATCGATGTGTATCGCCGGCTGTCGCGAGCCACTGCT
>CAYZHH010000160.1:2612-8191 GCA_964478275.1 uncultured Candidatus Kuenenia sp.
TTGCCGATCGGTTTGGTCCGCTGCCCGACGAGGCGCGTCGGCTGCTCGATTTCGCGAAGCTCCGGTGTCGTGCGATCGATCTCGGCATCGATTCGATCACGCGGCATCCGGGCATGATCATGATCGGCCATCACGACCGTGCAGCCATCGATCGGCTTCGGCAGGCCGCCGCCAAGAAGAGCCGCGTTGTACGGATCGTGGATCAGAAGACAGCCGTCGTGCCGCTGCATGCCGACACGCTTAGCGATCCCGACAAGCTGGTGGCCAGCGTGCGATCGCTCCTGGCGCTTGGTTCTGCCTGAGGGGGTCGGTGGGCGTCAGCCCGTCCTTGACCGGGCATGGGACCTGCACGTGCGGTCAGGGATTGCGGGGCTGTTGTGGGCCGCCGTATCCTCAGTCGTTATGCCTCGACGCGAACTTTCCCGGCCCCACCAGATCATTGACTGGCTCGAGGACTGGGGCAGGCGGCTCGCGGAGCCGGCCAGCATGACGCTCATCGGCTCGGCAGGCCTGCTCTGGCACGCTGCCGACCGTGGGCTCGATGTGCCGTTGCCCGAGAACAGCATGGACGTCGACCCGGTCACCGATTCCGACGCGCTGGCCTGGCTGTGTTACGACGCGATCATTGGGAGCGAGTTTGAGCGCGAGCACGGCTGGCACGTAAACCTCATGCCTGAAAGCGTTCTTCGCGGCCTTCCCGAGGGATGGCAGGCGCGAGCCTCGCAGCAGGTTTATGGTCACCTTACGGTGATCGTGCCGGTGGCAGCCGATCTGCTTGCCCCGAAACTCATGAGAAACGAGCCTCGTGATCGGGCCCATGCCGAGTGGGCCAGGGCCCTGGGCCTGGCGTGACTGTGGCCGGTTGTCTGTTGCTCGTGCCGGGGCGACAATCGTTTACGAGGGCGACGAATGCGGCGGCTTACGTATCAGGACGAGGCGCGGCTCGAGTATGGCCGGATGTTTTGGCGCGACGCGGCGAAACGAGAGCAGTTGTTGCGACATTGGCTGGATGACCGGCATCCGTATTCCGACCGCTTTCGCGAGCGGTGGATGCCGCTGGTAGATCGCGTGCTTCGGTCGGCCCCGGGGAGCGACGACGCGATCGATGCCGAGCTTCAAGCGGAGGGCCTGAGCCTTCGGGTGGTGGTCAAGGAAATTCCGCCGGTGTTCGGAGATTTCTTTCCCGATTCCCGGAGCCAGGTCACTTCGTGACCCTCATGCCTCGCAGTTCAGGACAGGCAGGCCGAGATGCTGTTCGAGTGCATCAAAGTCTCGGTCGCTGTGAAGGAGCATGAGCCCGTCCGCGAGGCAGCGGGTGGCGATGAGAACATCGATCGTGCCGCGGACCGTCACGCCAGCAGCGCGGAGTTTTCGATAATTTCGAGCCGCTTCGACCGCGAGCTCCACTCCCCCGATGGCCACCTGTTCTAGCCGCCCCAGAAGCCGCTTTGCTTCATTGAAGCCGCGCTGGCTCTCGAAGCCTTGGAGCACCTCGGCGAGAATCAGATCGCCGATGACCAGTCCTTGAACGCCGAGGTTGCGATCGAGCCACTCGGCTTGGCGCGTGGGCTTATTTCGAAAGAAGTCGATCCACACGCTCGAATCGACGAGGATCACTTGCTCCGCCTCATGGCGTCGAGATCACCGATCCATTCATACTTCCCGCGCAGCTTCCGCAGTTCCGTCTGCTGCTTCAGCCGGAGAATCGTCCGCAGTCCCTGCTCGACCACTTCGCGTTTGGTCTGGAGCCCGGTGGCCTTGAGGGCGGCTGCCATCAGGGTGTCGTCAATCACGATGTTCGTTCGCATGTGTATATTCCTAAAATCTATACACATTGTAGAGCCAGAGAGCCCTGGCGGCAATCGCCGTACCCTCGAGAACCAGCGCCCGGCCGGCTGGTGGCCCGTTTGTTGGCAATGAGATGCCGCCGGGAGAGCATGGAGACCTCGAGGCACGATGCCTATGTCTGCTGCTGGGCAGAGCCCGATCGTTTTGAAGGCGGCCCTTTTCTTGTCGCTTGCCCTGGCGAGGTCTGGCGTGGTCTTGCGACGCTGCACGCCCTCGCCGCCGGCGCCTTGCTCGGCGGCACTTTGCCGATGGAGCCTGCTGACGGCGGTCTTGGTTCAGCCCGGCTTTCGAGGTCACTCTTCGGCCTCATCCGGAGTGGGTTGGGGGCGGACCTGATCTCCTGATCTCCTGAATTTCGAAACGCGACGGCTCCGGAGACGCCACCGCAATGAGTATTCATGCGTTCAGTTTCGTGGCAAGCTGACGTTGGGGCTAAGCCCTGTATCCGTGGCCTACGGATTCGCGTTTCCGACCTTCTGGAATTGCTGGCTAGCGGAGCAACGAACGAGGAGATCCTCGCAGACTACCCGTATCTCGAACGGGAAGACATTTTGGCCGCCATCGCCTATGCCGCTCACCAAACCAATCATGTTGTGGTCGAAGTGGCATGAGGTTTCTGGTTGACAACCAGCTTCCGCCCGCACTGGCGGCTTGGTGGTGCAGATCATGACGGCATTCGATTGGGGCGAAACGGTCGTTGAATTGACCTGATTTGGCGGCCCTTGTTTAAATCCAACGCCTGCGCTGGCTCGCTTCCAGGGGCTCAGCGAAAATGCCTGTCCTTTGGGCTTTTTGGCTCGCTCTCTCCTTTTGGCTCTTTTGGCTCGCTCTCCAGAGATCGATGTCGCCTGTCGCCCTGGGAATCCCATGGCCGGCGCCTGCGTGGGGAGTTCTATGGTCAAGAATACCCCGAGGCCGCCGCTGACGGCGTCACGCCTGAGCGACGGCGCGTGAAACTTCATCAACTAAGGCTGGATTACGCTGGTGTTGGTGCGCTCGCTCCAGGGCGTTGTTGATCGCGGCCACGATCTCGGCGTCTCGGAGCTCCTCCAGACGAATCATGTCGTTCTGCGAGAGCCAGTAGCTCACGGCACACCATGACCAGAGAGGCTGGCCATCCGTAAGGTTGCATTCCGGGGCCGGGAATCCGCCAGGACCCCGCTTGCCGGTCATGTATTGGTGCACGAGCTGCCGGCTCCGCTTGATTCGCCGAGCGATTTCGGCGGGGGACACCAGTTCGCAGGCATCCACCCGCCACACGTCGGCTCCGATACCGGCTTTCCGCACATCGCGGATGGCGCTCAGGATGGCATCCTTCAGGGTCAAGGCTGACCTCGAGAATTCCATGGCGACCGAGCCGTATTGAAGGCTCAACGTTGCATCATCGCACCCGGCCTGAAACAGCGCATCTTCGACCTCGGTGGTGAGGTGATGCACACCCTTCAGGACGAGGGCGAAGTCGTACTCCCGTTCGCAGGCTTGCGTCTCGTTCATGTGTCGCTGCTTTCCTCGCCCTCGGGTCCGCATTCGTCGCGGTGCGGGCAAGAATCAACTTTGGTGCGAATGTGCCGAGCGTGGTTCTCCGGGCATCGCGGCGTGGACCACACGCTGATGATGCAACCGTCCCTGGTGCCGCTCGGGCAATACAGTTGTCCCCACGCATGACCGTTCGACAGCACCACCCGCCAGCCCAGGCTCTCCGCATACCGCACAGCACGCTCGATATGCTGGCTGGGATGCCGCGATCGAGTCATCGGCATAATCCTAGGCAAGAGTTGACACTTGTCAAGCATTCCTCGAGCCGAGCAGACGGCAGCTCGAACGTGATCGACATCTTCGAAGCCCGTGGCGGGTTCCTAGCGATTGCCACGCACTCAATTCGGTGACGCAATGAGTATACGTACGTTCAGTACTCTGGCAAGCGGGGCGATTGGTCCATGCCGCATATTGACGGCCGACGGCTGCGAGGCACGATGGCTATGCCTGCTGCTGGGCAGAGCCCGATCGTTTTGAAGGCGGCCCTTTTCTTGTCGCTTGCCCTGGCGAGGTCTGGCGTGGTCTTGCGACGCTGCACGCCCTCGCCGCCGGCGCCTTGCTCGGCGGCACTTTGCCGATGGAGCCTGCTGACGGCGGTCTTGGTTCAGCCCGGCTTTCGAGGTCACTCTTCGGCCTCATCCGCAATGGGTTGATCGTTGCTTGTCCAGCGCAAGAAGCGCATTCAAGAGCGAAGGCGTCGCCCTGAACGACGTTGCTCGGAGGGCTGCGATCGCCCGTTCGAGCGACAACAGCCCTTTCTCAGCCGCGATTACCAGCACGGCAAGCGTGCCCACGGTGTTGATCCCGAGCCGCCTGGCCGCTCCGGTGCCATCGCGTTCGTCAATCAAGAGAGCGTCGGCGCCCGCGTCAATCGCGAGCGCTATGGCGGCTGACTCGCCTGGGCTGAGTTTTTCGTCCGGCAAGCCTCGCGAGGACAATGTCGCCCGTAGCCAAGGCGGTGGAGTCGATATCCAGGCACAGACCTTGGCGGGCGTCCGTGGATGGCCAAGCTCCTGAACGACTTCCGGAGGGACCAGCACCTCGCGGAAAAGTTCCGGCAGCACGTGCTCGGCATCGATCAGCACGAGATAGTTGAGCGGGGACGCGTCTGTGACGACCTTCATGAACCGAGCAACCGACGAAGAATGGTGATCTGCTCGGCCACCTGCTCCGCTGTCTCGAGATCCTCATTGACCCGATGACGGTTCAGAAGCTCTTCGATCTCGAAACGCGACTTGTCGAGAGACAGAGCCAGATGGTGCTGGGTGATTCGCCCTTGGCGGTAGAGCTCAACCAGCGCGGCCTCCTTGGCGACGACGTCAAGGTTGGCATGATCCCGCCGGAGTTGCTCCTCGATAGCCACCGGCAGCTCGAACGTGATCGACATCTTCGAAACTTCTGCCAGGCTCCAGCCGACATCCACGTGCTCAATTCGGCAGCGCGACGAGTATACTATACGTGCGTTCAGATTTCTTGGCAAGCTGACGTTGGGGCGTTGCCGCCATGAATGTTTTAGCCATGCCGTGGAGCGATGCGGAGAGCGGGGCGTGGATGATGCCCGAACGCTCGAGGAGCGCGGCTTGGGCGAGCAGGATATCGTCAGGCGGTATAGGCGGCGGTGACCTCCTGCGGTGCCTCTTGGAGCGAGGCGTACATCGGCAAGGCCTCCATGGCAAAGCGTGCCCTGGCTTCGCGATCCCGCTCGAAGAACCAGCCGGCCGCTGGCGAGCGTGGCCCTAGGAGCCCCAGGGGTCGTGGTCAACGAGATCCCGCCGGTAGTTGGGGCGTTCCGTTCTGCCCCGACTCCCGGAGCCAGGTCACTTCGTGGCGAGCTTGGCCTTGCGACGGCGGAGGGCGACGACGCCGGCGATGGTGCCGCAGGCGAGGAGCGCGAGGGTAGTGGGCTCCGGCACGTAGACCAGGTAGACCTGCGTATCGTCGCCACCACTCACGGGGTCGCCCAGCGCGATGCTGAAGCTTCCTCCCGTGAACGAATTTGTAAACCCGCTCGTGTCCAGGTTGAACTTGTCCGCTGCGAAGCCTGTCACCGGAATGGCGAAGTCGGCGATGAGCCAGTTGTAGGTCTGGCTCAGGTTAAAGTTGGTAGCCAAGCCCGGTGCGTTGGCAAGCGTCAGCGAGGTGATATTGATGTTGTATTTCGACCCGCTGGTGGCAGTGATATCCAGCGTGCCCGT
>CAYZHH010000161.1:0-8176 GCA_964478275.1 uncultured Candidatus Kuenenia sp.
CATCTGCCCCCCCGGCCCGAGCACGGCCTCCATGTATTCGGCAACTTGCTCGGCGGTCTCGAAGTACTGGTCATACACCCAGTCATCCTCGTATTCGCACTCGTCGGTCGTGTACTCCCGACAGATCTGCGGACGCGTTTCGTAGATGCCGCAGCGGTTGTCGTCCTGCAAGTGCTTGCAGACCGTATGCACGCACACGTACCAGGCCCCTTCTTCGGTAAACACGGTCGCGTGTTCGTGCAGGAGGAACCAGCGGATGTATTCAAACTCCTCGAGCGTCGTGGGCGTCTCGAGGGGGAGCGCGAAATAGCGGCAGCACTTGGCGGTGCAATGCTCGCAGAGGACCGTCTCTTTCGGCACCGTGTCTCGATTCGGCTTCGAACGCAAGACAGGCAGTGGAATATCGGCGAGAACCATAGGGCAGGCTCCGGGAGTCAACGGGCTGACAATATAGCTATTCGGCGACCGCTATACTGCCGGTTTTCCGCAGGGAGGCATTGGCCATGCCGAAGCGATGGCATGTTCGCCCGCATGATGCAGCCGCGGTCGCGGCGCTCGAGCGGTCGGCAGGTGTGTCGGGGGTCGTAGCAGCCCTCTTGGCCGGCCGGGGAGTCACGCATCCAGCCGACGTGAAGGCGTTTCTCGCCGGCACGCTCTCGGATCTCCGTGACCCCGAGACGCTCCCCGGCGTGCCGGAGGCAGCGGATCGGATTCTTGCGGCGGTGAAGGCTGGTCGTCAGATCGTTATCCACGGCGACTACGATGCCGATGGCATGACGGCGACGGCCATTCTGGTCGGCTGCCTCGAGGCCCTCGATGCCACCCCGCGGTGGCATGTGCCAAACCGTTTTGAAGAAGGCTATGGCCTTTCCGCCGAATCGCTCGAGCGGCTCGCCGCCGATGGGGCCAGCCTCATCGTGACGGTTGACTGCGGTATTGCAAGTGTTGCGGAGGCGGCACGCGCCCGTGAGCTTGGGCTCGAGCTGATTGTTACCGACCACCACTCATTCGGAGAGACGCTGCCCGAGGCCGATGTGCTCGTTCACCCACGGCTGCCCGGCACGTCGTATCCCTTTGGCGACCTTTCCGGAGCCGGGGTCGCGTTCAAGCTCGCCTGGGCCATCGCCACGAGGGCCAGTGGCTCCAAGCAGGTCACACCGCGGCTTCGCGAGATGCTGCTCCGTGGCGTTGGGCTCGCTGCCTTCGGCACGGTGGCCGACATGGTGCCGCTCTTGGACGAAAACCGCATCCTTGTGCGGCAGGGACTCCAATGCCTCAAACACCGCGGCGGCCCTGGCCTCGACAAGCTCCTCGAGATCCTGAAGCTCCAGGACAAAGCCGCGCTCGACGCCGAGGACATCGCCTTCGCGCTCGCGCCGAGGCTCAATGCCGCGGGACGCTTCGGCGAGGCGGCCAAGGGCATCGAGCTTTTGACGACCCACGATGCAGCGCGGGCCGAGAGCCTCGCCAGCTATTGTCACGAGCTCAATGTCCGGCGGACCACCGAGGAGCGGAGCATCCTCCTGGCCGCCACCAAACAAGCCCTCGAGCAGTTCGACCCGGAAGCCGATGCAGCCCTGGTCCTCGCCGACCGCGGTTGGAACTCAGGGATCGTGGGCCTCGTGGCCGGAAAACTGGCCGATCGGTTCCACCGTCCGGTGGTCGTGATCGCCCGCGGAACCCACGAAGGCCTTGTGGCCACCGGGAGCGTGCGGAGCGTGCCTGGCTTCGACGTCCACGCGGCGCTGATGCCCTGCCGGCACCTGCTCGTGGCCTGCGGGGGCCATCCGGCCGCCGCGGGCTTGCGGATCGACGATGGCCGCATCGACGAGTTCCGTGAGGCCTTCGTGGCCGAGGTAGACTCACGAATGCCGAGCGAACTTCGACGAAGCCAGCTTTCGATCGATGGGGAGACGGCGCTCGCTGGTATCACACTCCATGCGCTCGAGGAGATCGAGCGGTTGGGCCCCTTCGGCCAAGGCAACCGGAGGCCCGTGCTGTGCGCATCGCGGGTCACGCTCGCCGAACCTCCACGGACGATGGGCGCGGGCGCTCGAACCCTCGGGATGCAACTTGTCCAGCACGGCAAGAAAATCCGTGGCGTCGCTTTCAATGCGGCCGAGTGGCTCCCGCACCTGCCGCCCCCCGGACAGCCTTTTCATGTGGCCTTCAAGCCAAAGATCAACGAGCACCTTGGCCGGCGAACGGCAGAAATCGAGGTCATCGACTGGCGGCCCGACGGCGTTGATGTCGGCACCGACCTGCCCACCATGACGACGGCCGCATCATGACGAGAGCATCAACCCAGATGAATCCCACGACACCGTGTGGTCGTTGCCGCGCCTCGATGTGGGCAGCCGTATGGGGAATCGTCGCCACGCTTATGGCAGTTGCTGCGCCAGCACGCAGTGACGACTGGCCGCAGTGGATGGGACCGCAGCGGGATGGCGTCTGGCGGGAGAAGGGGATCGTCGCAACGATTCCGGCGTCGGGGCTCCCCGTGAAATGGCGAGTGCCCGTCAAGGGAGGCTACGCCGGCCCGGCCGTCGCCGATGGCCGCGTCTATCTCATGGACTATGACCGGACCGAAGGCGATCTCGCCAATAGCCCCAACGACCGCACGGAGCTGGCTGGTCGTGAGCGAATCCTCTGCTTCGATGCAGCCACGGGAAAACTTCTCTGGAAGCATGAGCAGGTTGTGCCCTATGCGATTTCGTATGCCTCGGGGCCGCGGTGCACACCCACGGTGGCCGATGGCAGGGTCTATGCCCTCGGGGCTGAAGGCAATCTGACCTGCCTCGACGCCAAGACAGGCCGCGTGATGTGGGCCAAAGACTTCAAGCGAGACTACGGAGCTCCGACGCCAATCTGGGGCTTCTGCGGCCATCCGCTCGTTGATGGCGATCGGCTCGTCTGCCTCGTCGGTGGCGAGGGGAGCGTGGCCGTGGCCTTCGACCGGAAGACGGGCAAGGAGCTGTGGCGGGCGCTCACGGCAAGCGAGAGTGGGTATTGCCCACCAACGATCATCCACAGTGGTGAACGCCGTCAGCTCATGATCTGGGATGCCGACAATCTCAATGCGCTCGAGCCGACAACTGGCCGGGTGGTCTGGTCGCAGCCGCTCAAGCCGATGTATGGCATGTCGATCACCGCGCCGCAGGTAGCCGAGACGCCGACTGGCCGTGTCCTCTTCGCGAGCGGAATCGGCCGTGTAGGGGCGCTCTTCAAGCTGGCTGCCGACGGCTCGGAGGCGAGCGTCGCCTGGCGGGGTGAGCCCAAGACGGCCGTCTACTGTGGCAACAGCACTCCCTTTATTTCCGGCGCGACGATCTACGGATGCGACTGCGATACCGGCATGCTCACGGCCGTCGATCTTGCGACGGGCCAGCGGCTTTGGGAGACGCTCGAGCCCACCACCGGCGGCGAGCGGAGAGCCAAGCACGGCACGGCATTTCTCGTGCGGCAGGATCCGCCCGGGGACGGCACGCGAACCTGGATCTTTGCCGAGACGGGCGACCTGATCCTCGCCAAGCTCACGCCACAGGCCTATGAGGAGCTCGGCCGAATGCGGCTGCTCGCTCCGACGAACGAATGTTTTGGTCGCGAGGTGGTCTGGAGCCACCCGGCCTTTGCGGGCCGCTGCATCTTCGCCCGCAACGACAATGAGCTCGTCTGCGTGTCGGCCGCGCAGTAATTTCACGCTCCGCGGGCCATCTGGTAGATCGCCGTCATCATGCGGCGGTAGGCCGGCGAAAGCGGAATGCCGCGGCGGGCCATCATTCGCTCCATGTCGAGGAGCGCCTTGTCGAGGCGGTAGTCGGTGATAGCCCAGGGCTGCACCCACTTGAATGACGCGATCGCCCGCGCGGGAAAGCCGGCGCCCAGAATGATTGAACTGACGCCGCAGACGGTGCCCGTATTGAGCATCGTGTTGATGCCGGTCTTGCAGTGGTCGGCAATGATCGCGCCCACGAACTGCTCACCGGTATCGACCTCCACACCCGTGGGCCAATCGAGCATTCTGACGGTGCCGTAGGTCATCTTGAGGTTTGAGGCCGTCGTGTCGGCGCCAAGGTTCACCCACTGGCCGATGACTGAGTTGCCGACATACCCCTCGTGCGCCTTGTTCGAATACGAATGAAAAACGCTCGCGGCCACTTCGCCACCGACCTTGCACCACGGCCCGATCGAGGTTCCGCCGTAGATCCTCGCCCCCATCCGCACCATCGCATGCTTCCCGACGGCCACCGGACCGCGCACAATTGCCCCGGCCATCACGCGCGCGTTTTCATCAATGACGATCGGGCCTTCTTCGGTCACGAGCACCGCGCCTGGTTCGACGATCGCTGTGGGGTGCATGAAGAGGCGCTCGGGGCGATCCACGATCGCCGTCGGATGGCAGCCCGGGCCACGGCCGGCATCCTGGCAGACGGCCGATGCATCTGCCTCGATCGATGCCGGTGCCAGCCGCACGATGTCCCACGGGTAGACAAGGCGCCTAGTCATGTCACCGGAAACCTCGCGGCCGCGGCCCCGGGCCTCGGGCCGCCCCGATGCAAGCCACGCGGCGCTATCGGCTTCCGGTGACCGCACGGCCAGGAGGTCATCGCCGCATCGCAGGTGGCCGCCCGTGAGACCATGAATCGCTTCGATGAGCGGTGGTGTAGGAAGGTAGCGGGCGTTCAACCACAGGGCGTCGCCGGTGACTTTCCGCGGGGCGGAAAAGAGACCACGCAGCGAAGATCTCAGCGGGCTCGTCGAACGCCTCGCGCCGAGCGCCCGCTCCCACGCTTCACGAATCGTGAGTAATCCCACTCGGAGATCGTGGACCGGCCGCGTGAGGGTGAGCGGTTCGAGGTGGGGGCTAGACTCGTCCTCAAAGAGAATCAGCGGTGAGATCATCGGTGGCTTCCTGGCGACAACCGCCTTCATGTGTCACGCGCCGAGGACAGCATCTCGGGCTGCGGGATAGGATAATGCCCCATGTGCGGCATCGTCGGATACGTCGGATTCCGAGACTGTCTCGAGATTCTCCTTAAGGGTCTCGGGCGACTGGAATATCGCGGCTATGACTCGGCTGGGATCGCCGTCGTGAATGGCGGCCTGCGGGTCGTCAAGACAGCCGGACGGGTCCGTGACCTCGAGGCCCGGCTGGCCGCAGATCGCCCCGCTGGCTCGCTCGGCATCGGCCACACCCGCTGGGCAACCCACGGCGGCCCGAGCGACGCCAACGCCCATCCTCACGTGAGTCAGTCGGGCTCGATTGCCCTGGTCCACAACGGCATCATCGAAAACTACGCGGCTCTCAAGCAGACTCTCGCCGCCAAGGGCCGGTCGTTCCGCAGCCAGACCGACTCCGAAGTCATCGTGCAACTTATCGAGGAAGTCCTCGATGCCGATCCTGACCTTCCATTTGAAGCGGCCATCCGGCTGGCACTTCAGCAGGTGACCGGCACCTACGGCCTGGCCATCGTGAGCCCGCGAGAGCCGGGCCGCCTCTTCGTGGCCCGGCTTGGATCGCCTTTGCTCATCGGTCTTGGCGATGGCGAGGCATTCGTCGCCTCGGATGCCTCGCCGATCGTGGAGTACACCAACCGCGTGGTCTATCTCGACGACGGGGAACTCGCCGTGATCGGGCCCGGCACGTGCGACGTCCGCACGATCGACGACGTGCCGCTCACGAAGGAGGTGCACGAACTGGCCCTCTCCCTCGACGCGATCGAGAAAGGTGGATACCCGCACTTCATGCTCAAGGAGATCCATGAGCAGCCACGGGCCATCGCCGACTGCCTCCGTGGCCGGCTCCTTCCGGGAGGCGGCGTCCAACTCGGGGGTCTTGCGAACGTCCTCGACCGGATCGCAAGTGCTTCGAGACTCACGATCGTTGCCTGCGGCACGAGCTGGCACTCAGGGCTGGTCGGAGAATATCTCATCGAGCATCTCGCGCGGATGCCGGTGGAGGTCGAGTATGCCTCAGAGTTCCGCTACCGAGAGCCGCTGCTCGACGAGCGGGATGTTCTCGTGGCAATCTCGCAGAGCGGCGAAACAGCCGACACGATCGCGGCGCTTCGCGAGGCCAAGTCGCGCGGGGCGCTGGCGATCGGAATTTGCAATGTGGTGGGCTCCACGCTCGCCCGCGAGACCGACGCCGGCGTTTATACCCATGCCGGACCGGAGATCGGCGTGGCCTCGACGAAGGCCTTTACGGCGCAGGTGACCGCCCTCACGCTTGTGGCGCTGGCGCTGGCCCACCGGCGGGGCACGATCGACCAGGAGCGGGCAGCGATCTTCGGTGCCGAGTTGGCGAAGATCCCCGAGAAGATCGCTTCGATTCTGGCCCAAGAGGCTGCGATCGCATCGCTTGCCGACCGCTTCACCTACGCTCCCAACTTTCTCTATTTGGGGCGGTCGTTCAATTTTCCAGTCGCTCTCGAAGGGGCGCTCAAGCTCAAGGAGATTTCGTACATCCACGCCGAGGGTTACCCCGCCGCCGAGATGAAGCACGGGCCGATTGCTCTCATTGACCGCCTGATGCCGGTCGTCGTGATCGCGGCCACGGCCCATACCAGCGACAAGATGCTCTCGAACATCGAGGAGGTGCGCGCCCGCCAGGGCCGGGTGATCGCGGTGACGACGCCGGGCCAGGACGAAGTGAAGCGGCTGGCGGAGTTCGTGATCGAGATTCCCAAGACGCTCGACGCGTTATCGCCGCTGTTGGCCGTGATCCCACTCCAGCTCTTGGCCTACCGGATCGCGGTCAACCGTGGCTGCGACGTGGATCAGCCACGAAATCTGGCCAAGAGCGTGACGGTGGAGTGACTCGCGGCACGGGCGTTACCACTTCCGTCCGACTGGCGGGATGCCCTGAAATGTGCCCCCGTTGCCCGCTGATGGCTGGCCCGGTAATCTTTTTTTCGTTCACTTCCCACGTGCGGGTCAGCCGCACTCCTCGGGGCGTAGCTCAGCCTGGCTAGAGCGCTACGTTCGGGACGTAGAGGTCGCACGTTCGAATCGTGTCGCCCCGACTTGGTTGGTTCCGCCATCCCCCGCATTCACGAGAGAATGCGGTTTCTCTCGGGAATGGCGCGGGATGGGCTTTTCGGCCTGCCCCTTCATGCCACCCAATTCCGCGCCTTGCTGCGCCGGAAAGTGAGACACTTTCGAGGCCGAGAGTGAGACACGCGAAAGTGTCTCACTCCCGTCGGATAACTCGGGAGCATCCGCGGCGGCCCCGTCGGCATGGTGCGGGAGCACTTGGGCGTAGTGACGCATGGCCACCGTGGGGCTATGCCCCATCCACTTCGCGATTGCTGCGATCCGTCCGGGGAACTGCTCCAGCCAGTCACACTCACACGAGCTTCGGCAATTCTGGAAAGGCTTCTCCCACTGCTCCAAGCCGGCCCGAGCGATGATCCGCGTGAACTCCGTCCGCAGGTTGGCGGAGCCATCTGCCACGCTCGGCACGATCCGCTCCTCACCTGGTGTTGACGGCGGTCGAAAACGGCGGCGCGGGGCCCGTTTCGTGGCGGTCGAAAACGACAGCGCACAATCGTGCAGTTCTCGAAACAGGATGGGTCGGGGCGACAGCCCCGTCCCATCCCCCTTTCAGAGAGAGGCACAGGAGTGCACAGCGACATGGAGAAGTGGACTGAGATTCGGCGTGAGGTACTGACTGGAGCCCTCAGCAATCGCGCCACGATAGCGACGTACGGGGTTGGGTGGCGCACGCTCAAAAAGATGCTGCCCCACGACGAGCCGCCGGGGTATCACGGCGTCTTCGCGCCGAACCATCCCCTGCGGCCGCCCGTGACGGCGAGCGCGATTGGCAACACCGGCATGCCTGCGGGAACGTCGACGTGCGGGCCTCGCGGGCAACGTTCTTGCAACCAGAAGGTCGCAGAACATTGTGATCTGCGATCTTCTCTACCTTCCGTGTCCCGCCCTTTGGTGCGTACGGCATCCCCTTCGCCGACTCCGCCCGCTTACGGGTGCCCTCGTCCGGGCCGGCTCGACTGGCGTGGCCTGCGCCGACGAAACTACGATTTTTTCGCGAGCGAGCGGGGCTTTGGCTGGCACATAACGGTCCCAAAAGTGAATCTAGCGGCTCGACTCAAGGCGTCACCCGCAGCACCCACAATTCCGACCGCCGCTCAGTCGATCGCCGCATGACAGTCAT
>CAYZHH010000162.1:0-8166 GCA_964478275.1 uncultured Candidatus Kuenenia sp.
GCCTTGCGTTGAGGACGGTGTGTGGCAGGGCGGCGGCGGTGAGGAGCCGCGAGAGCTCCTCAGACTTGTCAATCGATCGCGTGCCGATGAGGACGGGGCGACCATCGCCGTGCAACTCGCGGACTTCGTCTACGACCCGCATGAACTTCTGGACAGAGTCAGCGGCAACGACGGCCGGCAGTCGGCGGCGAATCGCTGGCATGTTGGTTGGCACGACATCGACAGCCACGTCATACGTGCGGGCGATCTCTCGCCGGCTGGTGGCGATCGTGCCGGTCATGCCCGCCAGATGCGGCCAGCGAGCGAAGAGATCCTGGATCGTGATTCGCGCTGCGTGGCCCGACGGCACCGTGACCGCGACGCCCTCTTTGGCCTCGACCGCCTGGTGGATTCCGTCTTTCCAGGTACGGCCTTCGGCAGCCCGTCCCGTGAACTCGTCGATGATCACAATCTCACCGTCGCGAACGACATACTGCCGGTCGCGGAGGTAGAACCGCCGTGCCTTACAGGCCCGCTCGACCGCGTCGTAGATCGCAAGCAGGCTCGTGGCGTTGATTTCCGGAGGCCGGTCGATGGCTCGCACCCTCCCACGGCCACGGCCGAGCAGCTCGCAGGTGTGTTTGCGAATGTCCTCTTCAAAATCTTCGCCAGGCTCGAGCTCGGCGGCCACCTGGGCCCCGAACCGAAAGAGCGCCTGCTCGGCGGCCTGGGCCTCGCCCGGTGGTGACGCAATGATGAGCACGTTGTCGGCCTCGTCGACGAGGGCAAACCAATAGGGCCGTTGGAGAAGTTTCGTGGCCTCACCGGCAGTCTTGCCGGTGAGCATGGCAGCGAGATCACCGCGTCCCTCGGTGATCTCTCGGTTCATGAGCCGGTCCTTGAGAAAATCAAACCCGAACTCCTTGGCCGTGCCGTAGGTGACGTCGGCAGCATAGGCTGTGCGCCGCTGATCAAAATCCATCTGTGACTCGACAATGCCAACCTTCAGGCCGAGGGCTCCGTAGATCGGCTCCATCCATTTAGCATCGCGGCGGGCGAGGTAGTCGTTGACCGTGGCGAGGTGGGCGCCTTTGCCAGCGAGGGCGTAGAGCACGAGGGGAAGCGTGGCGACGAGCGTTTTTCCCTCGCCGGTTTGCATCTCGACGATCGCTCCTTTGACGAGCGCCGCGCCGGCCAGAAGCTGAACATCGTAATGCCGCATCCCCAGCCGTCGGCGGCCGGCTTCTCGGGTTGCGGCGAAGCTCTCGACCATGAGGGTGTCGACGGGCTCGCCCGCTTTGGCACGGTACGACAGGGAGCGACCGAGTCTGCGGAGGGCAGCGTCATCGATCGCCTCCATCGCGGGGCCGAGTTTCTCAACCTCGCGCACGACCCGCCGCGTCGCCGCCGTAATCGCCGGCCGCGTTCCCGGCGCGAAGCCTCCGAGCCAATCAAACATCGGTAGGAACCTCCATTGGCATCCTACCTGCTGGAGCTCACAACGAGGGTGCTACCAGGTCAGTTCGTGGCCGGACCGGCCTGACGAGCCCATGACTCACTAATAACTTGGGAGAGACGGAGGGGGGGTTGCGCGGGCAGGTGGCAGCGAGATGGCGCTCGTTGCGAACGGGTTCCAGGTGGTCGGAGACGCGGGGGTCTGCTGCGCGGGTGGCATCTGCTGAGGGTACTGCTGGTTCGGCGGCATCTGCGATGTCACGGCCTGCTGAGTTTGTTGGAAGCCGTTGTTGACTTGCTGCTGCGCGTTCTGGAGCTGGGTGTTCACGCCCTGCTGGTACTGGTTCGCGGTGTTTTGAAGCTGCTGGTTGTACTGCTGTTGTTGGTTGGCGAGCGTCTGCTGTGCCTGATTCGCGTACTGTTGCGGCTGCGCTTGGAGCTGGTTGGCGTATTGCTGGGTTTGAGCGTTGACGTTTTGCTGGTACTGGTTCGCCGAGCCTTGGAGCTGCGCACCGTACTGCTGGAGTGATGGTGGCTGCGTCGCTGGTGGCTGTGACCACGACCATGAATTCGTTGGTGGAGCCGTCGGGCTCGCGCCTTGCCACTGGGTAGCCGGGCCTGGAAGCGGTGGCGCTGTCGGAGCGCCTGCGGGTGGGGCACCGGGCATGGGTGGTACACTCACGTTCGGTGGATAGGCGGCGCCCTGCGGTGTCGGTTGCCAGTTGCCATAGGCTGCCGGTTGGCCGATCATCCCAGTAGCGGGTGGTGGCACGGCTGTAGCCTGTGGCGTTTGGCAGCCGACGGTCGCTCCGAGCGCGACAAGGGTGAGGGCCAAGCCGAGAGTCTCAAGAGAGTGGCGGGTGGCTGGCACAGCTGAGGCTCCGCAGGTGGGCGGTTTGGCAGAACGCGGTCGGTCCGGAGAATGGGTGGGGACGATAGCGACTCTGGCAGGCTGGTCTAGGTCATTTGTCTCGAGCCTCGCGATCGACCGTCCCAGTCTCCCCAGGTTGCCTTGTTCGTGACGATTTCTTCTTTACGAGGCGCAGGTGCGACCGTGGCGGATGGCCTCCGCCAGGAGGCGATGCGGCTGGGGTTCGCCAGGGTTGGCATCGCTGCGGCCGCGGTGCCGCCGCACCACGGCGAGTTTCAAGGTTGGCTCGAGGCAGGTCGCGCCGGGGTCATGAAGCCGTGGCTCGCGCGGCATGAACCGCTGCGACGGAACCTGGAGGCCATCCTGCCAGGCGCTCGGAGTGTCGTGATGCTTGCGATCGACTACGCGATCGGCGCGGGCCCAGGCCGTGAAGACCTCGACGCAGGGCACGGTCGCGTGGCCCGTTATGCCCGGGGCGAGGACTACCACGATCTGCTGCGCGAGCGGCTCAACGCGCTCGCCACGTGGCTCGAGGCGCGGGTGCCGGGCACCCGCGCCCGCGGTGTTGTCGATTCGGCACCCGTCGCCGAGCGGGATTTTGCCCAGCTCGCTGGGCTGGGCTGGTTCGGCAAGAACACGATGCTCATTGATCCCCGTGCCGGAAGCTATTTTCTGCTCGCAACACTCGTCACCGACCTCGAGCTTTCGGTGGACCAACCACTCGAGACCGACCACTGCGGCACCTGCACGGCCTGCCTCGACGCCTGCCCCACAGGAGCGTTTCCGGCGCCGAGGATTCTCGATGCCACGAAGTGCATCTCGGCGATCACGATCGAAGATCACGGCCCGATTCCGCGGGCGCTTCGCGAAGGCGTTGGCGATTGGATTTTTGGGTGCGATATCTGCCAGGAGGTATGCCCGTGGAACCGGCATGCGCCGGGATCGAAAGAGCCTGCCTTTCAACCAGGCGATGGTGAGTCACTCGACTTGGTCGAGCTTCTCGGGCTCGATGATCGGGGGTTTCGCGAACGCTTCCGCGGTTCGCCGATCCTGCGAGCCAAGCGACGTGGGCTCTTGCGGTCAGCCGCGATCACGCTCGGCAATCATCCGCATCCGCCTGCCTTTCGCGCGCTCGCTACCGCCTCCGCGGATGTCGAACCGACGGTTCGTGGTGCGTCGGCGTGGGCGCTTGGCCGTTGGATCATGGCCGGGGTGATGGTGGCGGAAGCCCGCAGGGTATTGGAGCCGCGGCTGGCGATTGAAATCGATCCCGAGGTGCGAGCCGAAGTTCTCGCCGCGCTCGATCCGTCACCAGCCCTGCCCTACTCGCCGCAGTTGTGAATCTCGTCAATGTCGGCCTCGGGATCGCGGCCCGGCCCGTCGCCGGCGTAAAAAGAATCCAACACCGCTTGCCAGCCGGCAGCATCCTTCACCGCCACAAAGGCGTCGCGGACAGCCCGGTGCTCCGGATGGCATCGCGCATATTTGATCGCGAATTTCCGCATCGAGCGGCCCGCTGCATGTTCGCCGTAGAGTTCCTCCGCGAGCGACCAGTGCTCGTGGAGAACGTTCCGCTGCTCGTGAATCGTGGGCAGAGGGGGCAGAGGCCGACCTTCCAGGAGCGCCAAGGCTTGCCCAAAAATCCACGGGTTGCCAATGGCCCCACGGGCGACACTCACGCCATCGACGCCTGTCTCTTTGAGCATCGCCACACACGCGGCGGCTGAAAAAAGATCGCCCGAGCCGATGACCGTGCGGTCACCGGCATGCCGCTTGACCTCAGCGAGGAAGGCCCAGTTGCTCGGGCCTACATACCGCTGCTCGACAGAGCGGCCATGGACGGTGATGGCCGCTGCACCGCGAGAGAAGGCGCCGTCGAAGATCGTAAAAAAGTTGTCGCGGCTCTCGGGTGTGTCATCGAGACCCCGCCGCATCTTGAGCGTGACGGGCACGTGCGGTGGTACCGCACCACGAACGCGGTCGACAATCTCCAGGGCCGTGGCCGGCTGGGACAAGAGATACCCGCCCCGGCAACGGCCGAGCACCTTCTTGACAGGGCACCCAAAATTGATGTCGACGACGTCGTAGCCCTCGGCCACAAGTCGCTGAGCCGCCGGGGCAAAGTGGTCGGGGTTCGCGCCCATGAGCTGACCGCCCACCGGATGTTCGTCGTCGGCGAGGGCGAGCCGCGGGGGCGTTTTACGGCCGGGCTTGGCCGCGGTCACGAACTGATCGAGGAGGACTTCGCCGAGCGCGTAGGCCGCACCGTGCCGACGGGCGAGCACCCGCATCGCTCGATCGCTGTACCCCGAGAGGGCGGCCTGCACGAGAGGCGAGGCGAGCTGCACGCTGCCGATCGAGAGCGGCCTCGCCTGACAACCCGCAGTCCCCTCGCTCGCGCGAGGGGCTTTTATGACGTGCGTGTCGCCTGATACAAGCCCCCGGGGGTAGCCGGGGGACGGTGGTTGGCCGGCGTCCAACTCTTCGCTCACGTGAGCACCGGGCACTGGTCAAACCATGTGCGGCCCTGCGCGGCCATCCATTCGACGCTTTCCATGGGCCCCCAGAAGCCCGGCTCGTACTGGGCGATTGCCGGGAGATCGCCTGAGCCCCAGACCTGCACAAAGGGGTCGATGATATCCCACGACTTCTCGACCTCGTCGGCACGGGCGAAGAGGCTCGCGTCGCCATGCATCACGTCAAGGAGGAGGGGCTCGTAGGCCTCGGGAAGACGCCCAGCGAACGCCCGCGAATAGCTGAACTCGAGATCGGTGTAGCGGAGCCGCATGCCGTCGCCAGGCATCTTCGTATGGAACTGAAGCTGGATACCCTCGGCCGGCTGGATCTGGATGACGAGGCGATTGGCTTCGCGATGAAACGTCGGGCGGCCGCCGGCAAAAAGCTCGAGCGGCGGCTGGCGAAACTCGATCACGATCTGCGTTGTGCGGCAGCTCATAGCCTTGCCGCTGCGGAGGTAGAAGGGCACTCCCTGCCACCGCCAGTTGTCGATTTCGAGGCGAATGCCGCCGAATGTAGCGGTCTGGCTTCCCGTTGGAACCCCCGGCTCGGCGAGATAGCCCTGGTACTGGCCCCGCACACTGGCTGCCGCGATCTCGCAGGCCGCGAGCGGGCGAATCGCCTCGAGCACCTTTACTTTTTCGTTCCGCACGGCGGTGGCGTTGAACCGCGCGGGGGCCTCCATCGCCGTCACCATCAGGAGCTGGAGGAGATGGTTCTGCATCATGTCTCGAAGGACGCCCGCGCTGTCGTAGTAGGCGGCCCGCCGGCCGACTGTCACCTCTTCGGCGACCGTGATCTGCACGTGGTCGATGTAGCGACGGTTCCAGATCGGCTCGAAGATGGTGTTGGCGAACCGCAGCGCCAGGATGTTCTGGACCGACTCCTTGCCGAGGTAGTGGTCGATGCGAAAGATCTGGCTCTCGCGGAAGACCGCGTGGAGCCGCTCGTTGAGGGACCGTGCCGTGGCGATATCGGTGCCGAACGGTTTTTCGATGACGATGCGTCGAGGGGCGACGGTCTCATCTGCCATGCCAAGGGCACCGAGTGCGGCGACAACCGGCTCATAGAACTGTGGCGCGGTGGCGAGGTAATACACTCGAGTCGCTGGGGCACCTTCGAGAGCAGCCAGCCGTTCGCCGAGCCGCGCGACATCATCCTGACGGTCGATGTCACCCGGTTCGTAGTGAATCGACGGCGCGAAGGCTGCCCAGGCGGCCTCCTCGAACGGCTCGTCGCCGGCGTGCTTGGCGGTCGACTCGCGAAGGCTCGTTCGCCACTCGGCATCTGAGAAGGGCGTTCGTGAGAACCCTACGATGCGAGTGTCGGGCGGAAGCGTTCCAGCCCGTGCCAGGTTGTAGAGCGCCGGCACGAGCTTGCGACTCGTGAGATCACCCGAGGCACCGAAGATGACGATGGTGTGCGGCATCAGGTCACAGCCGCATGCCGGTGAAGCCGCCATCGACGTAGAGCTCGGCACCCGTGATAAAGCTGCCGGCGACGGGCGCACACAAGAGCAGCAGCGCTCCAATGAGCTCCTCGGAGTTCCCGAAGCGGTTCATCGGGGTTTGGCCCATGATAGACGCGGTCCGCTCAGGCGACAGGATTTTTCGATTTTGCTCCGCTGGAAAAAACCCAGGGCAGAGCACGTTCACCCGTACGCCGCGGGGCGCGAGCTCGCGGGCGACGTTCTTTGTGTAGTTCACGACCGCCGCCTTGGAGGCTGAGTAGATGAAGACCTTGGAGAGGGGCTTGTCGGCCGAGACGCTGCCGATATTGAGGATCGAGCCGCCGCCGTGTTCCGCCATGTGGGCTCCAAAAATCTGGCAGCCGAGGTGAGTGCTCTTGAGGTTTGTGTCGAGTACCTTCGCGAAGTCGTCGTCGGGGATGTCGAAGTAGGGAATCGACGAGTTCACGCCGGCACAGTTCACGAGGATGTCGGCGCGGCCAGTGGCCTGGACCGCGGCTTCGAGAAGGGCGCGCACGCTCTCGCGGTCGATGGCATCAACACTCACGAACGTGCCGTCACCGCCGCCGGCCTTGATGGCATCGACACGAGCAGCGCCGCGGTCCGCACCGCGGCCAGCGACCACGACGAAGGCCCCCGCTTTCGCGAGGCCGTCAGCGAGCGCGCCGCCGAGAACGCCCGTGCCACCGACCACGACCGCGGTGCGGCCGGTGAGTCCAAAGAGATTGTCGAGATAGGCGTTGGCCACGATCATCCTCCCACGAGCTTGCGAAGATCGAGCCATTCCGTGTGGAACGTGCCGGGTTTGTCGATCCGCTGATAGGTGTGCGCGCCGAAGTAGTCCCGCTGGGCCTGAAGCAGGTTGGCCGGAAGCCGGGCATGACGGTAGCCGTCGTAGTACGCCAGCGCCGTCATGAAGGCCGGCACGGGGATGCCGAGCATGGCGGCAGTGGCCACGACATGTCGCCATGCGTCCTGGGCCGCGGCGAGTGCATCCCGAAAGTAGGGAGCGAGCATGAGGTTTTCGAGACCAGGATCGGCTTCGTACGCCTCGACGATCCGCTCGAGGAATTGGGCACGGATGATGCAGCCGCCCCGCCAGAGCATGGCAATCGAGCGGTAGTCGAGCGGCCACTCGTGTTCCTTGGCCGCCGCCGCGAGCTGCACGAAGCCCTGGGCGTAGCTTGCGATTTTTGACGCATAGAGCGCCTGGCGGACCTGGCCGACGAATGCCTTGGCGTCGCCTTCAAGCTTCCGATCGGGGCCAGCGAGCACGCTCGATGCTCGCTGGCGGGCTTCCTTCATGGCGGAGAGGCAGCGGGCGTAGACCGCTTCCGTGACGAGCGTGCTTGGCACGCCGAGGTCGAGGGCATGTTGGCTCATCCATTTGCCGGTGCCCTTGGCGCCGGCGGTGTCGAGAATGAGATCGACGAGATCGCCACCCGTGTCGGGATCCTTGACCGTGAAGATGTCGCGCGTGATCTCGATCAAGTAGCTGTCGAGCTCACCCTTGTTCCACTCGGCAAACACCTCGGCGAGCCTCTGGTTCGAGAGCCCCGCCGCCTGCTTGAGCAGCCAGTAGGCCTCGCAGATGAGCTGCATGTCGCCGTATTCGATCCCGTTGTGAACCATCTTCACGTAGTGGCCGGCGCCTCGCGGGCCGACCCAGTCGCAGCAGGGGATATCTCCATTGGGGCCGACCTTGGCGGCGATGGCCTGGAAGATGGGCTTGACGATCGGCCAGGCTTGGGCCGATCCGCCGGGCATCAGGCTCGGGCCCTTGAGGGCGCCTTCCTCGCCGCCCGACACACCGGTGCCCACATAGAGCAGGCCCTTCGCTTCGGCCTCGGCCGTGCGGCGTTCGGACAGCGCGCGA
>CAYZHH010000163.1:0-8139 GCA_964478275.1 uncultured Candidatus Kuenenia sp.
TGATCCTGTTCGTTCGCCGATGAAGGCACCAGATGCAAACCGTCTACATCGAGACCTCCGTTGTCAGTTTCCTCCGCGAGAACCCCCGACATCATCGGAGTCGGTGGAGCGGCAGCTACTTACCCGTAAATGGTGGACCATCCACCGCCACCGGTATGAGCTGGTGACGTCGCAGTACGTGCTTGATGAAGCAAGCATGGGCCGTGCCGATCGCGCTCATGAGCGAGTCAAGCACCTGGCCGGAAGTCCGCTGGTTTCGCTTAGCGACCAGATAGATGAGGTTGCCGCCCAAATAATGGCGCGGGCAATATTGCCGAAGGACGCAATCGTTGATGCCCTGCACATTGCCTCTGCGGCTGTGAGCCGCGTAGACTACTTAGTGACGTGGAACTGCTCGTGTGGAACTGCTCGTATAGTGCCAACCCCATGATCCGGCCACGCCACGTGTGTTCCGTACCCTGGATGATTGTGGGCTCCCCTTTCCGGTGATTGGCACCCCAAGAGACATGCTTGGGGAGTATGGCGATGATGCAGCGAATTGATGCGATTATCGAAGAGATTCACGAAGTTCGTCGCGAGATCGCCAAGCGATTCGAAGGCGATATTCGTCGGAGTTCGCAGGATGCGCGGCAGCGGCAGAGCCGAGAGGGCCGCCCCGTATGGCACCCCAAAGCGGCGAACAAAGCGATTCAGACAGACTCGCGATAGCGTCCTGCGGTATGGATAATCTTGTGGCCCGCAACTGATCGCGGTCGTTCGGCGGCGGAGAACAAATGAAAACATGTATCCTCTGAAAACATGTATCCTCAGCTTTCTCGCGCTCATGTGCTTTTGCGGTATCTGCGTATCCATGGGGTGCATCCTTTGGCACATCAGCGATCAGGGTCACGATTCCCGCTACTGGGTTTGCTATCCCATTGGTGGGCGGGAAGGTGACTCCTGTGCTCATCAAGGAGCACCCGCTCGAAGTGTGGCGGATCGATGGCATGCGGTTCAGCATGTCGGATCATGACCCGGAAAGGTCGCTTACGCTGGCCAACAGGATTGAAGCCGGTGTCGCCCAACTCCAGCTCATACTCGACGGGGAAGATTTTATGAAGTCTGGACACTGGATTCACAGACTCGAAGAAGGGCCTCCAGATACGGTATCGTGATGGGGGTGGATGGTAGGAGAGTGGAACAGGCGCTCGCTTTCTCCTCGTCTGGTCGCCCTCGGAAGTTCGTTCGGAGTGGTAGCCGTGGCGATGGCTGGAAACGGGCGGGCGGGATGTGTTGCCCGCTGCTCTGATGATGGCCTCGGGAAGCGGCGCTGCGTCTGGAGCGCTCTGACCGCAACCAGTCATGCGATGCGTGCCGCTTCAAGGTCCGAGATCGCCGCCGTGACCGCCCGCTACCGCAGCTCGACGGCGGGGAGGTCGAGCTGGCCGACCCGCTCCTGAGCGCGGGCCTGCGGGGCTGGCTGGCTCACGGCGGCTGCCGGAGCGGAGCCGGTGAGCTGGCTCTTGGGCGCAGGCCGCGGTTCGAGCGAGAGCATCATGGCGGCCACGCGACCCCGGATGGGCGTCGGGATGCGGCCCTGATCGGCAGGACGATCGATCGGGGCATCAAAGACAACACGGCCGACGTCGTCGGTCACGGTGAGCCGTGTCTCGTCGCCACGGGTGAGCTGAATGCGGTAGTCACCGTCTTCGCGCAAGAGCGTCTCGTCGGAAAGACGGTTGAGGCTGCCGGCAGGATCGGCCACACGCTTCGGTGGCTGCACGATGGCCAGCGACGAGGCTGTGGGACGGAGCGTGCGGGCCGGCTGGGTCGTCAGGCCAGGCGATGGACGGCGGACCGAAATGATGAGCGCGCGGCCACCGCGGAGCACCGTGCAGACCAGCGGGTCTTCGGGCTCAGCAGACTCAAGCAACGCATCAAGCTGCTCAGGGAGAACGAGGATCTGGTCGTCAAGGCGTACGACCACATCATGAGGCTCGAAGCCCGCACGCGCGGCCAGCGAGCCAGCGGTCACGCCTTCCACGACAAGCCCGGCACCACGCGTGAGCGCGAGCTGACGCCTGAGCACCGGCGATGCCCGGGAGAGCGTCATGCCGAGGCCCTCCATCGATGACGGTGTGCGAGCGGCTTCTGAGACAGGCACCAGATGCGAGCGCGTTGGTGCAGCCACATCGGCGGCGAGGGATGTGGCTGCCGTCCAGACGATCGAGGCAGCGAAGCCCCAAATGGCATGGTGAGAACATATCGCGGTAGGCGAGGTCATGGTCGATTCCGCAGTCGGCGGGGAACGGGACCGTTTTGCAGTGGGCGAAGTCCACAAAGAGACGCCGCCCAGCAAGCGGGTATGTGACGTTTTCTTCTCGGTTGTGCCAGTGGACTCCGCAGAGATTTTTCAGGCGCGCCGGAAAGTGGGTAAGCAGCGGCGACAGCGGAACTTCGGCGGACCCCGACCAGTGGGAAGCGGGTGAAAGCAAGGGGAGGAGAACGGTCAGGATGCCCCTCCTATGGCGGCCATCCGACGACCCCGCCGATACCGAATCAACAAGCTTGCCGAGGAGCACGCGGCTCCCGGACTAGGAACACGATTCGCTCGCACCAGGGGAACGCGGATATGTCGGCTCGCATCGCTACAGGGTTGGGATTGCTTGTGGTCATTGGCTGGCTCGCCGGAGCCGAAGCGGCGCCGGGCCGTGGACTCTTCGGCGCCCTCGGCCGTTCCTCGAATCAGCCGTCCGGAAAAGTCGGTGGCCCGGTGCCCGACCGTCCGCCACTCGTCCCGGGCACTGGCTCGCTCGTCAAGAATGTCGTTGACGACTTCGAGGACGAGAAATGGAAGTGGTACTACAACCACCCCAAGAGCTCCGAAGAGCAGGACAAGCGCATGCGCGGGCCCCTGGCCAAGAGCGCCAACGGCCGCTGGTTCGAAGGCCCCAAGCGGGGCACGCCCGATGTCGTCAAGCGCATCGAGCTGCCTGCGCCGGGCATCGAGGGGAGTCAGCATGGCCTCCTCATGGCCACCCTCCATGCGGGTATTCCTGGCCGCGTCTCGTACGAGATGCAGCAGGACGACCTCATCTACAACCTCGGGAAGTTCGCCGGCCGCGGCATGTCAGCGGGTGATAGCCCGAGCATCGTGGTGCGCGTCTACCTTCCGCCGTATGAGCAGTGGGAGAACCGATCGGGGCCGAGCTTCGGCTTCCGTACGGGCTGCTTCACGCACGCCCGCATCACCGGCGAGGATCATCCCGATAAAGGCATGTATGGCGTCGAGGAGTATTGGCCCGGCATGTTCATCTGCTTCGAGAACGGTGACGACGAAAAGTTTGAGAAGGACGGCGCCTATATCCGGGTTCGCAGCGGTCGCAACGGCGGCGAGATCATGGGCACGCGGGTCGAGCAGCTCGGCTGGTGGACGCTCGGCATGTCGTTCACGCCCGACGGGGTGGTCCACTACTTCGCGAGCCCGGGTGTGGATGACCTCACGCCCGAGGATCACATGACCTCGCAGTATCCTTATGCCTACCGCACCGAATGGGTGAAGACGTTCTTCTTCAACGTCTGCACCCAAGACGACGGCAAGACATGGAGCACGCCGTGGGTCATCGACGACCCGCAGGTGTTCTTCGTCAAACGGCAGCAGATGGCCGCCCAGCCGAAAACTTCGCGGTAGTCGAAACCCCGCGCTACCGGGAGGTGCGGGTAAACCCGCACGCCGGGGGCAAGAGGCCCTCGAGACCGTTGCCCTGGCAACGGTATTCGAGGACATCGGCTCCACCGGTAAGCATCGTGCAGCTCGCGAATCGGCCGGCGTCGACGCCGCGGCCCTCGACCTCAATGGTCCAGGCCTCGCCGTCACGCCGCCAAGTCGCTTCGGCGAAGCGGCCATCGGAGGCAAAGATCCAGGAGCAAAACTCCTGCCGTTCGGGGTCCCAGCCGATGATTTCGGTCAGCTCGCGAGGCGATGTTCCACTGGCGGGCAGGAGACCCGGGATGGCGGCATCGCCAGCCCGCGGGCGATCGGCTGGCATGTCGGCTGGCTGCACCGTATGGCATCGCACCAGAAACGCACCGCCCGGTGCCCAGTCGCAGCGGGCGCCGGCGATGACACCCGGGCCAACATTTTCCCAGTGGCCAACGAGCCATGCCAACTGGTCGAGCGGCCGCGGCGACCCAGCGACCTTCTCGCTCGATGCTTCCCGCACGCTCTCAAAGAGCCACTGGCCTTCGTGTCGGACCGCGACCGCCGAGAACCGGCTGCCCATGACCTCGCCGTCGGAGTAGGCAACTCTCGATACGCCATCGATCACCACGACGTCATCCCGCAAGGGCCGGATCGACGCGACATCGATATCGATCGTGGTTGCGGGCTCGGTTGTGAAAAGCGACGTGAAGAGGGCTTGCACAGCCTCACGACCGGCCGTCACCTCACCGCTGTCGAGGTTCACGTTCTCAGCTGTGGGAGCCCAATGAGCCGCCGCCGCAGCCGCATCATGCCGGTTGAACGCCCGCAGGTAGCCCGTGAGCATGTCGCGGATCTCGCCGACGAGCGGCTGCTCCGCGGTCGGCTCGAGATGGGCTGGTTCTTCCGCCGATGTGAGCCGCACCGTGCTGCCGGCACCGGTGGCGATCATCGCGGGCATGGAATCGCCGCGGAGAGCCGGCATCGCTTGCAGCAATTCGGCCATCCGGCGACTCAGCTCGGCCACGCGAAACGGCCGGGGCTCCGGAACGACCACCGGCACGAGGCTTGCGCTGGGCGACGAGGGGGCTTGCGTCCGGGACGGCAATTCGGGTTCGGCGGCAAGCGCCTCGAGCCGCGAGCTCGTGGGCCTGCTCTCCGACGAGCAGCCCGTCACGATGGTCGCCATGATCGCAATCACGACGAGACCAGCGAGCGATGTCGAACGGACCATGAGACGACGCGCGTGGGCGTTGGCATTCGGCACGGAACAAACCCTCCATAGTTCGTGGCGGTCGCGTCCGGCTTTCAGTGGCCGGTCATCCCGCGAGACGGCGATCCTACCCGAGGCTGGCGAGGTCGCCCAGCCGTAGTGGCCACCAACTCACTCGTTGACACGGTGATGCCTGGAAAATCGTCCGTGCGAAACGGTGTCAGCGGCAGGCCGTTGGCCGAATACATGTTGCAGCCCGGATTGTCTGCCCAGGCATACCGAACCGCCACCGGCTCGGGCACCGCATCGCTCCAGACCGTGATCCGGCCGTCGTTCTCGAGAGCCGCCTTGGTAGCCATGAACTTCTTGTCGGCCCCGGCGATCGTAAAGCCCACGGGCTCAGCGACATCAAAAGGCCGCCAGCCGCCGGAGACGCCAGAGAATGACAGCACCATCTTGCGGCCATCCTTCACGGCCTTCTCGAACCGCGGGCTTGGGCCCACGATTCCCGGCTGCTTGTAGGTCATGGCCAGGGCCAGCCGCGCGAGCCGCTTGGCGACATCCTGTTTGTTCTTGGGATGGATGTCTTTGCCCTCGCCGAGATCGACGATCACGGCTTGGCCGGTGGACGGCAGGGCGTCGAGCGTCGTCGTCTGGGCTTCACGCAGCTCGGCCAGCTTCAGTCTCGCGACCCAGGCTTCGGCGGCGCTCCCGCCCCAGGCGTTGTTGATGAGTCCTACCGGGACGCCGAGTGTCTGGTGGAGCTGGCGGCCGAAGAAGTAGCCGACGGCTGAAAAATTACCGACTGTCTCGGGGGAGCATGGCTTCCATGCGCCCTTGAAATTGTCCTGCGGCTCCTGGTGTGTTGGTGCCCATGACGGTGAGCGTATGTGGACCGCCGTATTCCTTGATCGGATCGAGCCGCACTTGCCATCGGCCGTCTTGCCATCGGCGGCCGTCTCATGCGACTGGCCGGCGATCGCAACGGTCACGTTCTCGCCAGGGGCCGCCCGGCCCCGGCCTCTGGAAAAGCCGCTCGGTCAGGCCCGGCCCATGATGTAGGCCTGCACCTGCACCAGCTCGGTGGCGCAGATGGCGAAGCGGCGGGCGTTGATGTCGCCGATCGACACTATGCCCACGAGCGTCTCTTCATGGTCCATGATCGGCACGTGACGGATCCGACGTCGCCGCATGAGGTCGGCTACTTCCTCGACCGACGTCTCCGGCGAGCAGCAGACAACCTGGCCGGTCATGACCTCGCCCACGCTGGTGGTATCGGGCAAGCGGCCCTCGGCCACGACCCGGCGGAGGACATCCCGCTCGGTAAAGATGCCCACGAGGCGGTCAGCCTCCTTTACGAGGAGCGCGCCGATGCCGTGCTCGTTCATGAGCCACGCTGCCTGTTGCACCGTGGCCACTGGCGAGGTGCAAACAATTCGCCGAGGCTTCGATGCCAGCAATTCGGCCACCGTGTCCATGAGAAGGCCCTCCCCAGGTTACTCACCCGTTGCGAACATTTGCACCGCCGACGAATCTCATTATGGATTATGCCGGTGGCTGCCCGCAACACATCAGTCGCCAGTTCTGGCTGAAAACCAAGGTTCGAACGGCGGCGAGCCGAAGGCCGCCTCCGGGGTCGGGGCGGCGAAACTGAAACGGCGGTCGCCAGCAGGAGCATCCCCCCTGGAGAGGGTGTGCCCGCAAGGTCGGCCTTTTTTCTCTGACCCCACCCTTGAATGCCGTTTTTGTCAACGTACTCTATCTATCTTAACAGGCGGCCGGTCGTTCGGTCGTCGTAGACACTGGTCTCTTCGACCGACCGGCGACAGGCGAGCTCCCAAGGCACACCCTGCTCGGTCCTTCCCGTTTGTTCTCAACTTTTGGAGGTTTGCGTGTTTCGAAAATTTGTGGCTTGCATGATGCCAGCCGTTGCCGTCGTCGCCATGTGCACCAGCACGTGGGCCGCCGACTGCGGTGGCTGCGCGAGTGGTTGTGGTGATGCCAGCGCTTGCGGCGGCACCAAGACGGTGTACCAGAAGCAGATGGTCACCGAGATGAAGTCGGTCACCTGCACGGAGTACAAGACGGAGACCCGCGAGAAGACCGTCACGGTCATGAAGCAGGTTCCGAAGACCGAAGAGAAGACCCGCATGGTCACGGTCTGTGTCCCCGAGACGAAGACCAAGACCTGCTCCTACACGGTCAACAAGATGGTCCCGGAGACCAAGACGTGTGAGTACACCGTCATGGTTCCCTACACCGAAGAGGTCGAGCAGGCCTACTCGGTGATGGTCCCCGTGTCCGAGACCAAGACCTGCACCTACACCGTCATGGTGCCAGTGAAGGAAGAGAAGACCTGTGCCTACACGGTGAAGGTTCCTTACACCGAAGAGGTGGAGCAGAAGTACACCGTGAAGGTTCCCTACACCGAAGAGGTGACGACCACGCGGAAGGTGATGAAGCGGGTTCCAGTGCATTCCACCAAGACCGTCCAGGTCCGTGGTGGCCACTGGGCCACTGAAATGGTCGAGGTCGGCGGTGGCACCGACGCCTGCGGCTGCCCCTGCCCGCCGAAGACGTGCTGCAAGCGGGTTTGGGTGCCGACGTGTGAGACCAAGGAATGCCCGGTCACGACGTACGAGTGCGTCACCGAGGAAGTTCCTTGCACCCACACCGTCACCAAGTGCCGCAACGAAGAGCGGACCCGCAAGGTCTGCGTTTCGAAGTGCCGTGATGAGGAGCGGACCCGCACCTACACCGTCACCAAGTGCGTGCCGGAAGAGCGGACCCGTGAGTACACGGTCACCAAGTGCGTGCCCGAGCAGAAGACCCGCAAGGTCGCCGTCACCAAGTGCAAGGCCGAGACTCGCACCCGCGAGTACACGGTCACCAAGTGCGTGCCGGAGACGATGACCAAGGAAGTCTCCTATACGGTCATGGTGCCGACGCAGAAGGAAGAGAAGTACACGGTCACGACCTGCGAGTGCGTGTCGGAAGAGAAGACCGTGTCCTACAAGGTCTGCGTTCCGGTCCAAGTCACGAAGGAAGTGCCGGTCACCAAGTGCGTTTGTGTCGCCGTCGAGGTGCCTTGTGGCAACGGCTGCGGGTCGAGCGCTTGCGGTTGTGGCGATGCCTGCGGTTGCGATTCGTGCTGCGATGACTGCTGCCGCGAGAGCGGCAAGCATCGTGGCTGCCGTCGCGGCCGCTAAGGGTATGTGGGAAAAGCCATCCATGGCCTTTTCCCACT
>CAYZHH010000164.1:0-8130 GCA_964478275.1 uncultured Candidatus Kuenenia sp.
CCAACACGACTTCAGACCTGGCTCGTCCCTGGGCATAAGGCCGACTTCGCTGCGGTCGTGATGGATCCGTCGCCGATCGCCGTGGATGCCGTTCACCAGCAGCTCCTCGCGGGGCCGCTTGGTCCGGCCATCGTGCCCACCTACTCGTATGTGAGTCTCACGGAAGTGAGCGAGTACGTGCCCACGGTGGAGCAGTTCGGTGACCGTCTCGTGGCCGAGGGTGTGCCCGCCGACAGCCCGGCCTGGAAGGCGAAGGTGCAGGGCTATGCTGCCCGCGAAGAGTCGATGCGCCGGGCGCGGCTGGAGCCAGAACTTCCACCATGGCCAAACGTCTGCTTCTATCCAATGAACAAGAAGCGAAAGACCGGCGAGAACTGGTTCATGCTCCCCTACGCTGAGCGGAGTCGGCTGATGTCTGAGCACGCCCGCAGCGGCATGACGTTCGGCGGCCGCGTAACGCAGCTCATCACGGTCTCGGTGGGCCTCGACGATTGGGAGTGGGGCGTGACGCTCTGGGCCCGGCGTCCCGAGTTCCTCAAGGAAATCGTCTATACGATGCGGTTCGATGAGGCGAGCGCGCGGTACGCCGAGTTTGGGCCGTTCTACACTGGCTACGTGACCACGCCAGCAGAGATCCTGGCCCACTGCCGGATTACCGGCGACGACTGACCGGTCACCGCGCCAGACGTCATTCGCCCGATGAGAGAATGAGCTCCACGGGCGTGCCATGGGGCGGCACTCGCCCCTCAAACGCCTCGAAGATCAGGTCGTCGTTGGCGTCACTCGAGGCAATCGGCACATCAAGCATGGCACTCGGAAAGTTGGAGACGCAGATCATGTCCCCAGCATCGGCCTCGTAATGCTCCGTGCCGTCCGTCGGATCACGCCAGAAGCCGCTGCCCGTGAAGACCCAGTCGACATCGAGCTCCTTGCCCGTCGTCGTGTTTCGCACCCATTCCCGTGCGGGTCGCTCCTGCACCTTCCCCTCGGCATCGGTCCAGCGAACCAGCACGCTCACCTTGGACCCCTGAGCCGGGACATACTCCGGTACAAACGTCGCAGGCTTCCCAGGCTCGAGGCCAATCGCCAAGAGTCCCGCATGCACGAGCTTCGCCGGGCAGTTGGTAGCCACCACCGCCTCATGCTCCTTGGAGAGGACCGGACAAGCAAAGACCTCGAGCACTCCTTCGGAAAGCGCCACTTTGCCCCCGACGATGACACGCTTGCCAGGCAGGTCGAGCCAAATTTCGTCGACCTTGGACAGCCGACGCAGCTCGGGATGGCGATCGGGAGCTGCCGCTGGAGTCGCGGGGACCTCCGCCGGTTCGGCGGCCGTCACCCCCAGGGCCACCGTCATGATGAGCCCGAATACCCCGACGATACCCCACGATCGCGCAGGGAAGAGATTCAAAAGCGACTGGCGCGGCAGAGCAGACATGATGAGCCTCGGGGAGCAGGTGGCTTCGTGGTTGACGCCATCCACCTGTTGTACGATACCGCCGCGGCGGCCTGGCAGACAGGTGCGCCCCCCCTCACGCGGTCGTTTTTCCTGGGAGCACGTATTGCCGATGGCGACGGACACGCGGTCAAACGGACAGACAAAGCGACACCGGGCCAGCACCACAGACCCACGGTCCATCCCAGAACCCCCTGCGAGCTCCGAGGCGACGCAGGCTGAGGCCATCGCCGACATCGGCCCGCTGACGCCGCAGCTACCGATGCCGGTGCGGGTGAAGCGCACGACCGCCGCCCGTCGGATCCGCGACGCCGCGGCCATCACCGGATCGTGGTCGATCCGTGAATGCCTGAGGCGGCTGGCTGACAGGGTACGCGGGGGCGCGGGCAATCCGCAGCGGGCGCAGTTCGTCGAAGCCGCGATCGCCGAATGCCTCGACGAGGCTCGTGAAGCTGATGCTGGCGACCGCTGGATTGCATGTGAGGCGGCGACGTGGGCCCTTGGATGGATGGCGCGGTCGCGCCGCGCCGGGGGCTCTGCCGGTAGCCTTCTCGAGCGTCTTGTGCAGATCGCATCGTCCGCCACGGGGCTCCTCGCATCCGGCGATACCCGTCCTGCACAGTTCATGTTTGTAGTCGCCCGGCTGTTCGCCGACATCGAGGCCTGTCGTCGCTTCGAGTCGGTCGCGGCCGATGCCATGTCCACAGAAATCGATCGGCTCGTCTCGCCCCGTGGCACCGTGCATGGGACGGGAGGCGCCGCCGCCGTTGAGCGGGTTGTGCGGTGGTGCAGGTTCCGCGAAGTCGCCTCCGCGACAGGAGCACCGGCCTGGGGTGCGGCGACGGATCGTCGCTGGCGAGAGGCATCCACGGGCGCTGTGCGGCTCCTCGGCCGTCACGGTCGGGCAATCGCGATTGGCGGGCTCCTGCCGATTCAGTTCACCAAACCCCTTCTCGACGCCGTCGATGTTCTCGGCCGGCGGCGAAGGCAAACCGTCCAAGCAGTGCGAACTCCGCCGCGAGCAGCCGGTAAGCCACGACGGTACATCCGCCGCGACCTCCACGACGCCACGGCGGCTGTCGCAGTGATGCGAAGCGGCTGGGATGCCGCCAGCGTCCGACTCCTCGTGGACTATTCCCGCCCGGTTCCCGAAATCGAGATCGCGGTGGCCGACAGACTTCTGGTGGCAGGCCCATGGGCCTGGACGGTCACCCTCGATGGTCGCCCCATCGAAACGGAGGGGCCGTGGACAATGTCGTGCTGGGAATCGGACCGAAAGGCGACATTTTTGGAGATCACCGCGCCGCTCCCGGGCGGTCGCCAGATGGAGCGGCAGATCGTGCTGTTGCCCCAAGACCGAGTGGTGCTTCTTGCCGACGCCGTAACGACGCCTGGCGGGACGCCGACACCGGACAGCCGTCTCGCATCAGTCGCCGTCGGGCCAGGGGCTCTCCGGATGACGGCGAGCATGCCGCTCGTGGCAGGGCTCGACGTTGAACCGGCTGCCGAGACTCGCGAGCTGCTCGCGTTCGACACGGGCATGCGGCTGACCGCCCTTCCCATCGCGCTACCGGAGTGGCGTTCCGTCGGCCGAGGCACCTTCGCCTCGGGCCCAGCCGGGCTGACGCTCACCCAGGAAAGCGCCGGTTCTCGATGCTACGCGGCCATGTGGCTCGACCTCGATCCCCGCCGCGCTGGCCGTCCGCTGACGTGGCGGCAGCTTACCGTCGCCGACACACGAATCAATCTGCCGCCGCATCAGGCGGTCGGCTTTCGCGTGCAGGTTGGCCTCGAGCAGTGGCTCCTCTACCGCGCTCTCGATGCCCCACGAAACCGAACCCTCCTCGGCTGCAACGTGTCGTGTGAGTTTCTGCTCGGCCGCATCAAGCGCGACGGGGCCGTGCGACGCCTCCTTGAAATCCAGTGATGGCTGCCGATTGGCGGACGCTCCCGCCGGGTGATCCGCGGCAGATCATCGGTGCCAACGTAGCCGCCCTCCGCGACCGTATCGCGGAGGCGTGCCGGCTCGCCGGTCGTGATCCCGGAGAGGTCACGCTGGTCGCCGTCACGAAATACGTCTCCGCAGACCTTGCCGTGATGGTGCTCGACGCAGGCCTGCTCGACCTGGCCGAAAGCAGGCCGCAGACGCTCTGGGACAAGGCGGCAGCGATGGCGGGCCGACCGAAACTCCCGCGATGGCACATGATCGGGCACCTTCAGCGCAATAAGATTCGCCGTACCCTGCCTCTCCTCGGCATGCTCCAGTCGCTGGATAGCCTCCGGCTGCTGGAAGCCGTCGAAGCGGAGGCGATTCGTGAAGCAGAGGCGACGTCACCTTCGCCGTCGTTGCCCTGCCCACGGCTCGACATGCTCGTGGAAGTCAATCTCACAGACGACCCCGGCCGGTCCGGCGCTGTCTTCAACGATGTGCCCGCGCTCGTCGCCGCGGCGGCACGTTCACCAGCCGTCCGCCTGCGTGGCCTGATGGGAATGGCAGCGCGGCCCGATGCCGGATCGGACGCCCGACGTGACTTTGCTAGGCTGCGGCTGCTCAGGGATGAATTGGCAAGGGCGATCCCCGATCCCGAGGCCCTCGCTAACCTCTCGATGGGCATGAGCGGAGACTTCGAGGCCGGCATTCTCGAAGGCAGCACGATTGTGCGGATCGGATCGGCACTCTTCGACGGGCTCGCGTAAGCCCGCGTGCTTCAATCGTCGAACCGGACTTCCAGGATCGCATACTCGAGCCGACCGGCCGGCACGTCGATCGACACCTTCTCACCCACCTTGTGGCCCAGGAACCCTTGGGCGAGAGGGCTCGCGACATTGATCCGCCCGGCGTCAAAATCCTCTTCGCCCGCGCCGACGAGCACATACTCCTCCTCGTCGCCTAACTTCAAATCCTTCACGCGGATCGTCGCGCCAAAGACGACTTCGTCACTGGCCTCCTTGGGCCGTTCGACGATCACGGCGCGAGCGAGCTTGTCCCGCAAGAGATTGATCTTGGCCTGAAGCATGCCCTGGCTCTCACGGGCGCCATGATATTCGGCGTTCTCGCTGAGATCCCCTTCGCTGCGGGCGGCCGCAATGCGATGGGCAATGATCGGCATCTCCACGGTCTCGAGCTCATCGGCCTCGGCCTTGAGCTTGTCATAGCCCGCGCGGGTCATTGGAATGCGATCGGACATCCGTGGTCTCTCCTGGTGAAGCGACGTGCCCAGGACGTCGCGTGGTCCGGTCAGCCGGCCGTGTGGGACGTATAGAGGAGTCTGCCGCAGCTTCGGCAGGCGACAATGCGGCCGGCGAACAGTTCCGAAGTCATGTTGCTGGTGATCTGCTGGTGGCAGCCTCCACAACTCTGCCCATCAATCGCCGCCATACCGTCGGCTCCCTTGTGCTTGACGACGCGGTCGTAGCGGGCACGCACATCATCGGCCAATTCCTTCTCAGCCATGGCGAGCTCACCGCTGACGCGGGCCACGTCCTCATCAAGCTGGCCCTTGTCATCGCGAACACGGCCCTGCTCCGCGGCAAGCTTCCGCTGGACAGCCGTGAGGGCCTCCTCGGCCTTCGGGACTCCCGGCGCGAGGACATCAATGCCCTCGAGAGCCTCGAGGATCTCGTCTTCAAGGACCTTCGTGGCCATTCGGTCAGCGGCAATCTGGTCACCGAGGGTCTGGTATTCCCGGTTGGTCTTGCAGGCGTTGAGCTTCCCTTCGAGGTCGGCATTCTTCGACTCGGCACTCCTGAGCTGGAGTTGTTTGCGGTCGACGGCGAGCCTCGCCTGCTTGATTGCGTCCTTGGCTGAATCCCGAGCCGCCTCGGCGTTCCGGACGGTCGTCGCGAGCGCCGCCACCCGGAGCGGCCCGGCATCGAGCCGCCCGTGGAGATCCTCCAGTTGACGGTGCATTCGGTGCAGCGTGCGAAGCGTTTCGATAGCAACTGCGACGGTCATGAGACTCTCCGGCGGGACGGTCTATCCGCCCCGCCGGAGAGTGTAGCACAGTGACCGTGGTGGGCGACGGTAGCGCCGGACCGGCCCGGAGGCCTCACCCGATGGAATTTTCCAGGAACGTTTCGAGCTGCTGCGACCGCACTGGGTGCTGGAGCTTCTTGACGGCCTTGGCCTCGATCTGCCGCACCCGTTCGCGGGTCACACGGAAGATTCGGCCCACCTCTTCGAGCGTGTAGGTGTATCCATCGGTGAGCCCATACCGCAGCCGAATGATCTCCCGCTCCCGGTAGGTGAGGGTCTTGAGGAGCGAATCGATCCGATCACGAAGCAGGCCATGCGTGGTGGACTGCGTGGGGCTCGCTACGCCGACATCCTCGACAAACTCACTGAAGCTGGCGTCCTCGCTCTCCCCCACGGGGCGATCGAGGCTCATGGGCTGACGACCCATGTCGAGCACCCGCCGCGCCTCCTCGAATGGCACATCCGCCGCAGCGGCAATCTCCTCGGGTGATGGCTCGCGACCCAGCTCATGGAGCAGCTTCTTGGCCGTGTTCCGCAGCTTCGAGAGCACGTCGATCATATGCACGGGAATCCGGATCGTGCGGGCCTGATCGGCGATGGCCCGCGTGATCGCCTGACGGATCCACCATGTGGCGTAGGTCGAAAACTTAAACCCGCGGCGGTACTCATATTTATCCACCGCTCGCATGAGGCCAGTGTTGCCCTCTTGGATAAGGTCGAGGAATGCGAGCCCTCGGTTGCGATACTTCTTCGCGATGGACACCACGAGCCGGAGGTTCGCCGCGGAAAGATTCCGCTTGGCCCCCTCATAGCCCTGACGCAGGTTCTCGAGCGTGCCCACCCTGGTCCGAAGCGACCGTGGGCTCTCGAGCGTGGTGAGCATGAGGTCGCGAAGCTCCTTCCGCATGTCGGCTCGATCGTCGCACGACCGTTCGCCAGCCTTCATCGCCTTGAGGTCGCGCTGGAGGCTATCCATGCGGGCGGACATGCCCCGCAGGAGCTTGACGAGCGGCTGCACTCGGCGGGTGCGAAGGCTCAACTCCTCGACGAGCAGGAGCGACTTGGCCCTCGCCCGCTTGAAGCGGCCCCGCGCAGCTTTGGCCTCGCCCGCGGGCGTGCGGCGGCTGATGAGCTGCCGGAAATCTGCCTGGCTCTGGCTGATCAGGTGGTCGAGCGTGCCAAGATTGTGGGGCATGCGAGCCTGAACTTGCTCCTTGGTGAGCCGCTCCGTGAGCGACACCTTGATGGTGCGGTCAAAGGGGAGGTGCCCCTCATGAACCTTGCGAAGGGTATCGACCGTGGAGTGAAGCGAGTAGGCGCAGCCGAGCACCGCCCGCCGAAACCGCTTCCGAGTGACCTCGATCCGCTTCGCAAGCGAGATTTCCTCGCGTCGGGTGAGCAGAGGAATCTCCGCCATCTGCGCGAGGTACATGCGGATCGGATCATTGCCGGCGTTCGACGGTGGCGTGGTGATCACCTCGTCCCGTTTGCGAGCCTGGGGCTGGGCTACGTCCGCCGGATCGATGATCACGGGGGGGCCATCGCTGATCTCGATCCCCTTGTCCTCGAGCGCGACGAGGAGCGCGTCGATCTTTTCGGGATCGACGGCCTCGTCCGGCAGGTATTCGTTGACCTGGTCGAACGTCAAGTAGCCCTGCGCGGTGCCCAGCGCCACGAGCTTGGCCAGTTCGGCTCCGGTCTCGAAATCAGGCACCGTTGGCATAGCGGCAGACACACGACTCACCTCAGTCAGCGACTGGGCGGCGCGGGGCAGATCATCGGCTGGAAGCGGGCAATCGGACATCGTTGGTTCTCCTTCACCAATCCTATCGTCACTCGCACGCCGCCCCCCCGGTGCGGGAGTATCCGCACCGACTTCGGCAACGACGAGGTGGGCACCCTCACCCCTCCTTGGGTGAGGGAATGCCCTGGATGGCCCGCCGCTGGGCGACGAGCCGTTCCAAAAGTTCTGCCTCGGCAACGGTGTCGAGGCGGGATGTTTTGAGGGCGCGGGCGCTGGCATGCGCCCCGCGGCCGGCAGCGCGACGGTGGAGTGCGGTGACGAACGCCTCGAGGCGCCCGTCTCCGTCCCTTGATCCGCGTGAGGTATTCGCCTCGTCCACCGCAACGAGAATGCTTTGCAGCGCCGGGTCATTCAGCTCGAGAAGCAGTCCTGAGAGGCCCACCACGCGTCCCGCATCATGGAGCCGCCGTGCTGCCTCGATGACCGTGCGGCCCGCATCGCTCTCCAGATCGGCCGGGCGAACGTCCCGCACCACGATTCCAGCCCCCTCGGGCACGCCGACGAGTACTTCGAGCACCTCACGATCCCAGGCCGGCAGTCGCGGAGCCTTCGCGGGCTCATTTGCACTCGTGGGCTCGCGCGAAATCCGAGACCGCTGACGGAGTTCGTCGAGCCGACGACGAAGCACGTCGCGTCCAAGGCCGAACCTCCTCGAGAGCCGCCCGAGCACCTTGTCTTCACGGAGGAGCCGCTCGGAACCGCCCGCTGGGCTGGGAGCCGCCAGCGCCGCCAGAACGCTTTCAACCGCGGTGAGGGCCGCGTCATCGCCGGCATCGCTCGGGAGGGAAGCGAGCGTCTCATCCATCCGGTAGTCGAGGGGGTCCACGGCGGCCGCGATCACTTCCTCGAAGGCATCCCGCCCCTGGCCGAGGAGAAGGTCACAGGGATCGAGGC
>CAYZHH010000165.1:0-6200 GCA_964478275.1 uncultured Candidatus Kuenenia sp.
GGGCCTCCCGCCCGGCCGTCAGGCGAGAATTTCCTTCACGACTTTCCCGTGAACGGGATGCTTCACGCTCGGCTCCGGCGTCGTGCCGGACCGAGCTTGGCGACCTCCGGTCGCTGGTCGCTTGCCGGGCCTCCCGCCCGGCCGTCAGGCGAGAATTTCCTTCACGACTTTCCCGTGAACGTCGGTGAGCCGGAAGTCGCGGCCCTGGAACCGCCAGGTGAGCTTGGTGTGGTCGAAGCCGAGAAGGTGAAGCAGCGTGGCCTGGAGGTCGTGGATATGCACCGGGTCGCTCGCGACATTGAAGCCGAGCTCGTCCGTGGAGCCATGCACATGGCCTGCCTTCACGCCGCCGCCGGCCATCCACACCGTATAACAGTCGGGGTAGTGGTCGCGGCCGAGAATCTGCCCCTTCGCCGTGCGGCCCTCGCGGAAGGGCGTTCGGCCAAACTCGCCGGTGCAGAGCACGAGCGTGTCCTCAAGGAGCCCTCGCTCGGCGAGATCCTCGATCAAGGCCGCGGCAGGCTTGTCGAAGGTCGCCGCCTTTTTCGTGAGACCGTCGCGAATGTCCTCCGCCGGGTTCGTGCCATGGAAATCCCAGCCCCAGTCGAAGAGATGCACCAACCGCACTCCCTGCTCGACGAGCCGTCTTGCCAGCAGAATGTTGTTGGCCAGGCTCGAGGCCCCCGGCTCCGCGCCGTAGGCCTCAAGCACATGCGCGGGCTCCTTGGAGATATCCATCACATCGGGCACGCTCGCCTGCATCCGGAAGGCAAGCTCGTACTGGGCGATCCGCGTGAGCGTCTCGGGGTTGCCAAGCTCCTGGGCCTGCAGCTCGTTGAGATCACGAAGCGCATCGAGCGAACGCCGCCGCATCGCCCGATCCATGCCCGGCGGGTCAGACACATAGAGCACCGGATCGCCCTTCGATCGGCACTGCACGCCCTGATACACGCTCGGGAGGAAGCCCGACCCAAAACTACTCGCACCACCGTTCGGCTGCACGCCCGACGAGATGAGCACGACGAACCCGGGCAGATTGGCGTTCTCCGTGCCGAGGCCGTAGGTCACCCACGAGCCGAGGCTCGGCCGGCCGGCCCGCGGCGAGCCGGTGTACACCAACAGCTCCGCCGGCGCGTGATTGAACTGGTCGGTGTGCATGCTCCGCACGAAGCAGAGCTTGTCGACGACGCGCTGGAGATTCGGGATCGCATCGGAAAGCTCGATCCCGCTTTGGCCACACTTCGTCCAGCTCCTCCGGGTGCCCAGGAGTTTTGGCGTGCCGCTGGTAAACGCAAAATTCTTCCCCGCGAGAAACTCCGCCGGGCAGTCCTGGCCGTCGTGCGCCACCAGCACCGGCTTGTGGTCATACATGTCGAGGTTCGGCGGCGAGCCCGTGAGATGGATCACGATCATCCGTTTTGCTTTTGCCGGCAGCGGCGGCATACGGGCGGCGAGCGGGTCAGTCGAACTGACGGCCAGCGGACTGCTCTCCGAGCCCACGGCCGTGCCGCCGAGCAGCTCGGCCATTGCCATCGCACCGATGCCGCCGGCCATGCTCCCGAGGAGTTGGCGACGGGTGGCGAGGAGTTTGTGTTCGAGAAACGGATTCATGGGATGACTCTCACGGGCACATGAAGGCTTCATCGAGGTTCAGGATGACATTCGCCACGACCGTCCAGGCGGCGAGCTCCGGCATGTCGGCGGCGAGGCCGGGCGGGGGTGTGCCCAGCGGCTCGGTGGCCATCGCGCGTGCCGCCACTTCGTCAGCGCGATACTTGGCCGCCGCGTCATCGAAAAGCTGCACAAGCCGGTCGATCTCGGGGCCCGTTGGCATGCGGGCAAGCACGAGTCGGAACCCACGGATCGCTCGGTCGGCAGACGTGGACCCCCCTTCGGCGATCATTCGCCGCGCGAGAGCCTGCGCCGCTTCAACGTAGACCGGATCGTTGAGGGTGACGAGCGCCTGGAGTGGCGTGTTGGTTCGCGGACGGCGGAGCGTGCAGACCTCGCGGTTGGGCGCGTCGAAGGTCGCCATTGATGGGTATGGATTACTTCGCCGCCACGTGGTGTAGATCGCGCGACGGTAACGGTCCTCGCCCTCGCTTGTTTTCCAGTCGAGGCCGCCACCGAAGGCAGCCTTGAGACCAAGGTCGGGCTGGGGTGGATTGACGCTCGGGCCTCCCTTCTTCCGCGAGAGGAGCCCCGCGGCTGCGAGCGCCTGGTCGCGAATCACTTCGGCGGAGAGTCGCACCCGAGGACCACAGGAGAGAAGCCGGTTCTCAGGGTCATTCGCGACGACATCGGGCGGGCACTTGCTCGATTGCCGGTAGGCGGCACTCGTCACGATGAGCCGCGTGATGGCTTTGGTGTCCCAGCCGCGATCGACGAGCTCGCAGGCAAGCCAGTCGAGGAGCTCCAGGTGGCTCGGCAGCTCGCCCTGGGCGCCGAAGTCTTCGCTCGTCGGCACGATGCCGATCCCAAAAAGCCGCTCCCACATCCGATTGACGACGACCCGCGGCGTGAGCGGGTTGGCAGGGTCGATGAGCCACTGGGCAAGGGCGAGCCGGTCGATCCGGCCTTCGGCCGACGCCTGCGGTGGGTGAAACACGGCCGGCACGCCAGGCTCGATCTCGGGACCAAGATCGTTCCAGTTGCCGCGGTACTGGAGTTTGGTCACCCGCCGCTTGTCTGCAGGAAGCTCCTCCATGACCGGCACGGTGGTGTGGGGCCTGATGGCATCCCGTTCCTTCGTGACCGATGCCACCCGCTCGCGCAGGGCCTGGATCTCGGGCGACTCGCTGGCCTCGGAATCGCTTGGGGGAAGCTGCCGTGCGAGCACGGCGAGCTCTGCGGTGAGGGCGTCGCGGCGCGCCTTCTGCCCCTCCTTATAGAGATCAAGGACGGGCCGCTCGTTCTCGCGGTCCGCATCAGCCGTCTGATTCAGGATGGCGTAGAGACTGAAAAACTCCTGCTGGGAGAGGGGGTCGTATTTGTGGTCGTGGCACTGGGCGCAGGCGATGGTGGTGCCCATCCACGTGCTCATTGTCGTGTTGACGCGATCAACGACCGCGCCGACGCGAAACTCCTCGTCGATCGTGCCACCTTCAGAGTTGGTGAGCGTGTTGCGATGGAAGGCGGTGGCAATCCGGTCGTCGAGCGTGGCGTCGGGCAGAAGGTCGCCGGCGAGTTGGCGAATGGTGAACTCATCGAAGGGCATGTTGGAATCGCAGGCCTGGATCACCCAGTCTCGCCAGGCCCAGATGGTTCGCGGGCGGTCGTCGGCGTAGCCGGCGCTGTCGGCATAGCGGGCGAGATCGAGCCACTGCCTCGCCATGTGTTCGCCGTAGCCTTCGTGGCTGAGCCGGCGGTCCACGAATTGTTCCACTGCGTCAGCCGACGCGTCGGCGACAAAGGCATCCACCTCCTCGGGGGTCGGCGGGAGTCCCGTGAGGTCGAGCGAAAGCCTTCGGGCAAGCGTGACGCGGTCGGCCTCCGGTTGCGGTGCAAGCCCTTCGACCTCGAGGCGTGCCAGCACAAATCGGTCGATGTCATTCTTCGGCCAATCCTTGTTCACGATGTCCGGTACGGCAGGCCGCTTTGGCGACACATAGGCCCAGTGGGGCTGGTACTCGGCCCCAGCCGCGATCCACTGGGTGAGGCGATTGATCTCGGCGGCTGTCAGCGGCGCGCCCGAGTCAGGTGGTGGCATGACGAGATCGGGATCGGTGGACGTGATCCGCGCGATGACTTCGCTCGCCTCCGCCTTTCCGGGCCGGATCGCAACACGGCCGCCCAAGTCGGCCGTTGCCCCTTCAAACGTGTCGAGCCTGAGCCCTTCGTCGTCGCCCCCTTGGCGAGTCTCCGCGTCGGGCCCGTGGCATTGGCTGCAGCGGTTCGAGAGCAGCGGCTTGATATCGCGGGTGAACGACGGCGCCGCCGCGGCAGCCAGGTCGGGAGCCAAGACGGCGATCCCAGCCGTTATCAACAGCCCTGAAGCCAGGCGTCGAAAAACCATCGTGACGCTCCACTAAGGCCACGCCCGCACTCTCTGCCAGATCAATCAGCCAGCAACGCTGACCGGAGTCTATTCGACGTAGTATAGACCGCCGCGATCACGGCTGCATGGCCCGTAGAATCGCGAACTGCTATTGAAAGAGCCGCTGGAAGGGCATCGATGGATTGTGAGCCTGCCGTCGGCCGGGCTATCCTTCAGGGCTTCCGTCCTTCGCGTTTTTTCATCATCGGAGTCGATCAGTCATGAAGTTCGTCAGAATTGCCATGGGAATTGTCGTGCTGCTCATCGCCATCGGCACGGTCGTGCAACAGATGGGGACGAACAAGGCCAACACGAAGGTTGATGAAGCGAACGCGTCGATCGCCAAGGCCGATGAGCATGTGAATACCGCTGCCAAGAAGTACGACGAGCTTTTTAGCGAGGAGAACATCGCCGCGTTTCCCGGCAACCGCGAGCAGTTCAAGAAACTCGCTGAGGAGATTGCCGATCACGCGAAGCAGGGAGCGAAGCACTTTAGCGATGCGGCTGCCAAATTCGCGGAGGCCGGCAAGGACGGTGTCGGGAAAGACGCCGTGACCGAGTACTGGAAGCTCAAGGGGCAGGTGAACCAGAAGTTCTCTGAAGGGATTCTCGCTCTGGCTGACGGCGCCGGATTGTTTTTGGACGAGTCCATCGTCGATGCCGCCGCGCTCAAAGAGAAAGTGATCGCTTGCACCGAGCGGCTCACCAAGGGCATGGACGAGGGGAAGGCGCTCAACGCTGACGCCGAGAAACTCCAAGCCGCGAACAAAGACGAGTTCAAGCAGAACTGAACCTGGCCCCGAGTGCCCGATCATCGTCGTGATCACCGTGAGCTATCCCACGGTCAGCCCGCCCAAGAAAACGACTCACACGTTTGAGCTCCAAGAGGAGTCGAACGAGCCTCTCTCAAGGCATCGGCGTGGCAGGGTCATACCGGGGAGGTACGTGCACCACGGATCTGCGAAATTTCCTTCGCCTGCCGAACGACACACCTCAACTGCCCGGCGGGCGCGGGGAGCTACACATCTGGGAGAGCCTACATGCCCGCCGGATCATACTTTCCGGGTCTTGAAATCGGCCATCAGAGTCACCAACTCCAACATCAGCGAGCTGATCGTCAGCGCGGTGATCTGTGCAGAATTGTCCAGCGGCGGACAGTAGCACACGATATCGGCCCCCATCAGATTCACCCCGCGGAACCCGTGCATCAGTTGAACCACCTCGCGGACCGTCAGGCCATTCACCTCTGGGTCAGCCACGCCTGGCGCATACGCGGGATCGATGGCGTCCAGGTCGAAGCTCAGGTAAGTCGGGCCATCGCCGATGACCCCGCGGACCTCCCGAAGAACAGCAGCCACGCCCTGCTTGACGACCTCGTCTGTGGTGATGACCCGAGCAAAGTTCTTCTTCGCCCAGTCGTCCTGCTCCAGGATTGCCATGTGACCGCGGATGCCGATTTGCACCGTGCGTTGGGGATCGATGAGGCCATCTTCCGTCCCCATCCGGAAACCGGCGGCATGGTTGCGGGTCCCAAAGCCCTCCGGAGCCGCGTCGGTATGACTGTCGAAATGGATCATGCCCAGCGGGGCGGGGAAGCGGGTCCCGTGGGCGGCGCGCAGGATGGGCCAGGTGATGGAATGATCGCCCCCGATGCTGACTGGCGTAATGCCAGCCTCGAAGACCTTCTGGAAAAAGGCCCGGAAGTCCTCGGCCGCCATGTCCGGGTTCAGCACTCGCGGCATCGGCGCATCGCCCAAATCGCGGACGCGGACCAGTTCGAAGGGGTTGATGCCGAACTCGCGGTGAGCGCGGCCATACGCCATGGAACGGCTGCGGACCGCACGGGGACCGAGGTATTGCATGCGCTCGATACTGTTCCCGCCGCTGTATGGGACGCCGATCAGCCCGATATCGGTGTCTTTGAAGTCCGGCTGGAACGGACAGCGCAGGAATGTCGGAATCCCGGACCAGTGCCAATACCCGGCTGTCGCTGCAGCCGAAGCAGCATCTTCAGAAACGTCCTTCATATTGCACCTCACGAGTTTACATCTCGCCACAGTCAGGGCGATGTTGGCCGAGCGCTTCCGCTCATCTGCGGCGGGGGCCGCCTGAGCGAGTTATGACTGAAAGTCGTGTTCCCGAGTTATGACTGAAAGTCGTGTTC
>CAYZHH010000165.1:6300-8109 GCA_964478275.1 uncultured Candidatus Kuenenia sp.
CGAGTTATGACTGAAAGTCGTGTTCCCGAGTTATGACTGAAAGTCGTGTTCACGTAGAGGGAGAAGAAAAAGGATTCTCGATTCCGCAGGACGCATTCGCGACTCTGCTGAATCGCTTTGTTAGGCGTTCCTGATTCAGTTTCCGCGTTCGCGTCGCTCATTCGTTGGACGCCCTACTCTACCCGCAACGCCTCCGCCTTCACCACGTGGCGACCAGCTCCTGGCATTGCCGACCCACGCCAATCTGTCATCGCTCGCTCACACCCATCGAGTTGGATCCACGCGATTGCGGCCGAAGGCCCGCTGGGCGCCATGCTGCCTCGACTCGGAATCATCAGTCGCCGTTGCAGGGCCTACGCCACCGTTCAGCCTTGAAGCACCTCGATGGACACACGCGTGACTTTGGTATCCCCCTCGATGAGAGCGAACCCCGGGACGCCTACCACCATTGGCGGCAAGCCAACATGGCTCGGGGCTTCATGGCTCTGGCCTTCATTGCCTAACGGTTGGCTAAGCTGCCGGGGCCGCCTGCAAGGACGTTGAAGCTCGAAAAACCAGGATGGCGGCCCCGGTCAGCTTCAGCCGTTGGTTAGGGCTTCGAACTCGACCTTCACTCTAGGCACTATAGCGCCTTGGTTGAACGCGTAGCCCCTATCACGCCTGATTGCATCAAAGTACCCGCGCACGTCAACTGCCGGAAGGTGGTGCCGGAAATAGGTCGTTGTCTCTTCCACCAAAAACCTCACGAACTCAGGGACCAGCGCAAGAAGCTCATCGTTGTCGACTATGCTTACTCGCTCGGGGGCCCAGAGAATCTTGAACGGATTCTCGTTGTGTGGGCCAAAGCCCGACCAACCAAACTTGGGAAAGTTCGTTCTCTCTCGCCACTCGTCATAAGAGTCCCGAAAGTACGTGTAAAGAGCCTGATCTGTCAGAACCGCCATGAACAAGGACAGAATGAATCGAGACCGGTCCTGCTCAGGAACAATACTAAGATCAGCCGCAACATTGTCCCAGTCAGGTCCCCCAAAAAAGACGACGGCTGGGTCGCGCATCAAATGCTCACGAACGACATCGTTCGGACGCCGAAACGTGAGCAGACCAAGCTGCGAAGGGAACCTTCCATAGAAGTAGTCATGCATGGCGGTTTCCATATGGCCTTAACGTCATAGGACAGGCGCGCCGGTGTCGTGCCAGAATTTAATCAGACGGCTTCCTCGGCGTCGCCTGCTCCGACTTGTTCGGCTTCTTTGTATTATCGGGTTTGTAAAGTGTTTTGAATTCTATTGTGCCAGTGATCTGCTCACCGAAGAAATTGCCGTCTGGACTAGGTAGATGAAATGTCACTTCGCCGTCTGGCTTCAATATGAAAAATAGCTTGGGCGCATTGGAGGACTTGGTTCCATTGATTATTGTCGCACCTCCGCCGTAGTATCCAATACTGTAGGCTTGTCTCACGCAAACTAGGACGCCACCAGCCGGAACTAGAATCTTAGAGTCACTGTCGCTCAGATCAAAAAGTTCGCCCTCTGATTCGAAGATGAACTTACCGTAAAGATTGATTCCGAATTCGGTAAAGCTGATTCCGTTCTTTGATGCCTTCTTGGTTGATTCGTCGCTAGACACCTGCGCAGTTACCGGCATCACCAATAGGCATGCTGCTATCAGGATAAATGTGCTAATGTTCATCTTATTTCTCTGCCGAACGACCGCCGTAACCGGGCACGCGCCAGTACGGCATCCATTTAAAACTTCCGGATCGCGTGCTCCGGTTCACGGCATGGTTCGTCCTTGTCACGTTGAGGCTTC
>CAYZHH010000166.1:0-1911 GCA_964478275.1 uncultured Candidatus Kuenenia sp.
CACTTCGCCGGGCCAAGCGAACGGGCGCAATCACCGACGCTTCTCTCGAAACGACAGCCGTCGCCGAGGCCGATCTCGTCGTGATCGCCACGAGCGTCGCAACGATTCCCGAGCTGCTCGAACAGGTTGATGCAGTTGTCCGCCCGAGCACGCTCATCACCGACGCCGGCAGCACGAAGGCCTCGATCGTGGCTGCGTGGGAGCGTGGCCGCAAGCGTCACCGGGGCCGCTTCGTCGGCTCGCATCCGTTGGCCGGGAGCCATCGCCGCGGACCCGAGGCATCAGACCCCGAGCTCTTCGCCGGCCGCGTCGCGATCGTCACGCCCGCTGCCACGACGCCGGCGAACGATGTCGAGGCCGTGGCCAGCCTGTGGTCATCGCTGGGCGCCACGGTGTATGTGATGAACCCGCGGGAGCACGACAAGCTCCTAGCAGCAACCAGCCATGCGCCGCATGCGATCGCCGCTGCCATTGCGGCCTCCACGCCGCCGGCAGCCCTGCCCTTCACCGCCACCGGCTGGCGAGACACCACCCGGATCGCTGCGGGCGACGCCGAGCTCTGGGCTGACATCCTGCTCGACAACGCCGGCCCGCTGGCCGTGGCCCTTGCCCGAATCGCAACCGTATCGGAACGTATCCTCACCGCCATCGAGGCAGGCGACCGCCGCCGTCTCGTCAAACTTCTCTCGAACGCCAAGGAAGTCCGCGATGCTGTGGGAAGTTGACGTGTTCTGTCGCGACGCGGCGGGCGACCATGCCGCGCGGGAATTCGTCGCCGGGGCCCGTGCCCTCGGAGTCACCGGCTGTACCGCCGCGCGGACAGCTGCTGGCTGGCTCATCGAAGGCGATCTCGATCGCGGCGCCGTTGAGCAAATCGCTGCCACCCTCCTCGCCGATTCCGTCACCGAGACCTTTGTCGTTGACGCGGCGGGGGAAGCGGCGCTTACCGCAGCGACTGACGGCCTCCCGACCGTGGTGCATGTGCTGCCGAAGCCCGGTGTCACCGATCCCGCCGGGCTCACCGCCAGTGAATCGCTCGCCCTCCTCGGCCATGCCGGCGTCACTGTCCGCAGCCTCACCAAGTACTGGGTGCCGCTCGATCCCGATGCAGCCGCAGCCGTGGCCCGCAGGCTGGTGGCCAACGAGGCGATTCACGACGTCGTCGTCGGGCCCCTTGCGATTCAGTCGCTCGCAGGCGGTGGCGCTTGGACATTCGCGACCGCGAGCGTGCGACTTGCCGAGCTCGACGATGCCGCCCTCGAGAAACTCTCACGCGATCGATGCCTGGCGTTGTCCGCCGCCGAGCTTCACGCCGTTCGCGATCACTTTCAATCGCTCGGCCGCGACCCACTCGAAATCGAGCTCGAAACGATCGCGCAGACCTGGAGCGAACACTGCTGCCACAAAACGCTCACGAGCCCCGTCGAGCATGACGGGCCGGCGGGACGTGTTCGCTACGGCAACCTCCTCAAGGAGACCGTGTTTGCGGCCACCCAGAAGGTGCGTGCCGCACTCGGCGCATCGGACTGGTGCGTGAGCGTGTTTCGCGACAATTCGGGCGTCGTGCGATTCGATGGCGACCATGACATCTGTGTGAAGGTGGAGACCCACAACCATCCCTCCGCGATCGAGCCCTACGGCGGCGCCGCGACGGGGCTTGGTGGTGTGATCCGCGACATCCTCGGCACGGGGCTTTCAGCCAAGCCGATTGCGAATCTCGACGTCTTCTGTGTGGCACCGCTCGACACGCCGGCGGCGTCGCTGCCCCGCGGCGTGATCCCACCCCGCCGGCTGCTGGCTGGCGTTGTGGCTGGCGTCCGTGATTACGGCAACCGCATGGGCATCCCGACGATCGCCGGCGCCGTCGCCTTTGATCCGGGCTACCTCGGCAATCCGCTCGTATTCTGTGGC
>CAYZHH010000166.1:1921-8102 GCA_964478275.1 uncultured Candidatus Kuenenia sp.
ATGCCCCGCGGTGCCGCCGACGCGGCGGTACTCCCAGGCGATCTTGTCGTTGTCGCCGGTGGCCGCACGGGTCGTGACGGCATTCATGGCGCCACCTTTTCGAGCATCGAGCTTTCAAGCGAAAGCGAGACGCGGTCGGGCGGTGCCGTTCAGATCGGCCATGCCATTCACGAGAAGACGCTCACCGATTTCGTTCTCGAAGCAGCCCGCCAAGATCTTTTCCATGCGATTACGGATTGCGGCGCCGGTGGTCTCTCGAGCGCCGTCGGCGAGATGGCGGCGACGCTCGGGGCCGATGTTGACCTCGAGCGCGTGCCCCTGAAGTACGTCGGGCTGTCGGCGACGGAGGCCTGGATCTCCGAAGCCCAGGAGCGGATGGTGCTTGCCGTGCCGCCCGAGGCGTGGGAAAAACTCTCGGCCGTCGCGGCAGCCGAGGGTGTCGAGGCCACGGCGATCGGTCGCTTTACCGGGTCCGGTCGGCTGGTCCTGCGCTGGGAAGGCCAGACCGCAGGCGATCTCGACTGTCACTTTCTGCACGAGGGCCGCCCGCGTCGCGTGCTCGAGTCCCGCTCGTCGCCCGCGGCTCTTTGCACAGCCACCTGGAAGACCGCTGGCCTTGCCGACGCGCTCAAAGCCATCCTCGCCCTGCCCGACGTGGCAAGCAAAGAATGGATCATTCGCCAGTACGACCATGAAGTGCAGGGCGGGAGCGTGACCAAGCCGCTGCTCGGCCCTGGCGGCGGTCCAGCCGACGGCACGGTCATCCGCGGCGTGCTTGGCCGCGATCGCGGCGTCGTGCTGGGCGTTGGCCTTCGGCATCGACTCGGCCCGCTGGACGCCTATCAGATGGCTGCGGGCGGCATCGTCGAGGCCATCGCGAACGCCGTTGCGGCTGGCGCCGATCCCGACCGCATCGCCCTTCTCGACAACTTCTGCTGGGGCGATACACGGAGCCCCGAGACACTTGGGCCGCTCGTCGAGGCCTGCCGGGCCTGTTACGACCTGGCGATCGCCTTTGCGGCACCGTTCGTGAGCGGCAAGGACAGTCTGAATAATGTCTTCGCATGGACCGATGCCTCTGGCACCTCGCGCGAGTTGTCGATCCCGCCGACGCTCCTGGCCACGGCGCTCGGTCAGGTGCCAGACGTGCGACGGGCCATCTCGCCGGATCTCAAGCGGCCCGGCAGCCGCTTGGCCGTTGTGGGGTTGTCGCGGCCTGCCACGGCTGGAAGCCAGCTCGAGCTCGCGGGGCTCGTCGGTGGAGGCGAGTTGCCGCGAGTAGAAGCCCTCGCATGCCGTGCCGCGATCCATGCTGTGGCGGCGGCCCAGCGGGCAGGCTCCGTGCTCGCCTGCCATGACATCTCCGACGGCGGACTCCTCGCCGCGGCGGCCGAGATGGCGATCGGCGGAGCCATCGGTGCGCGGCTCGACTTCGCCGCGATCCCCTTTGAAGCCGAGGCATCGATCCCGGCCGCGGCACGTGATCTTGCGATCGCCTTCGGCGAATCACCGGGCCGCTTTCTCTGCGAGATACCGTCGGGGAGCGACGAAGCCTTTGCGTCTGCGATGAAAGACGTGCCATGGGCAATCGTTGGCGAGGTGGTCGCCGCGCCGACGCTCGAAATCATCGGCACGAGTGGCAGCGAACGTGTGACCGTTGCAGATCTTGCTGCCGCGTGGCGGACACTCTCCCAGGAGGCTGGCTGAATGCTCGCTCCCCGTGCGCTGGTGCTGCGTGCCCCAGGAACCAACTGCGATCACGAGACGGCGCTCGCCTTTGAGCGTGCCGGTGGGATCGCTCGCCGCGTGCACGTGCGTGCGCTCGCCGAGCGGCCGGCTACTGCCGACGATTGTCAGATCCTCTGTATCCCCGGCGGTTTTTCCTACGGCGACGACATCGCCAGCGGACGCATCTTCGCCCTCGAACTGCGAACACGGCTCGCAGATATGCTCCTGCGGTTCCGCGATCGCGGCGGGCTCGTCCTCGGCATCTGCAACGGCTTTCAGGTTCTCCTTCAGACCGGTCTCCTCCTCGCCGATGCCGACGACAGCAGGCAGGCCACGCTCGCGCACAACACCTCGGGCCGATACATCGATCGCTGGGTGCGGCTGCGATGCGATGGTGGGCCATGCGTGTTTCTCTCTGGGCTCAACGAATTCGAGCTTCCGGTGGCGCATGCCGAAGGCCGGTTCGTGCCCCGCTCAGACTCCGATCTCGCGGCCCTTTCAGCCGCCGGTCAGTTGCCGCTGCGATATGCCGCCGACGCCACGGGCGCATCGACCAATCCCAACGGGGCAGTGGCCGATGTCGCAGGTGCCTGCGATCCGACCGGTCGTGTGTTCGGCTTGATGCCCCATCCCGAACGCTTCATCTCGGCTACGCAACACCCAGCCTGGCACGGCCGACTCGACCCCAACTCCCCCGGCACCGGCCTCGCCCTCTTCATCAACGCCATCCGCGCCGTTTCCTGAGACAGCCCGTGCTGCGCTGACTCACAGCAGCGCCGCATCCGCGAGTGGTTGTCCCGTGCCACCACCCACTGGGCCGTTTCGCGATTGACACAGCAGCCGCTCCTTCCCTATTTCCCCCGATCCACCAGCGCCCGTCTGATTCCTACCCCCGGGGCCTGCATGCACCCGCGCGCGATCCCGATCTTCGTGATCCTTGTCGCCGCTGCGTCGAGCGGGTGCCGATTCCTCGCCGTCGGCCCCGCGGCGACGGCCTCCGTGGCAACGCCCTCGCGTGACGCCACCAAGCCGGCGCCGCGGACGATCCAGCTCGAGCTCATGTTCGTCCGCTGCGACGCCCATGACGCAGCGATGCGGGAGGACCTCTGGACGTTCGCCGACGAACAGTTTCTCCCCAATGGCCTCCGCGATCGCCTGGCCACCAACGGCCTGCGGGTCGGCATCATCGGCGACCACCTGCCTTCGGAGCTTGCCGCCAGGCTCACACCCACGTTGCCCACTCCGGCCGATGGAAACGAGCTTGCGACCGATGCGGCGGTCTCGCGCCGGCGGCTGCAACTCCTGCCTGATCGTCGCGGTGAGATCGTCACCAGTTCGGGGATCCGCGAGCTCGTGGTCCTCGAACGTGTGGACGACGGTGTGAGCGGGGCGACGTACCGTGATGCCAGCACGCTGCTTGCGATCGAAGTGACACCCGCGGCCAATGGCACGGTGCAGATCACCGCCGTTCCCGAGATCCGCCACGGTCCTCTCGAGAAATCGTGGGTGGGTGAGGACGGAATGTTTCGGCTCGAAACCGGCCAGCAACGGCATCGCCTCGAGCACCTCCAGTTCACCGCCACGCTGCCTCGCCACGGCATGCTCGTGGTCGGATGTGCCGGTGACGACTCGTCCTCGGTGGGAGACTGTCTCCTGCGCGATCATGAGCGAGGGAAGGATACCAGCATGCGACTCGTGACGATCCGCCCGCTTGCCGACACCGTCGATCCGTCGTTCACGCCGGACGATCGCAATGCCTCGCCTGCCGACGATACCCCTCTCACCATCCGCTGACGGGGCAAGCTGGGCCGACCGCGCCGCGCGAGGGTCTGTGGGCAGCCTGGGCACTTGCGGAACGCTAGCCAGTCGAGAGCGACTGCTGGCTCCATGGTGGCGAAAACCGGCCGGGGATGCCGATCTTAGCGACGATGGCTGGCCTCCGCCGCCACTTCGCGCCCGAGGGTTCTTGATCCATGGCCGACGACACTCCTGCCGACTCTGCCCGTCGTCATAGGCCCAAGGCTACGACCGTGTTCATCGCTGCGTTTGTTGCGGGCGCCGTGGTTGCAGTCGTTGTGAATCGGGCTCTCGATCTTCATCTCGCCCAGTCGCGGCCGCAGGTGGAGAGTGAACCGATCTTTGTGGCGCTGCGGCCGCTGCCCCAAGGATCGCCGGTGACGGTCTGGGACGTGGCCCTGCGGGACTGGCCGCGTGCGATGCTACCAACCTCGGCGCTTCGAGCGGGCGACTCCTTCGAAGGGTCGGTCCTCAAGTATGCGCTGCGAGAGGGGCAACCGCTTCTCGCAGTGCAGCTCATGCCGGCAAGCCCTCCGCTCGCGGCGGCAGCAGACATGAGCACGCCGGTCGAGGACGCGTTCGTCATGCCAGCACCCGCAGCCGCGCCGACCACGGTGGTTCAGCCTGCCGTCGCCGTCGCGCCAAAGCTGGAGCCACCGCGCGAACCAGCGGCCGCGCCGAAAACGTCTCCGGTGGCTGCCGGCCCAGCCGTTGATCCAACGGCTCCCATCATCACAACGGCTGAACCGAGCCATGACGCGACGCAACCATCGCCGTCTGCGGTCGCCGAAACGACGACCACTCCTGCACAAGAACCCGCCGTCACGGAACCGACGCTCGCGAAGGTCGAGCCGCAGCCAACACGCGTGGCCTCGAATGTCGAGCCGCTCCTGAACATGCCTTCGCGGCCAGCCGTCGATCTCGAATCGATTCCCTCCGTGATGGCTCGCTCGGAGACGCCCGCCAAGCCAGCTGAGACGGCCCCTATGGCCGGCCCGGTCCGCTATCTCGTGGTGCCCGAGCGAATCGCACGGCAGGCCGACACCTCCTTTGTGTCGCCGCCCGCTGTTGAACCCGTTGGCGAGCCGACGCCACCCCCACCTGTCGCCGTGAGCCAGCCCCCTGCGGTCAAGGCCCCACAAGCCGCGCCTCAGAGATCCGCGCAGGCTGCGACCGCAAGAACCACGAAGGCTGGTGCGCCGAGATCCCCTCCGGCCGCGGCGCCGAAATCTTCGCAAGCTGCTGCACCCAAGTCTGCGCAGTCTGCCGCGCGGAGCACCCCGCAACAGCGCACGACTCGTTCGGCGAGCGGCGCGACCAGCACTACACAGCAGCGTCCACCAAAACAGCCGCAGCAATCCCAGCAGGCGAAGCGTCAGGCGACCAAGCCGCCGCAAGGCCAGCCCTCGGACCGCGAGCGTGCCGAGCCTGCCCCACGAACGCGGGGCGGAATGTTTCCAGCCATCTCCGCTGGCATCGAGGCCGTCGGGGACCGATGGCGTGGTGACGGCGACGAGGCGGTCGCCACGGATATCCCCTCCGGCCAACGCCGGAAGTGAGCCCGCAGCTACGAAGCCGCTCTCACTTGTCGTCGGCAGGGGTGACGACACGGTAGCCGCCGCCTGATGTGGCAGCGAGCTTGGCCAGCAGTGGTGACTGCGGTGGGCCTTCGCGAGCGGCGCCAAACTGCACGACGAAGAGCCGCGTGCGGCCGAGGCGGTTGGAGAGCCGCTCGAATTCATCCGCAGCGAGATCGTCGCCTGGATCTCCGTCGGTGAGAAGGAAGATTTCGTCCGGGGCTACCGCCAGTGCTGAGGTCAGCGCGACGGCATGTCGCGTGCCGCCGGATGCCGCGATGCTGGCCACAAACCGGCGGACACCACGAAGCGTCTCGTCATCGGCGAACATCGGCCGGCCTGGACCACCGGGGGGCGTGTAGACCGTCACCCGGTCGCTGTAGAAGAAGAGATGAAATTGCTGCGAGTCGCCCAGCGCCTCCAGGCTGGCAAGGAGCCCTCCCTTTGCGGCGGCCATCGGCTGGCCCTCGGGCTCCGACATACTGCCCGATCGGTCGCAGACGAACGCGACCCGCCGGCCGGTCACATCAAACTCGAAGAACCTGGCCCGCTGCCCCGGAGACACTGGGTCGGCCGCGAATGCTCCGGCCGCGACAGTGACCAGCACGCTCGCCCAAACCAAGCGGCTGGTCATCTCATGGCTCCACGATGATTTTGCCCGCGAGCGCCCCCGAGCCGCCGACCGTCGCGGCTTCTTGAAGGGCATGCGCCTCCGCCACATGGTCGAGCGTCACGACGCGATCAACGGGCGCCCGAAGCTGGCCACGGGCCAACCACCGGTTGATGTCTGCAGCTGCGGCTGCCTGCTCATGGGCGCTCGCCTTGAACATGACAAAGCCGAGAAGCCGGCAGGCCTTCACATAGAACGGACCGACCGGAAAGGCGGGACGGGCATCGCGGCCGGCCATGATCACCATTCGGCCCCCTTCGGCCAGCATGCTGATGGCGGCGTCGAAATCGGGCTCCCGTTGGGTTTCCCAATGAACGTTCACACCGCCCGAAGCCGCGTCGAGAACGGCCGCGACGAGGTCGGGCCGCCGGTAGTCGAGGGCCACATCGGCACCGAAGTCGAGGACAGC
>CAYZHH010000167.1:0-8086 GCA_964478275.1 uncultured Candidatus Kuenenia sp.
GACCCTGTGATGCCCGCCCCTCTCCCACGCCTCGTCTTTGCCCTCTGCATCGCAGCGGCCGGCCACCCGCTTTGCCGCGCGGACGGTGCAACCCCTGATAAGGCGGAGGCGGCGGCGACCCCCGAGGGCTCGTCTACCAGCACGCCCAAGCCTGCGCCGAGCTCAGCGCAGTCGTCTACCCAGCTCCCTGTGGCGGTGCTCCTCAAAGACGCCACGAAGCTTCCGGGCCTCATTCCGCTTTATCGTAAAGACGACAAGCTCTTCGCGGAGCTTTCCGAGAGCCTGCTTGGCAAAGAGTTTTTCGTGCTCACGAGCATCTCGCGAGGCATCGGCGAGGGGTCGCTCCTGGGCGGCATGAGTCTGGGATTCGGCGACGACTGGGTGTGGCAGTTTCGCAAGGTGGACGACACCCTCCAGGTCTTGCGACGAAACGTACGGTTCTTCGCCGCGAAGGGCAGCCCCGAGTCGAAGGCCGTTGACCTCGCCTACACCGACAGCGTCCTCTTCAGCGTCAAGATCGCAGGCAAGACTCCGTCCGGGGGCTACCTCATTGATCTGGCACCGATTTTCCTCACGGACCTCCCGCGGCTGGCCGCCGAACTGCCGGGCTTTGCCTTCGCCCGCGACCGCTCGAATTGGGGCCAGGCCAAGGCATTTCCGGACAACGTCGAGCTCGAGGTGGCGGCGACCTACGGCTCGAGCGGTGCGACGACGATCGACACCGTGCCCGATTCGCGTGGCGTCACCGTGAATATCCGCTACTCGATCAGCCTCCTCCCGCAGAACTCATACACGCCACGGCTGGCGGACGACCGCGTGGGCTACTTTGTGACGGCGCTCAAAGACTTCTCGCAGCAGGTCGATGAAGACCGCTTCGTGCGGTACATCAATCGCTGGCAACTCGAAAAGGCCGATCCTAAGGCGGCTCTCTCGCCCCCCAAGAAGCCGATCGTGTTTTGGATCGAGAAGACGGTGCCGTTCCGATACCGGCCGGCGATCCGGCGTGGCATTGAGTCGTGGAACGAGGCTTTCGAGAAGGCCGGATTTGCCAATGCCATCGAGGTTCGGCAGCAACCCGACGTCACCGACTGGGATCCAGAGGATGTCAACTACAACACGTTCCGCTGGATCACCGCGGGGCAGAGCTTTGCGATGGGCCCGTCGCGGGTCAATCCGCGGACGGGGCAGATTCTCGACGCCGACATCATTTTTGACGCCGACTTCCTCCAGTTTTGGCGGCGCGAGTATGAGACATTCACGCCGTCATCGATCGCTGCCCTGACGGGCGGCGGTCCGGGGAGCATGTCGGCCGTTGGCCACGGAAGCCCGAGCTGCTGCCCGGCCTGTGCCCTCTTCGACGGCCACGCCCGTGAGACGGCGCTTGCCGCGACAGCGCTCGCCGCAGTCGCGCCCGGCGGTCTCTCCGAAGAGGACAAGGACAAACTCGTCACGCAGGGGCTGACTCTCGTCGCGATGCACGAGCTTGGGCACACCCTCGGCCTCCGCCACAACTTCAAAGGAAGTGCGTTCCGATCGCTCGCCGACTTGAACGACGTCGAGAAGACCCGCGCCTCTGGTGGCAGTACGAGCGTGATGGACTACATCCCCGTCAACATCATGCCCAAGGGCAAGACCCAGGGAGACTACTACGCCGCCAAGCTTGGCCCGTACGACCTCTGGGCGATCGAGTACGGCTACAAGCCGCTTCCCGGCGGCAACTCCGAGGCCGAACGAAAAGATCTCGCGAAGATAGCGGGCCGCAGCGGCGAACCGGAACTCGCCTTCGCCACCGATGAAGACACCGAATGGGGCGATCCCGATCCGCTCTCCAATCGCTTCGACTTGGGGAAGGACCCGCTCGAGTTTGCCCGAGCGCGGGCCGAGCTGGTCGCCCAGGTGATGCCGGTCATCGTGGAGCGCATGGCAGTGCGCGACGAGGATGGCACCGGTGGTGAGTACGAGCGTGTTCGCCAGGCCTTCGGCGTGCTGCTCTCCTCACACGGTCAGGCGATGTACAACGCCTCGCGGCTCGTGGGCGGCCTCGTCGGCTCCCGCAGCCATCGTGGCGATGCGAATGCACAACCGCCGTTCGCAGTTGTGAGTGCCAAGGCCCAGCGCGATGCACTCGACCTCCTCGCCGAGGAGATGTTTGGCTCAAAGCCGTTCTCATTCCCGCCCGAGCTTTACAACCGGTTGGCGGCGAGCCGCTGGTCACACTGGGGGACGTCAGAGATCGACCGCGAGGACTACCCGGTCCACGAAGTGATCCTCATGTGGCAGGACCGCGTGCTCGGGCGTCTCCTCGATCCGCTCGTCCTCGATCGCGTCCGCGACAACGAGCTGAAGGTGGCGGCCGACGACGACGCGCTGGCACTCGCCGAGCTGTTTGAGAAGCTCTCAAAGGCCGTGATGGCCGAGATCGAGGCCACTCCCCCCGGCGACTACACGGCACGGAAGCCGGCTATCAACAGTCTCCGCCGCGGCCTCCAGCGAGCGTATGCGGCAAGGCTTGCCAACATCGCCATGAGCGGCGGCGCGAGCAACGCCGATGCCCAGGCCCTCGCCGCCGATCAGCTCCGCTCGCTTGCCTCGGGAATCGAAGCCCTCCTGGCGAAGGACGACGTGAAACTCGACGCAACGTCGCGTGCCCACCTCGCCGAGTTGCGTGACAGGATCACCAAGGTACTTGACGCTAGGCTGACCATACCGCGGCCGTGAGGACTGCCTCCGGATGGGGGAGCGTTTTGCCATGCGGCTTGTCGTCGCGATTCTCAAACCAGCGCAAGTGGAGAGTGTCCGCCGGGCGCTCGCCGCCGTCGACGTCACGCGGATGACGATCGGTGATGCCCAGGGCCACCCGACCAAGGGCCAGCCCGAAGGCCGGCGGCCCGTCCAAGAGACGGTCATCGAGATCGCGTGTAACGACGACTTCGTCGAGCGGGCGACGGGGGCGATCGCGGGCGTGCTTGCGGCAGCTGGTGATGACGCCACGGGGCGTCTCTTCACGCTCCCGATCATGGAAGCCGTCCAGCTCTATCGCGACGTCCGCGGTCCCGAGGCGGTGTAGCCCATTGGCAGCCGGAATGGGCGTTGCCTTGCGGAATCGGTATCATGCGTCCCGATTCAGGAGTTTGTGTACCCGTGGCCGACGAACAGCCAGTTTTCAAAATTCTCCTCGTGTCGCCTGATCTCCTGGCGACAAGCCGGATCGCCGGTCTGTGCCGTGAGGCCGGGGCCACGCTCGAAACGCTTCGGAGTCTTGCCGACACGCCCCACGGCGGCCCGCATGACCTGGTGCTCCTCGATCTCCAGTCGCTTCCCGACGATCCGGCGGTGATCGTTGCCCGCGCCCGCACACTGGTCTGCAAGCATGGCAACGTTGATTCCGGGCGCGAGTGCCGGATCATTGCGTTCGGCCCGCATGTCGCGAAGGAGCGGCTGCAGCTTGCCCGTGACGCAGGCGCCGACGACGTTGTGAGCCGGGGCGACTTGCTTGGCGGCTTCGCCAGCCACCTGCGCCGCTGGCGTGGGTAGGTTGGCCTCCGCGGTGTGGCGACGGACGATCGGTTGTGGCTACACCGGCTGGGAGCCTGGCTCGTCGATCACGACCTCGTCGAGCTCCGTGCCATCGACCTCGTGGCGAAGGACAAGGTACGACGCTGTAGCGATCGACCAGAAATAGCCCCAGCCGAAGGCACCGACGAGGGCACCGAGACCGCCGGTCCAGAACCGCAGGAGCGCCATGCCCTGGGTGTCGGCCAGCGGACCAATTCCATCCAGGCCGGCCACAACCTCAATGGCACGTTCATGTCCCATGCCGAAACTCGCGGCCCACATGGCGAGCGTGGAGGTCGCGTCGGTGAGGACACCGGCTGCCGCGAGCGAAGGCACCGCCACGACCAGCGCCACGAGCCCATGAAAGGCATAGTGGAGCGGCCGCTGGTAGACGTACGAAAACGTGGTCGAGATCGCCTGGAACGAGTCGGCCCGTTCCACGCCCACCGCGGCCACCATGAGCGGCCAGCCGACGGTCACACCGATCGCCAGGATCGCGAGCACCACGGCGCCGAGCAGCACGAGCGGCCACACCGCACCGGCAAACGCGAGGCCCCACTCCGTCCGCATCGCCAGGCCGATGAGTGCTCCCGGCACGCTCATCGCAAACATGCCAACGAGCACGAACAGCACCGAATTGACCGCTGGCGGCCACTTTCGTGACCCATATCCGATCGCGCCGAGCGGGCCAACCGGCTCTTCACCCGCGAGCTTGAGCGCCACGCACCGTGTGATCGCGGTGCCGAAGATTCCCCACACAAGCACAAACCAACCCACCCGCGCGGCGGCCGCCGCCACGTGGAAAAGTTCGGCTGTCGGCTGAAACGGAACCGACACCAGCCGCACCACTTCGGTCACGGGAGTCGGCACCATGCGGACCACGCCCGCCACCCACGGCAGGGCCTTCGCACCCGGCGCGAGCGGGGATGCGATAGAGGCGACACCGTCTGGCGACGGCAGGGCCAGGCCACCCTGGCCAAGCGCCGCGGCCACGGCAGCCTCACCGGCATCGGGAACTACCAGGCCTGCCCGATCACAGGCCGACCAGCCCGCATGCATCGCCACCACACCGAAGAGGGCCAGAAATATCACCGTCGGGCTGAAGGCAGCTCCCGCGGCGCGGAAGAGAATCCACCACGGCAGCGCGTCGCTCCAGCAGACCTCGTGGACGATGCCCCCGGAAGGGCTGGGCGAACTGGACATCAAGCGGCTCCTCGGTCCGGGGTGTGACACGTGCGGCGGGAGTATACGTCGGCTGGCTGCGGAGCGTCAGTCTTCGGCATCGGCGGGTTCGTGGCCAGCCTCTTCATCATCGCCCCGTACCGGGGCAGGCACGCCATACGATTCGTCGAGCCATCGGCCCAGATCGATCAGACGGCAGCGGTCGCTACAAAAAGGAATGGTCGGTGTCGTGGCTAGGTCCACCGAATCGTCACAGACCGGGCAGCGGGGCATCGGCTCACCCCTCGCCAGACGTCGTGTTCTTGGCGCCGCCCGAGTCGGCCGCCTTCCCAGGCCCCTCCGGCTTGCCGCCATTCGAGTCGGCCGCGGCTCCCTTCTTGTAGGACTCGCTGCGGTAGTCGGTCTTGTAGAAGCCCGACCCCTTGAACACGATCGCTCCACCCGCGCCGATGAGGCGGCGGAGTTTCTTTTTCTTGCACTTCGGGCAGGTTCGCTTGACCGCGTCGGTCATTGACTGGAACAGCTCGAAGGCGTGCCCGCAGCCGTCACAGACATAGTCGTAAGTCGGCATGATCTCAGTTTCCCTTGGCGACAACCACTTGCGCGGGCCGCACCACGCGGTCGTGGAGTTTGTAGCCACGGCTCGCGGTGGCCACCACCGTGCCCGCCGCTGCTCCGGGCACGGCCATCTGCTGAATCGCGTCATGAACGCCAGGGTCGAAAGCCGCACCGTCAGTCTCGATCCCCGTGCAGCCGTGATTCACGAGGACCTTCTCGATCTGATGGGCCGTCATCTGGAAGCCATCTCGCAGGCTCTGGATGTCTTCGGTTTTTTCGGCTGCCTCGATCGCTCGCAGCACGTTGTCCAAGATCGGCAGAAGATCTCGGAGCAGGTCGATCTCGCGGTAGCGCTGGGCATCGTCGTACTCCCGACGAGCTCGCTTGCGGAAGTTTTCCAGTTCCGCCTGGAGCCTGAGAATACGGTCCTCCAGTTCCGTCACGTCAGACTCAGCGTCGGCGGCGGCTGTCTCAGTGGCCCCGTGACCGTCGCTTGAAAGATCGTCTTCGGGTAGGCCCGGCTCATGCTCTGTCTGCGTCATGCCTGCTCCTTGTCATCGGCGATCGTTTCTTCAGACTCCGCAGCAGTCTCACGCACCTGAAAATATTCGGCAAGCTTTCTGAAAAAGCTCATGCGCTTCGGGCTCACGTCGGCGTGCTCCTCTGCCGCGAGCTCCCGGAGCAACTCCTCGGCGCGGTGCGAGAGCTTCTTCGGAACCTCGACATGCACGTGAACATGGAGATCGCCGATCCCTCGACCGCGAACCTCGGGCATGCCGAGGCCCCGGACGCGGATCACGTCGCCGGGCTGGGTGCCACGAGCGATCTCGAGCGGTTTGGGGCCATCGAGCGTAGGCACCTCGACGGTCGCGCCGAGGGCCGCCTGCGTGAAGCTCACTGGCACCTCGCAGTGAAGGTCGCGGCCCTCACGAGCGAGGAATGGGTGATCTTCGATCTCGATGACGCAGTAGCAGTCTCCCGGTGGCCCGCCACTTGCGCCCGGTTCGCCCTCGCCAGCAAGCCGCACGCGAACATCGCGATCCACGCCAGCCGGAATCGTGACCTTGCGGGCGACATGCTCCTGCGTGACGCCCTCACCAGCGCATGCGGTGCAGCGATCGCGGACGATGCTTCCCGCGCCGCGACAGGCAGGGCAGGTGGACTGGAGCCGAAACACACCGGCCGACTGGATCACCTGCCCGCGGCCCGCGCAGTAGTCGCAGGACTGGGGCTTGGTTCCTTTCTTGGCGCCGCTGCCGTCACATTCTCCGCAGGTCTCGTGCCGCTCGAACTCGACGGTCTTGGTCACGCCACGGGCTGCCTCGACGAGCGACAGGTGCACCTGACAGAAGACATCCCGCCCCTTGCGAGCCCGCGACTGCCGCGATCGACCACCAGCGCCGCCTCCAAGTGCGTCGCCGAATATCGAGCCGCCGAAAAGATCGCCAAACGCCTCGAAGACGTCCGACATGTCGTTGAAATCATGGCGGCGGCCACCCTCGATGCCCGCATGGCCAAAGCGATCGTAACGGCCGCGGAGATCAGAATCCGACAGCACTTCGAAGGCCCGCGCGGCCTCCTTGAACCGCGCGGCGGCATCACCGTCACCCGGATTTTTGTCCGGGTGATAGCGGACCGCCATCTTCCGATAGGCAGCCGTGATCTCCGCGGACGTAGCCCGCCGATCGACCTCGAGCACTTCGTAATAGTCGCGTTGGTCGACCATGACTCCTCGCGGGCCTCGAGGCCCCGTCGCCGGCCTACCTTACGCTTCCCTCGATCTTCCGCTTCTTGGCGTCGTCTTTGTCGAGGTTTGTCACGAGTGCCTCGGTGGTCAGCAGGAGCCCCGCAATGCTCGCCGCATTCGTGAGGGCCACACGGACCACCTTCACCGGATCGATGATGCCAGCCTTGAACATGTCGACATACTCGCCCTTGTTGGCGTCGTAGCCCATATTCAGAGGCTTCCCAACGACCTCGTCGGCCACCACTGCCCCGTCGATGCCACCGTTCTCGGCGATCTGACGGATGGGGGCCTCGAGGGCGTGGAGAATGATATCGACGCCAATCTTCTCGTCGCCCTTGGCCTGTGAGCGAGCCTTCTCAACAGCCTCACGGCACCGCAGGAGGGCCACGCCACCACCGGCGACGATGCCTTCCTCGACGGCCGCACGGGGCGCGTGGAGCGCGTCTTCGACGCGGGCTTTCTTCTGCTTCATTTCCACCTCGGTGCCAGCACCGACCGACACGATCGCCACGCCGCCCGTGAGCTTGGCGAGCCGCTCCTGAAGCTTCTCGCGGTCATACTCGCTCTCGGTCGATTCGATCTGGCTGCGGATCTGCTGGACGCGAGCCTGCACGGCATCGGTCTTGCCACCGCCCTGCACGATCGTGGTCTCACTCTTGTCCACCGCGATCCGCTTGGCGCGGCCGAGGTGGGAGAGGTCGAGGCTCTCGAGTTTGAGCCCGAGATCCTCGCTGATGAGCGTGCCGCCGGTAAGCGTGGCAATGTCGGCGAGCATCGCCTTGCGACGATCACCGAAGCCGGGAGCCTTGCACGCACAGACCTTGAGGACGCCCTGAAGCTTGTTCACGACGAGGGCCGTAAGGGCGTCGCCATCCACGTCCTCGGCAATGATGAGCAGCGGCTTGCCCGCCTGGGCCACTTTCTCGAGGAGCGGCAAAAGGTCGCGAAGATTCGAGATCTTCTTCTCGTGGATGAGGATGACAGCGTCGTCGAGTTGGCATTCCATCTCGGCCGGCTTGTTGATGAAGTACGGCGACACAAAAC
>CAYZHH010000168.1:0-8067 GCA_964478275.1 uncultured Candidatus Kuenenia sp.
GCGGTCGCGAGCACCAACGCCGCGAAGATTTTTGGCCTGTGGCCTCGCAAGGGAGTGATCCAGCCTGGGGCCGACGCGGATCTGGTGATTTGGGATCCCGACTACCGCGGGACGATCTCTGCCAAGCGGCAGACGCAGGCCGTCGACTACAACGCCTTCGAGGGCATGGCCATCGAGGGTCGGCCGGCCGTCGTCACCGTGCGTGGCGAGGTGGCCGTCCGCGACGGCACGTTCTGCGGCACGGTCGGCCGGGGACAGTTTCTGCGGCGGTAGGTAGGATGCCGTTCGATCGATAGCGGCCGGCATCCACCCTTCCGGCATCCAACCTCGAAGACTGCGGAGCACTCTATGACCACGCGCCTCGCCCTTGCCGCCATCCTCTTTCTCTCCGGCATCGCGGCGAACGTGCATGCCGACGAGCAGCCGCTCGCCGAGCAGTTTCTCATCGAGGGAAAGCTGGGCGAGGGCATCGGCGCACTCGAAACCCAGCTCACCACCCACGGCGACGACGACCAGGCCCGATTTGGCCTGGGGGTGCTCCAATTTCTGCGCGCCGTCGAACGACTTGGCCAGTCTCTTCATCATCACGGAGCGATGGGTTCGCAGAATGCCGTCGCCCGCATGCTGCCGTTTGTCCGACTGCCGGTGCCGGAGAATCCCAATCCTGCCGAGACGTCGTACGCCGATGTGCGGGCAATGATCGCGGCATTTCTGGCTGACCTGGCGACGGCTGAGAAAACCCTCGCTGCCATCAAGGACGGCAACGTGTCGCTCCCCCTCCGATTCGGGCTTGTCCGGCTCGACCTCGACGGCGATGGGAAGGCCGGAGATGCGGAAGCCCTGTGGCGGCTCGTGGCCGCGATCGGAGGGCAACGCGACGCTCCCGACGAAGCCGTTCGTCAGGCAGCCGAAGGGTTTTTGATCCGCTTCGACCGCGGCGACGCCTATTGGCTTCAGGGTTATTGCCATCTTCTATCCGCTCTCGGCGAGTACGCCCTGGCCCATGACATGGAGGCGTTCTTCAATGTCCTCGCACCCCATGTCTTTGCCCGACCGAAGGTTCGGGAACTGCCGGAGGGCATGTTCCGCCCCAGCGTCGAACAGCAGTTTCTTGGCGACATGAGTGTGATTGCTGACGCGATCGCCGCGATCCACGAGTGGCATTTCGAGGTCGTCGAGCCGGCCCGAACGGCTACGGCTCTGGGCCACCTGGAGGCAGTCATTCGCCTCAGCCGCTTGTCCTGGAAGGCGATCGCGGCTGAGACCGACGACGATCGCGAGTGGATCCCTAACTCAAAACAATCGTGCGTGATCCCCGACATGCGAGTCACCGCTGAGATGATCGGCGGATGGCAGGAGTTTCTCGACGAGGCCGACGAGATTCTCGCCGGCCGCCACCTCGTCCCCCACTGGCGGCTCGCACCCGGCCGCGGGATCAATCTCCGCCGCGTCTTCCTCGAACCGCGAAAGATGGATCTCGTCCGCTGGTTGCAGGGAGCCGCCGTCGTGCCCTACGTGGAGGAGGGCGACGTCACCGATCCCGAAACCTGGCGGCGGCTGGAGCGGACGTTTGGCGGCCAGTTCATCGGCTTTGCAATCTGGTTTAACTGACCGGCTCGTGATCGGTTCGTCACCATCGACAATCATCCCGGCGCTCGTGTGATGAAACCCCTGCTTCCCGACCCGCGGCTCTGGAACGAGGACCTGGCCCCCGTGCCGCCAGAGCGGCGAACATGGGCATGGACGCATATCGCGGCCCTCTGGGTGGGGATGGCTGTCTGCATCACCACGTACACGCTCGCCGGCGGGCTCATCCAGCAGGGGATGAACTGGTGGCAGGCCACGCTCACGATCCTCTTGGGCAATGTGATCGTGCTCGTGCCGATGACCCTCAATGCCCACCCCGGCACGAAGTATGGCATCCCGTTTCCCGTGCTCCTGCGGGCCTCCTTTGGCACGTTCGGCTCCAACATCCCGGCCCTCATGCGAGGCCTCGTGGCCTGTGGCTGGTTCGGGATTCAGACCTGGGTCGGCGGTGCTGCGATCTACGCAACCGCCGCGGTCATTTTTGAGTTTGACCCAACGGCCGGTGAGCCGCTGCCCTGGCTGGGCATCTCAGCAGGGCAGTTCACCTGCTTCATGATCTTCTGGGTTGCCAACGTGTGGTTCATCGTGTGGGGAATGGAATCGATCAAGTGGCTCGAGGCGCTTGCCGCGCCGTTCTTGCTTGTCGTCGGCGCGGGGCTCATCGCGTGGGCGGCGTACGCGGCGGATGGCTTCGGCCCGATTTTCGCGCAGCCGAGCAAGTTCACCTCGTACGCCGAGTTCTGGCCCGTGTTTGGCGCTGGCCTCACGGCCATGATCGGCTACTGGGCCACGCTCTCGCTCAACATCCCAGACTTCTCGCGGTTCGCCCGTTCCCAGCGGGATCAAATCATCGGTCAAACGCTCGGCCTGCCCGCCACGATGACGTTCTATTCGTTCATCGGAATCGTGGTCACAAGCGCCACGGTGGTCATCTTCGGCGAGGCGATCTGGGATCCCGTGCAGGTGATCGCCCGATTCGGTATTCCGTGGCTCTCGGCCGTCGCCCTCGTCGCGCTCGCGGTGGCCACGCTCTCCACCAACATTGCCGCCAACGTCGTCTCACCCGCCAACGACTTCGCCAATCTCTGCCCGCGGCTGGTGAGCTTCCGCACCGGTGGCCTGATCACGGCCGTCATCGGCATATTGATCCGCCCCTGGAAGCTCTATGAAGACCCGACGGGCTACATCTTCACTTGGCTCATCGGCTATAGCGCCCTGCTCGGCCCGATCGCCGGCATCATGATCGCCGACTATTTTCTTTGGCGTCGAACGAACCTGGATGTCGCAGGGCTCTACCGCCAAGACGGCCCCTATCGATACGCGGGTGGCTTCAGTCTCGTCGGCTTTGGCTGCCTCATTGCCGCCGTGCTCCCAAACGTGCCCGGTTTTCTCGTCACCATCCAGGCCGTGCCCCCCGACATGTTTCCGGGATGGCTCGTCGCAGGGTATCACTACGCCTGGTTCATCGGTTTCGCCCTCGGATTCACGCTCTACGCAATCCTTCGACCGTTGTTTCCGAATCGCTAGGAGCCACATCATGGCATCCACGACCACTGCGTCGCCCGCCCTACCCGCCTGCGATCACACGCCGCGGCCCTACACCGGCCCGTCGAAAGATGAAGTGATCGCCCTGCGGCGGCAGTACGTGAACCCCGCCATCTTCACGTACTACAAGCAGCCTCTCATGATCGTCGAGGGGCGCATGCAGTACCTCTACGACGAGACCGGCCGGCGGTACCTCGACGGCTTTGGCGGCATCGTGACGGTGAGCGTGGGCCACTGCCATCCACGGATCGTGGCCGCGGTCAATCGGCAAAACGAAACGCTCCAGCACTCGACGACGATCTACCTCAATCCGGCGATCGCCGAGTATGCCCGCGACCTCGCTGCCCGCATGCCGGGCAACCTGAAGGTCTGTTACTTCACCAACTCGGGCTCTGAGGCCAACGACCTGGCGATCCTCATGGCGAGGGTTCATACGGGTAACCACGACGTGATCGCGCTGCGAAACTGTTACCACGGCGGCAGCATGTTCTCGATGGGGCTCACAAGCCACCACACTTGGAAATTCAACGTGCCACAGGGGGCAGGTGTGCATCACGCCCTCTGCCCTGATCGCTATCGTGGTCCGTGGGGCTACGACGATCCGGCAGCCGGTCAGAAGTATGCGGCCGATGTGGCCGACCTCGTTCGCTTTGGCACGCCAGGCCGCATCGCTGCGTTCATCGCCGAGAGCATTCAGGGTGTTGGGGGAACGGTCGTGTTTCCCGACGGGTATCTCAAGGCAGCCTACGAACATGCCCGTGCCGCCGGTGGCCTCTGCATCGCCGACGAAGTGCAGGCAGGCTTCACCCGCACCGGCAGCCACTGGTGGGGTTTTGAGACGCAGGGCGTCATCCCCGACATCGTCACGATGGCCAAAGGCATCGGCAACGGCGCCCCGCTCGCGGCCGTCGTGACGACGCCCGAGATCGCCCAATCGCTTGCCCAGCGAATTCACTTCAATACCTATGGAGGTAACCCCGTAGCCTGCACGCAGGGCCGGGCCGTGCTCGAGGTGATCGAAGCCGACGGCATTCAGGCGAACGCCGCACGCGTTGGCGGCCGCCTGCGGGCCGGGCTCGAGGCGCTCGCCGCAAAACACTCGCTCATCGGTGACCTCCGTGGCCTCGGCCTCATGCTCGGTGTCGAGCTTGTCAAAGACCGGACCACGAAGGAGCCGGCACGCGAGGAGGCGGCGCGGGTGTTTGAGACCTGCCGCGAGCTGGGTCTGCTCATCGGCAAAGGAGGGCTCTATGGCAACGTCCTGCGGATCAAGCCGCCGATGTGCCTCTCCGAGACAGACGCCGATTTTCTCGTGGCCGTGCTCGATGAAGCTTTCAGCCGCGTGTGACGCGGGCCAGAGACCTCATGCAACCTTCTGGCGGCTGCCCCGTTCAACCCCGCGGGCGACTGCCTGCGAGCGCTGCGGAAGGTATGCTGTCGCCCGGCGGATCAACCGCGTCACGCCAGAAAGGTTTTTGAGTCATGGCAGCTACCGTATCGGCTCGTCGGCAGGCACTCGCAGACCTCGTCCGCACCCGCAAAGGTGAAGGAGCATCAGGCCGGCTGGCCACCAGGCTCGGCATCGTCCTCATTGTTCTCTGCCTTCTTGGCCTGGCGGTAGCGTGGTGTGCGGGCTTCTTCACCACCCCCCAAGAGGTGCTGGCTGTTCGGACGGCCGTGGATACGGAGATTGCCCAGTTTGCGCGGGTGGCCCGGGGTGAGATTCCGTTCTCCGAGAACACCGGCTCTTTCGGACCACTGATGGAAGTTGCTCGCCAGGTGCCGGACCAGTATCGCGATCAGGCTCGCCGGGAGCTTGGGAGGCTGTTCGAGGCCCGCGACACGGCCGAGATCAATTCGTTTTTCGCTCTCCCACCGGCCCAGCGGGCCGCCGAGCTCGACCGGCGCATCAAGGCCGAGGAGGCTCGCCGCGCCCGATGGGAAGCCGAACGGCAAGAGCGAGAGCCCAGCCGAGGGGATGCTGGTGGCGGGGCGAGCGACGGAGCCAGGAGCGACCAAGCGAGGGCCACGCCGCAGGGGCAACGCCGGGGTGGCTCGCGTACCGAAGAATCCCGCAACAACTGGGCCAAGCGGAGCATCGATCGCACGACCGCCGAGGGAAGGGCGCGGCGCACCGAGTATCGCCGGGCCAAAGACCAGCGTCGGATCGCGCTCGGCTTCCAGCCCCGCAGCTGACGGTGCCGCTGCGCGACGCTCGCCTGCCAGGCCCACCAGAAAACCCCTAGCCCAAAAATGTGATTGACATGTCGTAATGTGTCGATATATTTACCTGTGAGGCCGCATGGCACATGGCAAGTCGTGCGGCCCCTCACGGAGACCGATCCATGCCGCCGAAGACTGTGGGCTCACCGAGCCATCGGCCCACTGTGAAACCACGGGCCGCGCCGAAGCTCATCGATCTCGACGCACTTGCCCAGGCGGCCGAATGTCTCAAGACACTTGCCCATCCACACCGCCTCCGGATCGTCGAGATGCTCCTCGGCGGTCGCTACACCGTCGGTGAGCTCGCCGAGGCCTGCGGCATCCCGAGCCACATGGCGAGCGAACATCTCCGGCTCATGCAGCGCTGCGGGTTCCTCGACTCGTCCCGCGAGGGACGCACCGTCTACTACGCGATCGTGGAGCCACACCTGGCCAGCATCATGACCTGCATTTCCGACCGATTCGGTGACACCAGTCGCCGCCGCCGCTAACGCCTTGTGCGTTTCATTCCCTCCGAGGAGCCCTCCCCGATGGTCACGACCATTCCTGCTCATGAGCTCGACAGTCTCCGAAAACGCGGAGAGCCTGTCACCCTGATCGACGTCCGGACACCCGCCGAGTTTGGCGAAATGCACGTCGACTTCGCCCGCAACGTGCCGGTCGATCGGCTCGACCCGTCGAAGATCGCCGCCGACCATGCCGGCCGCGCGGAACCGATCTATTTCATCTGCCGCTCAGGTGGTCGCAGCACGATGGCCTGCGAAAAGATGATCGCCGCCGGCATCACGAATGTCGTCAGCATCGACGGTGGCACACAGGCCTGTGCGGAAGCTGGCCTGCCGATCACGCGGGGCAAGAAGGCGATGTCGCTCGAACGACAGGTACGGATTGCGGCGGGATCGCTCGTGGCCACAGGCGCGGCCCTCGCTGCCTTTGGCCCCGATCCCCTCTGGCAGAACATCGGGGCGGGCCTCGCCGGATTCGTGGGCTGCGGCCTCGTGTTCGCTGGCGTCACCGACACCTGCGGCATGGCGATGATCATCGCTCGGATGCCGTGGAATCAGTCTCCGGCCGTGTGTGCGCGACTGCTTCTGGCCGTCATCCTGGCCGCCGCCGCTGGCCAAGCATCCGCGGCCAGTCACACGAAGGATTCACTTGCCGCCGTGCAGCAGGCCGTTGCGGCAGGCCAGGCGGTGATCGTCGACGTCCGCGAGGCGGACGAATGGGCCGACGGGCACATCGCGGGAGCGAGGCTCCTTCCCCTGAGCGAGCTCGAAAAGGGCATCGATCCGACCCGACTCGCCCAGGTCCTTCCGAAAAAAGACACGATCATCTATTGCCACTGCCTCGCCGGTGGCCGGTCTCTCGAAGCTGCCGCGATCCTCGCTCCGCACGGTTACGACGTCCGCCCCCTCAAGCAGGGATATCCCCAGCTCATCCAGGCTGGCTTCCCGGCCGCCGTTGGAAAATAGACGGCAGGGAATCAGCGACCGGACCACGGAACGTCGGCAATCTCGTCCTCATCGCCCACGACCATGACGGTGTCGTCGGTCAATGACGAAACCCTACTCAGTCTGTTCAGCCCCTCGTGACGCAGGCCGTTCCGCCTACGGCAGTTCCCGGATGCGGAGGTGGCGGAACTCGATCGGCGCTCCTTCCGATTCGAGGCAGAGGTGGCCCGTCGACGGCGTGCAAGCGTTTCCACCCGAGACTTCGTGGCCGTTGACCCACAGCCGAACCTCGCCATTGATCGCCCGCACGTAATAGTGATTCCATTCGGCCGTGCCGCGCGAGTGCTTCGCGCGTGGAAAGCTGCGGCGGCCGTCCGGCGACACCGGTGGAAAAGGCTTCATCGTGGAGGAGCCCACGGAGAACACATCGCCATCGGTCGTGAACCAGTCGGCCTTCCGACCCGATTTCTCGTACTGTGCCGTGTACCCGTGGTCGAGAATTTGCACCTCGATCCCTCCGGCGGGCAGCTTCCCCTTCGGTAGGTTCTCAAAGACCTTCGGCGGTGCCCAGAGGAACACGCCGGAGTTGCCTCCTTCCTCGAGATGCCGCCACGCGAGCGCGAGCTCGAGGTTGGTGAATTCCTTTTTTGACTTGAGCACTCCCACGGGCTTGCCAGTGCATCGAATGACGCCGTCACCGGCCGTCCATGTGTCAGGATCTCCGTTGGCGTTGACGAATTCGTCGAATTGCAGCTCCCGCCAGCCGGCCTCAGTGCTCCCCACGAACACGGCCGCCTCCGCCACCACGGCCGGCTCTTCAGCCCGAGCCAACGTGCTCGCAATGACGACGAGAACGACAAGGATGCTAGCTCGCATCATCATGCGCCTCGGTGCAACACAAAACCCTCGATGGCCTCGTACTCCGGGAGGCCGAGCTTGTCATACCGCACGGCCGTGGCACGGTTGCGGTCCTCGGCCCGCTGCCAGAACTCCCGCGGGTCGGTGGGCCCTGGAAATACGGCCCGATCTTTCTGGCTCTCATGCTTGAAGATCGCCATGCGCTTCCGCTCGACTTCGTCGGGCGAGAGGGGCACCGCCATGTCGATCTCGTAGGGCGCCCATTCCTGCCAGGCACCGCGGTACAGCCACGTCTCACAGTCCTTCGCCCAGTCGCGGCCGGCAAGCTGGGTCATGGCCCCCATCACGGCCGACAGGCAAACCCGGTGGGTGCCGTGCGGGTCAGAGAGATCGCCAGCCGCAT
>CAYZHH010000169.1:0-4337 GCA_964478275.1 uncultured Candidatus Kuenenia sp.
GGATATCACGAAGCCCGCCCGGGGAACGTTTGACGTTTGGCTCGAGGAGCGCCACCGTCTGACCAAAACGCAACGCCTCCTCCTGACGCGCCTCAATGAGCAAACGCGCATACCGGCGTGGCGAACGACGGATCATCCGACGCAGACGCGCAGCGAGCCGTTCGGTCACCGTCGTCGGACCGGCCACCGTGCGACACTCGAAGAGCGTGCTCAGGATCGTGGCGTCGCCGGTAGCGAGACGGCATGCTTCGGAAACGGTCCGTACGCTCTGGCCCACCTGGAGCCCGGAGTCGAACAGATCCTGGACGAACCTCGCGGCCACCGCAGCGACGGCCGCCGGATCGGCGGCGTCGTGAAGCAGCATGAGATCGATGTCGGAGTAGGCCAGCATTTCACGGCGGCCATACCCTCCGTGGGCCACGACCGCAACGCGGCTCGCCGCCCGCGTTTCGGCGGGAGACAGATTGGCGAGCGTGGCCTCCCACACCCCGCGGATCACATCATCGAAGAGATCCGTGGCGAGCGCCACCGTGGCGAGCGCCTCGATGCCCGCAGCATGCTGTTCGGCGATTCGGCGCCGCAGATCGGCCACTTCCACTGCCGCCCGAGATGCCGCCGGGCGCACGGCAAGCGTTGCCGTCGGGCTTGGTGTCGTCATGAGCTAATCCAGGGGTCATCCACGACTCCGGCCTGGCGGTTGGCGGCGCGGGCGAGCACGAACAGGAGGTCGCCCAGGCGATTCAAGTATTCGATCGCATTGGCGGGGATCATCGTATCAACCTGATTGGCGAGCGTGACAACACGCCGCTCGGCCCGCCGGCAGACGGTCCGCGCGACATGGAACGCCGCCGCAAGCGGCGTGCCCGTGGGAAGGATGAAGCAGGCAAGCGGCTCGAGCGTTGCCTCATGGTGATCGATGAGCCCCTCGAGCCGGGTGACGTGTGCCGGCGTGATCCGCTCGGTCTTGCTCTCGGGCGTTGCAAGCTCGGCGCCCAAATCAAAAAGCTCCGACTGGATGCGGCGGAGATCGGCATCGAACGGGCCAGCGGCTGCAAGCGTGCGGATGACGCCGAGGTGGCTATTGAGCTCATCGACGGTCCCGAAGGCCTCGATGCGGGCATGGTTCTTAGACACCCGCGGGCCACCGAAGAGGCCTGTCTCCCCCTGGTCGCCCGTCTTCGTATAGATCTTCATCATTGGCAGATGGCTCCGTGCGCCCGGTCGAAAGGATGCCTATACTGCCGCCCATGCCCGAAAGCTGCAACGCACACCCTTCTGACGCTTCCCATGTTTCGCGAGCCACCGGCGATATCGCGATGATCGGTGGCGGCCGCATGGCGTCGGCCCTCGCCCAGGGTTTTGTGGCGGCCGGCCTGGTGGAAGCGACGCGGATCGTGGTCTACGACCCGGCGGAAGCCGCGCGGGAGGCGCTCGCCGCGCGGGTGCCAGGCGTGCGTTTTGTGGCCACGCCCGATGAGGCGGCGGCGACCGCAGACATCGTGCTTTTGGCCGTGAAGCCGCAGCAGGTAACCGAGGCCTGCGGCGCCATCGCTGCGGTCATGCCTGGCCGAACGCTCGTGTCGATCCTGGCCGGCATCTCGATTGCGACGCTCGCCACACGATCCGGAACCTCCCGCGTGATCCGTGTGATGCCAAACACACCATGCCTTGTGGGACGTGGCGTGTCGGTGCTCTGTGGCTCGCCCGAAGTGCCGCCTGACGTCGCTGCCCGTGTCACGCAGTTGCTTGGCGCCGTCGGCGCGGTGCATGAGGCCGATGAATCACTCATGAACGCGGTGACTGGTCTTTCAGGATCGGGGCCAGGCTTTCTGGCGCTTGTCGTCGAGGCGCTCACCGATGGGGGAGTGCAGGCCGGGCTGCCAAGGCCGCTGGCTCTCGGGCTTGCGGTGCAAACGCTTGTGGGCACGGGCGAACTGCTCGACCAGACGGGCGAGGAGCCCGCTGTCATACGCGACCGCGTGTCGAGCCCTGGTGGCACGACCCTCGCGGGTCTCGCGGTACTCGATGCCCGCGGCGTGCGCGAGGCCCTGGCCGCCGCTGTGGTCGCCGCCTCCGCCCGCGCGAAAGAGCTCGGCGGCTGACGCCTACTTCCGCTTGCCGGCCTTCACAGTCGGCTTGCGGCGGCTGCCGGCACTCTTCGTCGCCTTCGCCTTGGTCGTCCCTGCGGCCGACTTCTTCTTGGACGTCGATGCACTGCCGCGCTTGGTGGACCCGCCAAAGATGGCGTCCCAGCCCTCGGCATACGTTCCGCTGCTTCCAACTCTGATGACTGACATAGCTCGTGGTTCCCCGATGTGGTGGCTCGCTCTCGGAGAGACTTCCTAGCGGTCGGAAGGGCGGCGAGTCAAGGAAGGACGTGTTCGATTTCCAGATGCAATCGCCCATGACACACGTCCAGCGGTCGCCGGCCATGCGAAAGGGGAGGGGGCCTCGCCTCGCTGGAAGCAGGTGCTTCGTCAGCCTCGCCATCGGCCGGCGTCAGCATGAGCTCATTGCGAGCGCGGAGGAATGCGGTCACATCGTGACGGGCGTCGAGGCCAGCCAGATGCACACCATTGAGGACAATCGAGGCACCGCGGCCGCCTTCATGCACGAGCCACACCCGATCTCCCGATGCAACCCCGGACGGCAGGCCAAATCGCCGGACCCACGCCCGCGACCCGTCTCCCGGAGGTTCCCAGGCCGTAGACAGATTGATGACATGCCGCTGAGTCATGGGATCACAACGCCGCGGCCAGTTGTTTCTCCCGCCAGCATCCGCCGGGCGTAGTCGCCGATGCCATCGAGGCCGATCCTCGTCACAGGGAGCCGGCTTGCGATGCGCGGCCAGAACAGCGCGAGCCGCTCCCAGAGCCGCCGCCGGTTTTCTTGAGTTGGCTGGACGGCGATATCGATCCCCGCAAGGGTCACGCCGCGAAGAATGAAGGGATGCACCGTCGTGACCAGATCGGCCCCACCGGCCATCCCGACTGCCGCCACGGCGCCGCCGATCCGCACCGAACGGAGAACATCGGCGAGCAGCGATCCGCCGACCGTGTCGACGACACCGGCCCACCGGCCGCTCGCCAGCGATCTTGGGGTCGGGTCGATGATCTCCGAAGGCGATGCCACCAGCGCCGCACCGAGCGCCTGGAGCGGGCCAGCCGCCGCCGGTTTACGGCTGCATGCCACAACTCGTTTTCCTGCTGCCGCGAGCAGGGCCACGGTGATCATGCCCACGCCACCGCTCGCACCGGTAACGAGCCACTCCTCGTCGGGCCGCGCGTGCCGTGGATCCACAAGCTCATCGAGGCGATCGCAGGCCAAGACCGCCGTGAGCCCCGCCGTGCCGAGCGCCATCGCATCCGCCGCCGAGAGGCCGTCAGGGCGCGACAGGATGGCCGAGGGGGGCACGCGTAGATACGTGGCAAAGCTCCCGTCCTGCCGCTCGCCGATGCCGTGACCGGTCACCACGACGGCAGCCCCGGCGCGGAGCCCGGCCGCCGGCCCGAGCAACGTCCCGGCCGCATCGACGCCTGGCACGATCGGCGAACACCGCATCACCCCCGCGTGGCAGGCGCAGCACAGGGCATCTTTGTAGTTGAAGCCGGCCGCCTCGACGCGGATCACTGCGTCCAAGCCAGCCGCGGCGTCTGGGCTCCAGCCCAGCGGCACCACGCCCCCGCGGCACTCCCCATGCGGGTCTCGCTCCACCCGCCAGCATTGGGGTTCGCACCGTGGATTCCCAGAGTGATCGACCATCGAATCCTCGCTTCCTCGCGGTTGGCGTTCGAGTGTCGCCAGCCAATGGCCGGCGCGGATATACTTCCTACCCTCCCGATCGGCACCACGGCGGTGCCGACGGCAACGACAAGCGTATCGCGACACGCAGCCCACCGAAATCGACAGGAGTTTTGCAGAATCATGGGAAATGCCCTCGAGTTCACCGACGCCAACTTTCAGTCCGAGGTTCTGCAGTCGGACGTGCCCGTGCTCGTCGATTTCTGGGCTCCGTGGTGTGGCCCGTGCCGCATGATCGGCCCTGTGATCGAGGAGCTCTCGGTCGAGAATGCTGGCACGTTCAAGATCGGGAAGGTGAACGTGGACCAAAACCAGCAGCTCGCCATGAACTACAACGTGGCCAGCATCCCCGCGATCATGATCTTCAGCGGCGGGCGACTCGTGCAGCAAATGATGGGTGTGCAGTCCAAGGCCAAGCTGCAGCAGGTCCTCGACGAAGCCAAGGGAGCCTAAACGGCTCCGGCGGGCAGAGCATCGAGCGGGAAAAGAGGGACGGGAGCGATTTGCCCCTTCGACGGCACACCAACACGGGATAC
>CAYZHH010000169.1:4437-8049 GCA_964478275.1 uncultured Candidatus Kuenenia sp.
GGAAAAGAGGGACGGGAGCGATTTGCCCCTTCGACGGCACACCAACACGGGATACCCTGGGTTATGACCCTCCGCGTTTTTGACTTCCACAGGGGCCCATGGTGGGCTTCGCGAATCCTGTGGATTCCGGTTTGCGTCTTCATCGCGAGCGGATGCGACCGCCTGGTCGGCGGGCAGTCGTGGCACGAGAAGCACGGCTGGAAGGCAGTCGATTTTTTGCAGACGCGAAGGTGATCGACCTATGCGACGCGATTGCTGCCAACGATCTCGATGGCATGAAGAAGGCCATCGCTGCCGGCGCGGATGTAAACGCCAAGGGAAAGGGCGTGATGACGCCGCTGCTCTGGGCGTTCGTCGATAACAAGCCGGAGCGGTTTCGGCTGTTGCTGGAGGCTGGGGCGAACCCCAACGTCTACACGGAGAGCGATTTCGGCGATCCGCGGGCTTTTCAACCAGGAGACTCGGTCACGCACATGGCCAGCCGAAGCGCCTTTGGACACTTCTGGCCCGTATTCGAGCATGATGGCGACCCGAACCTGCCGAGCAATCTCCGCGGCTTTGCCGGCAAGACGCCTGTGTACTTCGTCATCACGTCAGGTGCGGCTGACAAGAAAGAGCGGATTACACGACTTGCCGAGCTGGGTGCCAACCTCAACCGTCCGGAAGGTGTCTTTGCTTCTCCCCTCGTGACCGCCGAGGGGCATTTTGGCCGATACGACTTGTGCTTGCTTCTGATCGATCTTGGAGCCGACCCCACCGCTTATGAAGGGGATGGCGTGTCGAGAATCACCCACCAACTGTGCGGGAGTCTTGACCAAAAGCGGCGCGGCATCGGCCAACTTCGCGACGCTTCGCCGGAAAAAATGAAGGCGTTTGAAGAATTGGTCGAGAGGCTCGAAGGCATGGGGTTGTCGATGGCCGAAGCACAGGCCGACAGAGAACGATGGGGCCAGGCGAGCGACCTAATAGAGCTTGGCAAGATGCGACGGAAGGAGCGCGAGGACCGCGAGCGAAGGGAGCGAGAAGCGGCTGAGATACGCGAGGGGAACGCTTCCAAGAATCCCGAGCCCTTCAGCTTGCACGAATGACGCCCCCAGCTTTCGCAGCCGATATTCATGCGCACTGGGATCTGTCTGAAAACTCTCTGGTGAGAGGACGAAGCAAGCCGGGGGTAGGAAACGGGGACATGTCCAGCTTGAAGGATCTCAATCCCCTGGCAGCCAGACATGGCGACGACGCCCGAGGCCAGCGAGCACACATCCATCAAGCAGCGAGTGGATCACGCCCGCAACACTGCTCCTGCCACCTCCGACCCGCTCAGCTCGCACCGACCGGCTCGAGGTCATGCACGGGTGCGTCCCGCCACTGCTCCGCGATCCCTTCCGGCACGAAACTCGCGAGGTCGACGCCACCGCCTGGCTCGCGAAGTTTTTCCACGGCTTTGGCCTCGATCTGTCGGACCCGCTCGCGGGTGACTTGAAAGATCGAGCCAACCTCCTCGAGCGTGTAGGCGCACCCGTCGGCGAGGCCAAACCGCAGGCGAATGATTTCTCGCTCGCGGTAGGAGAGCCCCTCGAGGGCGCGGCCGATGGATGATCGGAGTGCCTGGCGGTTGATGTCGCGAAGGGGATCCTCTTCCCGACGGTCACTCACGAATTCGCCCACGGTGCCCTCGTCGCCATCGCCGAGAGGTTGATCGAGCGACACGCATTGCCTGGACATCCGCGATACACACGCGGCTTCCTCGACCGTGAGGCCGGCCATCCCCGCGACCTCTTCCACCGTCGGCTCGCGGCCGTTCGCCTGAAGGAAGGTCCGCGTCAGGTTCCGGAGCTTGTTCATCGTGTCGGCCATGTGGACCGGCACTCGAATGGTGCGGCTCTGGTCGGCAATGGCCCTCGTGATCGCCTGGCGAATCCACCAGGTGGCGTAGGTAGAAAACTTGAACCCACGGGCATGCTCGAATTTGTCCACGGCCCGCATGAGTCCCGAATTGCCCTCCTGGATGAGGTCAAGGAAGGACATGCCGCGGTTGCGGTACCGCTTCGCGATCGAGATCACCAGCCGGAGGTTACCGGCCGCGAGATCCCTTTTGGCCGCGTCGTAGCGGTGCTGGAAGTCATCGAGCCTGGCGAGCCGTCGCTCGAGCGTTCGCCGGCTCTCCCGCGTCGCGAGCAGAATCTGCCGCTGCTTGGCGGCAAGCTCGGCCGCACGCGGCCGGTCGCGGGTCTCGTTGAGTTGCCTGGCAAACGACTGATGCCGCCCCCACGCATCGCGGAGCTGCTGGAGGAGCGGATAGAGCCGCTGGATGCGAAGGTGCATCTCTTCAACAAGCCGCACGGCCTTGCTTCGCTGCCGCACAAGCTGCCGCCAGGCGTCGCGGCGCCGGCTCAGCGGGATGCCGCTCGACATGGCGATCCGAAACAGCCGTTGCTTCTCCTGCTCGATCCGGTCGAGCGTTGCGAGGTTGGGGCCAAGCCGACGGAGGAGCCGTTTCTTCTCCGACGTGTTCGTCACGGACACCTCGATGGTGCGATCGAGCCGGAGCGTTCCAGCCTGGACCCGCTTGAGGAGCTGGACAGCCCCTGCGAGCACGAGGTCGTTGGCGAGCAGCGTGTTGCGGAAGTGCCGCCGCCACCGCTCGATCTCGCGGGCACTCGCTACTTCGGTTTCACGATTGAGCAGCGGAATGCCACCCATCTGGAGCAGGTAGAGCCGGATCGGATCGTCGATGACGGCTGCACTACGACGGATGGTGGCGGAGCGTCGTCGAGGCGGGGCCAAAGGGGTGGATGGCATGGGTGATCCTGATCCTGAAGAGGGGCTGACGAGTGGACGCCAGCCCTTTCGAGAGCAGATCCGGTGCCAGACGGGGGTTGTCCGGGCCGCGTTGGTCGTTCAGGGCCGCAAAACACGGCCAAAACCGTTGGGGGGAGGCAGAGTCAACCGATACGGCACTGTCGCCCCAAAGCGACGCGCCGGCCCGCGCTGTTGCCCGGCTGCAACGCCCAGGCGGAGCCGGCTCAAGATCGGAGTGCCGCAGGAACGAAACGAGGAGGGGGAAGGGTCCTCAGCCGGGGCTATACTTCGGTTGTTCCGGTCGGAAGGGATGCACCACCCCCGGAGTCACCGGGCCAGCAGGCTGCCGAGCATGTCATACGCAGACATCGCAATCGTTGCGGCCCTCTTTCTGTTCGTGGTGTTTACGCTCGTGGCCTTCGGAATGGGCCATAAGCGATGGAGCATCGTCTCCGTCGTCGCCACATTTCTCGTGACGCTCACGATCCCGACGTTTTTCTACTTTTCGGCCATCCTCCTTCACCACGAATGGCGGTGGGCCCAGGCTGCACGGACGCTGCAAGAAAAAATCGCGTTCGTCCGCGACGCGAAGCAACCTTCGGCCGACAAAGAGGGGCCCGCCTACCTCGTCAAGGTTGCAGACAGACCGTCTATTCGCGAACTGGAAGAGACGCGGGACCGCTGGGAACGGGCACTGACCCGAACCGACAACTGGCGCGGCCGTCACTGGACAGGGGCCTCGTTCAGTCCGCCAGCTGCTGATGGTCAGACCGGCACCGTCACCCTACCCGCCGCGATCAAGGGGCCTGACGC
>CAYZHH010000170.1:0-8035 GCA_964478275.1 uncultured Candidatus Kuenenia sp.
GTGATGAACTTGAACGTCAACTGCTGGCTGTCGCCCGTGACGAGCATGGCGCCGGCGTCGCCGTTATAGCGCACCTGGCTCCCCGGCACCGGCGAACCGAACGAGTATTTGCTCCCGCCACCGAGGCCGTTGACAAAATACGGGATGTTTCCGATACGGAGCCGTTCGTAGGTGTGGTCGTGGCCTGTGAGCACCGCGTCGGCGCCCCACTGCTCGAACGGCCATTGCATGTCCGTGTCGGAGCCGTGACTGCCTGACGAATAGGCCGCGTGGTGGAATGAAACGACTTGCCAGGCAGCCGTCGAAGCCGCCATCGTCTGCTTGAGCCACTGGCCCTGAACCGACGTTGGCGAAATCCCATCCGGCTCGTTGCTGTCGCTATCAAGCACGAAAAACTCGACCGGGCCCTTCGTGAAGTTGTAATACCGCTCGTTGCCCGGCAGCGTGAAGTAGTCGAGGTAGGGTTTGGCTCCTGCGGTACCCCAGTCGTGGTTGCCGAGGCTCGGGAAGAACCGGTTCGTCGGCGAACCAGCCCCGTAGCTGCCGGTATAGGATCCGATGAACTCGTGATAGAACTGGCCAATGTTCTTGTCGATGGTGTCGGCAGCACCTGAGCCGTAGTTGTTATCACCGGTCGTGACGATGAAGTCTGGCTGCCAGCTCTTGACGCGGCTTGCGACCTGGCCTTCGGCGGTCGAACCGGTGCCGAAGTCGCCGATCACCGCGAAGCTCACCCCGGACGCTGGCGGTGTCGCGGCCCATGCTCCAAGCGTCACCGATACCGACGTCGGCTTGCTGACGGTGAAATACGAGGCCTGATCGCCCTGGTCGGAGTACGGAAACGCGTAGACCCGTCCGCCCAGAAAAATGTCGGTGCCGTTGACCTTGCCCGTGTGCAGGAACTTCGCATAGAGGTTTGCCTTCTGGCCGGCTGGAAAGGCCTGCGTGGGATCAGACCAGAAGTCGGTTGTGGTGACGTAGCGCGACGGTCGTGGGACGCTCGCGACGCCGCGGGTGAGAGCCGAGACGACCTGGTTCTCGAGGTTGCCGAGGATGTCGGACCGGATGCCGGTTGCCCGCGCGGCGTTGTCGGCGAAGACGCCGTTGTTCGCAAACACCTGCTCGCCCGCGGACGGGACGCTCACCCACGAGGGCGGATTGCTTGGGCTGTACACATAAAAATGCTCACCGGCGAAGGCCCCGCTGGTGCCGACAAAATCAATCACCCGAAAGCTGCGATTGTCGGCAGGGTTGGTGTGCGGCACGCCGTTGATCACATCCCGGCTTGCGACGGGGTTGTGCGTGGTGGCGATACCGACGAACGTGGAGCCACTTGCGACGAGCGTGAGCGGCGGCGGCGCAGTGAAAAAGCTTTGGATGGCGGAGTCGAAGTACGTGGCAAGCGGGTCAGTCGCTTTGCCAGGCATGGCCAGGTATTGCCCCGGCGCGATGATCCGATACGGGCTGCCCGAGGCGGCAGATTGCAGCAGGGGCCGGTAATCCTTGGCGGCCGGATCGGTGCTCTGGCTCAGGAACGTGGAGAAGGCTTGGAAGATGGCGTCTCTCGAGACGCCCGGCGTGACGCCCACCGGCGCTCCGTGTGCCGGCGTTGGCGCAGCAGTGAGCGTGATGGGGAACCCGAACTGATCGACCTGCGTGGTGTTGATATAGAGGTTGTCACCGGCGTCGTAGGTGAACTCGATGAAGTCGTAATACGGATTCGTCGTTGCATTCACGAGGGTCGGATTACTGGGCGCGGGGCGTGGCACAGTAAAATTCGACGAGACCGTGATACTTGGCCCGATAGTGCCCACGGTCATCACGATGGTCGCCGATGACAGCCCGCTCGAGGTGTCAGGCAGGGTCAGCGTCGCCGTTGTTCCACTGAAGCCGTAGGACGGCAGCGCACGGCCAGCACCGAGATCTTGAACCGGAGCCAATCGACCAGAGAACGAGTTGCCCGTGCCGGAATCCCGCTGGAAGTACGCCCACTGGCCCGTGGCGTTGTCGAGCCCGTAGAGGGCAAACTGCACGTTTGCGCCGGTCTGGTTCGTGAGCGTAAACGGGAGGCTCGCAAGCATGGCCCGTTGTTCGAGCCGCTCACAGGCGAGGCTGCCACGGCGACGCTGGTGCCGGGAAGACCGTTTTCGGGAGAGCAATGAGAACGATTCGCGCAGTGTCATAGCAGCCTCCAGTCCTCATTCCCCCTGACGATGCCCCCGGGGCATGCTAGGCCCGCCCTTGGCCCCACCGCAAGAAATGGGTCACCGACCTTGCTCAGCATCGGACCACCGTCGTGCGTGGTGTTCTGCTGGGGCTCAATGTCGCCCTCTTTCGCGAGCCCGCCGCACTGCATTCGACAGTACACCGCCGACGAAGGAGCCTCCGGGGATCGGGAAGAGCGGCCTTGGATGACGGCGCAGTGCCGATAATGCCTGGCCTTTTCGGGGGCCGCGATCATGCGATGTATGCTCACGGAATGTCCAGGTCGCAACTCATCCCCGCGCCAGAGTTTGCTCCACCGAGCATCGCGCATCTGAGCCCCGCTGACCGCATCCTCCTCTGGGCCCGCATGGTCGATGAGGGGGACCGTTTCATCTACGACGGGTTTCGCCGTCGCTACGCGACCGAAGCGGAAGTTCAGCAGGCAGTTGCCGAGTGGCTCGAACGGCGGTCCGCCGAGAGCACGCCGGCGAAGATCCGCATGCTCAAGGGCCGTCGGCCACAGGTACACGATGGCGAGTGAAGGCGTGCTGGCTACGCTCCGTGCCGGGTGGGAGGCGCTCGACGGCATCCCCGCCCTCAAGGCAGTGATCGGTGGCCTGGCACTCTCGGCGTGGAACCATGCGAGATACACCCGCGACGCCGACGTGCTCGTGGCGATCCCCGTGGACCAAGTCGATCGCCTTGTCGCTGCCCTGGCCGCGGCAGGGTTTCACCCGAGGCACTCACCGCCACTCCGGGTCATCGAAACCCAGGGCATCATCCAGTTCACGTTTCAGCCTCCAGGTTCACTGATGCCCTTCCAGCTCGACGTCCTGTTGGCAGAGACCGCCTTCCAGCAAGATGCGTTGGTCCGAGCCGTGCCACGTCCGCTTCCTGGCGATGAGGGAGAGGTGATGGTCGTGCGACCGGATGATCTCCTGGTCATCAAGCTCCTCGCCGGAAGGATCATCGACCGTGCCGACGCGGCGATGGTGCTCCGCGAGAACCGTGACTCGATTGACTTCGACCGACTCCACCGAGTGATCGCGGAGCAAGGCTTGTCAGAGGACTATCGGGCCACCTGGCTCGAGGCGTACCCCAGCGAGCCAGTACCTGATCTCAGTTGACACCCGCACGGCGCTCGTCAGCGAATGCGGTGACGGAGGGATGAGATCGGGAGGAGGCCGAAGTGGCGGGAGTCGCGGCTGACGGAGGGGAAGTCGCCGAGGACAAAGATTTTTCGTTCCCCGAGCGACCAGTGGTCGATGGCGTCCGCGGCCGGGCGATAGAGGATGTCTCGCCAGGTGACGACGCGGTCGAGCGTGGCACCTCCCTCGGCGGCCGTCAGGGCAACGGCAAGGCATGGGCTAAGGTTGTCGTCGTTCGTGTCGCTACTCACGTGCTCGGGCCACGGGCGCGCGACGTCCCAGGCCGCTGGCGCACCCGGCGGAAGACACACGGCACGCGTGCCTGCGGCCCATGCGTCTGAAACTGGCCAGACGACGGCGACGGCGTGGCCATCGAGTCGGCCTGCGACCACGCCATAGCGGCCCGCTGAAGATCACGTGGCGGATCAAAGTAGCGGGCCGGCCTCGGCCTGCACGCGCACGGCGCCTATGGCGACCGCTGCTGGCACAACGGTGACTTCAGCCGCAAAGCCGACGTCGTGCACCGGAAGCAGTATCCGGCTTTTTTCATGAGGGGCAAACGGGGCATCGTCGAGAATGAGGCTCGCTGGCAATGACCACGCCCGCGAGTCCAGGCTTTCAACGGCTACCACGACAGAGCCCGACTGCGCGAGTTCGCGCGGCGACTTGAGGATCATATTGCCATTGATCGCCAGATCGCCACCGGCGATCGACACGGTATCCCCTGGCAGGCCGATCACCCGCTTGAGGCCCACCGAGCCGTCGGGGAGTGTCGTCGTCCAGCAGTCGAACCGGCGAGGCTTCGCGAGCTGAGGCCAGCGGCAAAACCAGCCGGTCGAGACGACATCCCCCGGCATGAGGCCAGGCCCCATCGAGAGGCCGTCGACCACATACCGCCTCGGCACCGCAACGAAACCCGTCACCGCCGCCACAATCACGACGGCGGCAGCGACGCGGCGTATCACGGATCGATCCCCAGCACGCGTCGGATGCATCGGGCTACGCACACGCCTTAGCAGACCGTGGAAAACCATGGATGGCTTTTTCCACGGACAGTTAGACAAGGCCGTCCTTGGCCATTGTCCGCCGGTGCGTCAGCCGCCTACTCCTTGACGCGAGTCCACACGTGAAGCCACTGGCCGCTCTCGGGCGCCGTGGCGAATGCCGTCGGCCGAGGCTTGCCGGATGGAGCGAACACAACCCGAAACTCATCCCCATCGATCTCGTAGACACCCAGGCAGGTCTTGCCCTTGTTCGGGCCGCCTTCCTCGGTGATGTCGATTGTCTTGGGTTGCTTTGTCGGGTCCAGCTTCTGCGTGCCCGTGGATGTCGCTTTGCCAGGGAGCGTGACGGTGAAATGGTCGCCATCAAGAACGAGCTTCCCACCCTCGACATGCTCTTCCGAGAGCTGCTTTCCGTCCGCTTGCCACGCGGAGAGCTTCCACGTGCCTTGGAGCGTCTCCAAATCACCCGCCTGAGCGGCAGTCATCACCAGAGCAATCATCACGGACTGTGCTACGACCCATCGCATACGGCACCTCGTGGTAAGAAAAAGTTTCCGTGTCCAGGCAAGGACAGGGACGGCCCAAAACCCCGCCGACAGTTTAGCCCACCGTGGCCCACTGATGCGTCTTCGCGCTTTTCAGCACCGCGTCGCAGATTTTTTGGGTTTCGAGCGCGTCGCGGAAGGTCGGATGGCAGGGCTGCTTCTTGGCATAGGCCTCGAGGAAATCCGCCACCTGATGCACGAACGAATGCTCATAGCCGATCGCGAGCCCCGGCACCCACCACTTGCCCATGTAGGGATGGTCGCCGTCGCTCACATGGATGCTCTTCCAGCCGCGCTCCGGCCCGGCGTCTTTGTAATCAAACACCTGGAGCCGGTGGAGATCATGGAGATCCCACTTGAGGCTCATGTTTTCGCCGTTGATCTCAAACGTGTAGAGCGCCTTGTGGCCGCGGGCATACCGCGTGCTTTCGAAGAGCCCGAGCGAGCCATTCTCAAAATGGCAGAGAAACGAGCAGGCATCGTCGATGCTCACAGGCTCCATCTTGCCGGTGAGTTGATGTTTTCGTTCTTTCACGAACGTCTCGGTCATGGCCGTGACGTCCTTCACCGATCCGTTGAGCCAGATGGCCGTGTCGATGCAATGGGCGAGCAGGTCGCCCGTCACACCACTACCCGCCGCCGCCGCATCGAGCCGCCAGAGGGCGGCACCGCCTTGCGGCAGATCGGCGTTGATCGTCCAGTCCTGGAGGAACTCGGCCCGGTAGTGGAACACGCGGCCAAGCCGGCCTGAATCGATGAGCTGCTTGGCGAACGTCACGGCCGGAATGCGGCGGTAGTTGTACCAGACGGTATTGGGCACGCCCGCCTTCTCAACCGCCGCGCACATCCGCTCGCCCTCGGCCGTGTCCATCGACAGCGGCTTCTCGCACAGGATCGCCTTGCCATGCTTCGCCGCCTCGATCGCGATCTCCGCATGAAGATTGTTGGGCGTGCAGATATCGACCGCGTCGATGTCGTCGGAGGCGACGAGCTTCCGCCAGTCGGTCTCGACCCGCTGATACCCCCAGCGATCAGCAAACGCTTTGGCTTTCTCCAGATCGCGAGCGGCGACGGCCTGGAGCACCGGCAGATACTCCAGATCAAAAAAATCCTTGACGCGGTTGTAGCCGTTGGAGTGGGCGCGGCCCATGAAGCCGTAGCCGATCATGCCGATGCGAAGCGGTTTTGCCATTGAGTGAGATCCTTCAAGGAGTCAGGTGATCAGAGTATTTCGGAGTGGGCCGACGGTGGGCTGTCACTTCTCTTCCTTCCAGCCGTGGGCGTCGCGGACCGCGATCATGGTTTCGAGGATGGTGTTCCAGGTTTTTGGATTCTCGAGCATGGCGTTGGGGAACATGCAGCCGTCCCAGCAGATGTGCTGCATGCCACGGTCGGCCGCTCCTTCGAGCCAGAGCCCCGAGCACTTCACGATGTCGAGCTTGCCATTGGGATCATCCGCCGGGCAGTGCTTTCCGGTTTTGTCATGGGCCCCAGCCCCGTGGACCTCCCCATCGTTCTGGGCCACATGGAAATCGATTGTCCAAGGCCGCAGCTTTGAGACCATCTCTTCATACGCGGGCCAGAACTCGGCTTCGGTGTAGCCGGGCTTCACGAGGGCATGCTCGGGGGCGTTGTAGCCCAGGAGATAGAGATAGGTGTGGGCGAGGTCGGCCTGGAAGCCGAGCACGTCGGGCATGCCGACCTCTTCGAGCAGGTCGAGCATGTCCTTCCAGGAATGCATCCCCGCCCAGCAAATCTCCCCTTCGGCGGCCAGCCGCTGGCCATGATCCTGGGCGATCTTCGCGGCCTCGCGGAAGGTCGCCGCGATCTTCGCCGTGCTGACCTGCGGATCCTCCCGCCACTTCGCCACGCCAAACTCCGCCGAGTCGATGCGGATCACGCCATACTTCCGCACACCGTGCTTCTCGAAGATGCCCGCGATACGACAGGCCATCTTCACAGCCGAGAGGAACTTCCCGCGGGCTTCCGCGTCGCCCATCGCGGAATCACCCACCGTGCCCGGCCAGACCGGGGCCACGAGCGACCCGACCGAAAAACCGTGGGAGGCGATTGTGTCGGCGATGGCCGACAGCTCGGCGTCGGTGGCCTCAGGGTTCGTATGCGGCAGAAACAAAAAGTAGTCGATGCCGTCAAACTTCTGGCCGTTCACTTCGGCCGCGGCCGTCAGCTCGAGCATGCGATCGAGCGAGATCGGCGGCTCCTGGCCGGCGTCGGTGCCCTTGCCAACGAGGCCGGGCCACATGGCGTTGTGGAGTTTCGGGAAGGTGTTCATGCCCGCTTTCCGTGGAGGGGGAGGTCGTCGTGGACGTCGGGGCCGAAGTAGCGAAGCGCGACAAGCGGGCCGGGGCCTGTGTTCTCCACCACATAGCCAGCCTTGGCGGCCTCGGCCGAAATGAAGAGCTCGTCGGCGGTCATTTGGCCAAACCGAATAAGCGTGGGCGTGGCGACGTCGTGAGCGCCCACCTTGCCTTCGCCTTGCACCGTGATCCAGCCGCTGGCGCCTGAGTCATTGATCGTGATCTTCGCGCCCGGCTCGAGCGTGAGCTCCTTGGCACTGAAGAGCTGCCGGCCGTCGATGCGGCCGTAGACGATCCAGCGGTCGGTCGCCCCCGGAGTGCTTCGCTTCTCGTCCACGATCGGCTTCAGAAAATTGCTCTCTTTGTAGTGCGTGTCAACGTTCTTCTCCCAGTCGAGCTGGCCGATGATGAAGTCGAGATCGTGGTGCTTTTCCTTGGGCATGTCTTTGACGAGCAGGCTCCACGGCACCGCCCGCCCTTCGACGAGCGATTGGAACATTGCAAAGACGTCGCTGCCCCACTGCGGCTCGTAGGTGAGCAGCGATCCCGGAGCATGCAGCACGCCCGGCGGGATCAGCCAGCCGGTGCCCCTCTCCAGGCGGTAGGCCTTGGCCAGATCGATGATGCCATTGTCGCCGCGGTTCCAGTTCTCGAGGCAGCGGCGGACGTCTTCCTTCGTGGTGCCCGGCTCCAGCCCCATGAAGGTGTACGGAAAATGGTTGTCGCAGTTGTTGTACTGCGGCGGGAAGTAGTAGCTCTCGGGCTTGCCTTCGTGGCCCACCAGCTTGGCGTCTTCAAAAGACTGGTGCATGTGG
>CAYZHH010000171.1:0-8013 GCA_964478275.1 uncultured Candidatus Kuenenia sp.
CCACCACCCCCGCCGCCGGATCCGCCGGCCGAGGAAAAGCCAGACACCCACGAGAAGCCTCCCTCCGAGGCGAAGGCCCCGCAGGAAAAGCCCGGGGATTCCTAGTCTGTACGACGGCCCCGGCATCGAGTCCACTGAATAGGTGGTGATGCATCCCGCTCCGCTTTCCATTTCCTCACACGATTCCTGGAGTTCCGAAGCCATGATTTCGAAGATTGCGACTGCCGTCTGTGGGCTCGTGGCCCTCGCCTGTGCCTTCGCGGCTGGCACGCTCGTGACCCATAGTGGCATGGGGCTCGGTGGCCATCCCGTGGCACAGGCTCTGTCGTCGATGGGTGATGACTCGTTTGCCGTCTGCACGGCGTCCATCGATGGCGGCACGGATGGATTTTTTCTCCTCGACTTCGAGACAGGCGATCTGACCGGTGGGGTGCTCAATCAAAACTCGGCCAAGTTCACCACGGCGTACCGCTCCAACGTCCTCAAAGATCTCGGGTTCAAGCCGGGCCAGGTGAAGGCACCGCGGTTCCTCATGGTGCCTGGCCTCATGTCGTTCCAAGGAGGCGCTGGAAACCGGATGGCCCAGTCGGTGATCTATGTGACCGATGCGTCCACCGGCGTGAGCGTCGCCTATGGCATTCCGTGGGCGAACCAGCAGACGAGTGGACGAGCCAACACCAGCGTCGTTGAGCTCCAGGCACTCGATGTGGCGAGGCCACGCGGTGGGGTCGCACCGTGAGTGGGACGTCGGCCGAAGCCTGCCGGCCTATCACCGTCAACGGTCAGTCGCGCCCGCTGCCGAGCCCGGCAACCATCACGGCGGTGCTCGAGCAGGCAGGCCTGGCTGACCGACCGGTGGCGGTTGAGCTCGATGGCGAGGTGATCCCTCGTGGACGGTTCGCCGAATGCCGCCTGGTTGGAGGCGAGCGGATCGAGATCGTGACCTTCGTGGGGGGTGGATGAACGTGGAACCGTCAGCCGTCGCCGAGCCATTGCTTCCCCAGGAGGCTGACACTCCGCTCGTCGTGGGCGGGGTCACGCTCACGAGCCGCCTGATTGTTGGCACCGGCAAGTATTCGACGTACGCCGAAATGGCCCGATGCCTCGCTGCCTCTGGCACCGACTGCGTCACGGTTGCGGTCCGCCGCGAGCGACTCGTCAACGCGGCTGGTGAGAACATCCTCGATCATCTCGACCCGCAGCGGTACACGCTCTTGCCCAACACCGCCGGCTGCTTTTCGGCCGACGACGCCGTGCGGGTGGCGAAGCTCGGTCGTGAACTGCTCCGCGACCTGGGAAGCACGGCCGCCGACTGGGTGAAGCTCGAGGTGTTGGGTGACACTCGCACGCTGCTGCCTGACCCGGTCGGTACGCTCGAAGCCACCGAGCGGCTCGTCGCCGACGGCTTTCGAGTGTTGGTCTATACCAGTGACGACCCTGTCATTGCTCGCCGCCTCAAGGACCTCGGCGCCGCGAGTGTCATGCCTGCGGGGAGCCCGATCGGCTCGGGCCAAGGCATCCTCAATGCCAATGCCATTCGGATCTGCCTTGAGTACCTCAAAGATGGCGACCCGGAGTACCCCGTGATCGTGGATGCCGGTGTGGGCACCGCCAGTGACGTGGCCGAGGCGATGGAGCTTGGTGTGGATGGCGTGCTCTTGAACACAGCCATCGCCCAGGCCCGCGACCCGCTGCGGATGGCCGTCGCGATGCGGGATGCCTGCTCCGCCGGTCGAAACGCTTTCCTCGCGGGTCGCATTCCACGACGGCGCTACGCCACGGCCTCGAGCCCCGACGAGGGCCGGGTGAACTGAAACCCCCTATGCTCGCCACCCGCATCATTCCATGCCTGGACGTTGAAAAGGGACGCGTCGTCAAAGGAACGAAGTTTCTCGACTTAGTTGACGCAGGCGATCCCGTTGCGGTGGCGGCCCGGTACGAGGCCGAGGGGGCCGACGAGCTGCTGTTCCTCGATATCACGGCCAGCCACGAAGAGCGGAACATCATGCTCGACGTGGTACGTCGGGTATCCGAGACGGTCTTCATGCCCTTCACCGTCGGTGGCGGCATCCGCACGCTCGACGACGCATCGCGTCTCGTTCAGGCGGGCGCTGAGAAGGTGAGCATCAACTCTTCGGCCGTCCGCACTCCCGAGCTCGTCTCCGCGGTAGCCAACCGGCTCGGCAGTTGTGCGACCGTCGTGAACATCGATCCCAAGCGGGTTGTCCGAGACGGCCGTGAGGTGTGGGAGGTGTTCGTCAACGGGGGTCGTGTGCCGACCGGCCTCGAGGCGGTGGCCTGGGCCAAGCGCGTGGAATCGCTCGGGGCTGGCGAGATCGTGCTGACCTGCATGGACCGCGATGGCACGCGGGAGGGCTACGATCTGGAGATCACGGCCGCCGTCAGCCGGGCCGTTCGAATCCCCGTGGTTGCAAGCGGCGGGGCAGGCAGCCCCGAGCACATGGCAGACGCCGTCGAGCATGGAGGGGCGGATGCGGTGCTAGCCGCTGGCATCTTCCACTTCCGGCAGTGTACGATCCGCGAGGTCAAGGAACTTTTCCTACGGCGGGGCATCCCGGTGCGGCCGCCCGCTCGGTAAACCCGGGCCCCACGCCGCCCCTGTCTCCTCGTTCGCGCCCACGCCATGGCCAACCTCGAATCCTCATTACCACCCGCCGCTGAGAATGACTCGACCTCACGGCCCAGGCTCGAGATCGACAGGCTCTTCGAGGCGCTCGTCACTCTCGCTGGGAGCGACCTCCATCTCAAGGTCGGCCAGCCACCGATCATTCGTGTCAAAGGTTCGCTCCAGCCGCTCAAAGCCCCTCGGATCGACGATGAGCAGATGCGGCGGCTGTGCCTTCCGATGCTCGACGAGCGGCGGAAGCGCATCCTCGACGCCGATGGCGGCTGCGACTTCGCGTATGTCGCGCCCGTCAATGGCGTCACCTGGCGGTTTCGCATCAACATCCTCACCCAGCAGGGTTCGCTCGGCCTCGTCGCCCGTCGCGTCAACAACTCGATTCCCGATTTCGAAGGCCTCTGCCTCCCGCCAACGATCGAGAGGCTCTGCCAATACGACCAGGGGCTCGTGCTTCTGGCGGGCGTGACTGGGTCGGGCAAGAGCACGACGATCGCGGCGATGCTCAACTACATCAACCGCAATTACCGCAAGCACATCCTCACCCTCGAAGATCCGATCGAGTTCGTGTTCACCGAGGAAAAGTGCCTGATCAACCAGCGGGAGGTTGGCCAGGACGTCAAGGACTTTGGGATCGGCATGAAGCATGCGGTCCGCGAAGACCCTGATATCATCCTCGTCGGTGAAATGCGTGACGAAGAGACCTTCATGACGGCGATCCATGCCGCCGAGACGGGTCACCTGGTCTTCGGCACGATCCATGCGGCAAGCGCCGCGACGACGATTGGACGCATCCTCGACCTCTTCCCGGAAGAGATGCACAGCGCGCTGCGAAGCGCCATGGCCAACAACATGAAGGGGATCGTGGGCCAGAAGCTCGTCAAGTCGCAGGGGCCTGAGGGTCAGCGGCGAGGGCTCTCCCGCGTGCCGGTGGTCGAGGTCATGTTTTTTGACGTGATGGTCCGAAAGCTGATTCTCGAGGGTCAGGATTCGTCCCTTCCGGACCACATTCGCAAGTCACACCGCGACGGGATGCAAGACTTCACGATGAGCCTCAAAAGCCTCATCGACCAGGGTCTCGTTGATCGCCAGGATGCCATGGAAATCGCGCCCAACCGGGAAGCGTTGATGATGGCCCTCAAGGGCATCGGAGTCTCGTGATGCATGGCCTGCGACGTTTGCTCGCCGCCGGCGTTGGCGGCCTGATCTTGGCCTCATCCGCTGCGCTCGCGGCCGATTGGCCCGCCGAGGTCACACCCCTTCCAGAGACCTGGCGGGGCACGGGCGGTGGCATGGCGATTATTCCGGTCGTGCTCTGGTGGCTCATTATCCTGGCATGGGTCGGCACGGTGGACTGGATTGGCCGCGATGCCACGAAGCGAGCGATCGCTCCGGCGTTCTGGGGCACTGTCTGCGGGATGCCGCTGCCGCTGGTCGCACTGCTCGCCTGGTGGATTCCGTGGTCGGCCGTTGGCCTCGTGCTCATGGTCCTGGCATGGCTTGTGCCAGTGGGGATCTACACGGCGTACCGCAATCCGAAGGTGGCTGTGAATGAACAGATTCTCAATTTCGGTCATGCCCGACGGTTGGTGGCCGAAGTTTTTGGGTACTTCGGGGTCGACATTGGCGAACCGATGGATGAGGCCGATGTCCTCCCGGACGTGAAGCTCGTCGCCACAGGTGGGCGAGATGCTGCCGAGAATGAAGCCCGCGCTGAGGCGGCCACCGCGATGCCGGGGCTCGAAGAGGCGCGAAAGATTCTCCTTGTCGCCGTCGTGGCCAGAGTCACGACGCTCGTCATCGAAACCAGCGAGGAAGTGGCCATTCGGCAGGAAGTGGACGGCGTGTGGAGCAAGCCGCGGGTGCGGAAGCCCCCAAAGAGCCGAAAACACAAGGAGTCCTGGATCGAGGCGCCAACATCAAGTCGGGCCGTTGGCGAGAGCATCGGCTCGGCCCTCAAGACGCTCGTTGGCCTTGCGGCCAATGCTCCGGGAGGGACTGGTCCTTTCGTGATTTCCGTCGATGGCAAGCCGCGGAACGCTCGCCTGACCGTGCGAAGGTCGTCCAACGTGGAACAGCTCACGGTGACGATTGAGGCACCGGCCGTCACGTTCCGGAAGCTTACCGATCTCGGCATGGACGCCATCGTCACGGAAAGACTCGGGGAAATCCTCGCCGCCGAGCGCGGCGTGCTCCTGCTCTCATCGCCAAGTGGCGGCGGGGTGACGACCACGTTCAATCTGGCCGTGGAGACGGCCGACCGGCTGCTTCGCGACTTCGTCTCGATCGAGGATGCGACCAACCCGGCGCGGGAAATCCAGAATGTGAAGCCCGTGCGATTCGATGCCCGCACCGGCGTGACGCCCATCGCGGCTCTTGCCGAAGCCATGCGGGAATACCCCAAGGTGATCGTGACACGGGATGTGCGCGACAAGGATCTCGTGGTCGAGCTTGTGCGGCTCGCCAGCGAGGGCTATTTCGTCATCATGAGCCTGAAGGCGGCTGACGCCAATGAGGCGATCGCCCGCGTGCTCAGCTGCGGCGTCGCTCCCCGGGCGCTCGGAAGTGCGCTCGTGGGTTCGCTCTCGCAGCGACTTATGCGGAAGCTCTGCCCAAAGTGTCGTGAGGATATTCCCACGCCGCCTCCGCTGCTCGCGCGGCTCAAGAAGACGGCCGAGGAGCTTCCGAACATTCGCGGCCCGTCGCAGGTCGGGTGCAGGCTCTGCCACGGTTCGGGTTACCTGGGCCGCGCTGGCGTGTTTGAACTGGCCGGTGGCGTCGGGGTGCGCAAGGCGATCGCGGCGGCGGTGGCTCCGGAGGAAATCCGCAAGGCTGCGATCGCCGACGGGATGCGGCCTCTCAAGGATGCTGCGGTCGATTTCGTTGCGTCCGGCACGACCTCCCTCGATGAGGTGCAGCGGGCATTGTCGGCCAAGGCGGCGGCGCCAGTACCTCCCGTCGCCGAGCCGCAGCCCAAGAAATCCGCTGGTTCACGCTCGGCTCCGCCCCCAGGCTCGCCGCCCGCCCCGCCGCCCGCGCGGAGGAAGTCGCCATGATCACGTTCATTCTGCTTGGTGTGTTCGTGGCGGTGGCCTTTGCCACCTGGAGGGAGGGCCCTTGGAGTGGGTTCATCATGCTCCTGAACATCCTCCTCGCGGCAACCCTGGCAACGGCCTGGTATGGCACCGTGGTGCGCTGGGCCGAGCCGAAGTTTCAAAGCTACACATACATGCTCGACTTCGTGGCCATTCAGGGACTGTTCTGCCTGATTCTGCTCGTGCTTCGTGAAACGACCGACCGGCAGTCGAAGAGCCGCGTCCGATTCCGGAAGCCGGTCGAGCTGGTTGCCGGCCCGCTCATCGCGTTCGTCACGGCTTGGATCATGACGTGCTTCACAGCGGCGACGCTTCACACGGCGTTCGTACCCCGCAACTTCGTGCAGGCGTCGCCCGATACGCGGCTCTTCTTCGGCCTCGCGCCCGATCGGTGGTGGCTCTCGTGGATGCGGGGCGTAACGGCGTACGGACCGTTCGGCAGCGAGAAGCAGGCGTTTGATCCCGACAAAGACTTCATCGAGCGGTATGCCACTCGCCGCAAGCTTTTGGAGGCTCAGAAGTCGCTTCTGAAAGAGGTTCCTTGAAACGATCCTGTGCGAGACGCCCGCGATGATGGCAGCTGGTACCGAATGTGACGCCACCTCCAACTACCGGCCCGTGAGCCGGCTGGCCGTGGTCGCATTCGCGGCTGGCTGTACCTCGTCGCTCGTCCTCATCACGCCGCTTGCGGCGATGCTCCCAATCGTGGCGATCGCCCTCGCTGCTGCCGCGCTCGCCGACATTCGGCGGAGCGAGGGCCACACCGTGGGCCGCTGGATCGCGCTCGCTGGCTTGGCGTTGGCGGTAGGGTTTGCATCACAGGCAGCGTCGGCGGCGCTGACCGAAACCATGATTGTGCGACAGCGGGCGATCGCGACAGCCACGGCCTGGGTCGATGCGGTCCGCACTGGCCGCGTGGCGGATGCGATTGCCGTCTCGAGTCAACGAGCCCTCCCCGCGGGGGTCGACACTCGGCACGGCCCGCCCCCCGGCCCCGAAGTGAAGGTCGAGGCGTTTCGTGAAATGCCAGCCGTGAAGGCGGTCGCGGCCTGTGGCACGACCGCGCTCACGATCGCAAGCGTCGATCGCGCCGACGACGGCTGGCTGATCCGCATCTCGCTCGCAGGCTGCGGCTCCTCGGGTGATCTCCTCATCTTCGTCGCCCCGCGGCTCGTTACGCGCGCCGGCAGAGCTGTCGAAGAGTGGCTCGTGAATGATCTCCGTCTCGATGCGGGCGGAAAATAGGGACGGGAGCGATTTTGCTCACGAACCAACGGTCAGGGTCGGATGACGCGTGGTACAGTCCGGCGATGTAAACGGTACAATCGACGACGCGAAAAAGCACCAGACATGGGAATCCGTTGATCATCGCAGCACGCAAAGGCCGTCGGGCAAAACCGTGAGACTCTGGCCGGTCGGTTGTCTTTCGGCGAACGCTAAAGCTCAGCCGCCGGGGCCGCGCCCCGGCACCGTTCGGACGACGAAAACTATACTCGCGGCTCCGGTCCGCTGCATTGGCGGGTTATGCGGCGGCTGGGCGGCCGAATTTCAGCAGCCCTATGGCGGTGGTGATCGCCAGCACGATCAGCAGCGAGAAGAATCGTAACGCGTCGCCCATGTCGTCCCAGTAGGAGTAACAGCCGGTGGCCAACGTGCACAAGCCTCCGAATGCCACAGCCGTGCCGACCGGAAGCGCCCGCAGGAACAGCCCAACGAGCAGCGCGGTCAATCCGATCGGATAGCCGATCCAGAACATCGCTCGGTAGAAAAGTCGTCGCTCCTCCTCGATGAGCTTTCGGAGCTTTTCCTGCTCCTCCCAATTCTGCTTTCGGATCTCGTTGTTCTCGTGAACGATGGAATTGACCGCCACTTGACGCCGCTGATTTTGCGCCATCAGCTCCTTGAGCTGAGTCCGCGGATGGATCATCGTGGCACCGGCCCAGCTCGTGAGCGGCAATAGCGCGGCGATCGCCACCCAGATGATCAACTGCTTAATGAGGTCGCCGACCCCGCGCCCATCACGTCGCACGACGAGGATGGCCATCGCCACGGCAGCGGCGCTGAACGCGATGAATGCCGCGAGGTAGATGATCGTGTTGTTGTTCATTCTATCCTGCTCCCCGGAGAGGTGGCGCTCCGCCGCATAACGTTCGAAATCACGGGGTTGCGACGAGGAAACTATCCATCAAGAAACGCGCGACCCGCAACTCCCGTGCATTTTTTTGTGTACGCCCGTCATGGGCGTGGTTTTATGGGGTGCAAGTCCCCTGTGCGAGA
>CAYZHH010000172.1:0-7965 GCA_964478275.1 uncultured Candidatus Kuenenia sp.
TCAGTCCAGTTCGGCCCATCGCAATCAGCCTTCAGGAGAATCTGGGCTCGCCGAATGACAGCCGAACCTTTTGGCTCGTGCCCTTGAACTTGCGAACCGTCTCCGCCACTTCCGATCGCTCCTGGTCCGTCAGGCGAACGATATACTTCTTCTGCATAAAACACCTCCTTGTGTTGAATGCAGAATCGCCAATTTCGGCGAGCCAAGCAATCCTGCTTTTTAGCCGTGACAAAGCACTAGGACAAGTTTGTCCTATCTGCCGGAGGTATGTAGCTGAGCGAGGTGATGCTCGTGGATGCCGTGCGAATAACCCCGTTATCGATCGAGATACTAGCGCTCGCCCCTCGGTCGTGGAGTTGAGTGTCGGCTCGGCTTGTGAGCCGTCGCGCGTACTCGGACTCTATCTTCAAGATTGCCGCGGCCTGCGCGAGAGTAAGAGGCTCTTTGCCGCTCGCGACCACGAGGTCGATGAGCGACTTCGGCATCCCCGTTATCTGCTTCCCGCGAATTGGGCCGTGAGCGTCCCACCACTCGGTCGTAGGCGGCTGGATCGCCGCGAGGTCTTCGATGTGGGCTATCGCCTCGTCGATGAGCACCTTGCTCCCAGCAAGCTTGCCGATGATCGTCTCAAGGCGACGTAGTTTGGACAGCGCGTCCACAAAGAATCCTCCCAGGTGATGATCGCCTTCCCGCCGGCTGGAGTCTGGGAGGACGCTCGGCCGGGCGGGAAGGCTTCGGTGACGGCCAGTCACCTACTCGCTCGGTCAGTTTATCACCCTGCCGCGCGGCCCGCGCGGCCCGCGCGGGCCGCGCGGGCGAGCCCGTGCTAAGACGCGATGAGGATGATCTCGCTCCGCTCCTGGGGAGTGAGCCAGCGGCCTCACGCCGCCAGCATTGTGTTGGCTGCGCATCCAGTACCGGAGCCGACCGAAAGAGGCGTCAGGCGTTGCCGGGTTCGTGCGGATCGTCCGATGCCTCAAGGCCAGCAACCACGACGCCATCCTCCGAAGCCTTGGCCTTCTTCTGACGCAAGGCCTTGCTGGCGGCCCGCGAGACGAGCTTCTGCGCCTCGGTGGCCTTGTCGCCTTCAAGGGCGTCTCGCTTGAGAACCTCATGTGAGAGCGCGTCGGCGATCTCTTCCACGGAGATCCGCACGTCGGGCGAAAGCCGCTTCAGCTCGCGGCGAATCGTGTGGAGAACCGTGTCGCCCAGGATGATCGCGGCCAGGTTGAATCGGCTGCGGACCCGTAGTTGGTCGTTGTATGCGTCTAAGCCTGATTTCTGAGCGCCTTCCTTCGAGAGCAAGAACAGGTCCTCAATCGCGTCCTCGTCTCCGTGGTTGCAGTCGAGGATGTCGATATCGAGCACCAAGTCGGCAGAAATGGGCTTCGAGAATGAGACGCTGTAGACCTTCCAGTATTGGCCGTTGGTGAGAACGACCCATTCCACGCCCTGGTTGGCCGCATAATCGACGGCCTGCTTCATGTGCGAATCCCGCAGGGTCACGCCGATCGCCTTCACTTCGATCAGCGTTTGAAGCTTCCCTTCGCTCTTCGTGGCCAGATCGCAGTAAGTGCCACGGATGGCGTACTCACGAGTGATTTCGTTGTACTTGTCGAAGCCGAATACATCCGCGAGCATGTCGGTCACGATCATCGACGTGTCCGACTCGTTCACGTCCCTGGCCTTTGCCGCCTCGATGACAGGCTTGAACTTCTTGAGGCCCGCCGACAGCCGGTCGGCAACTCGCTTTGGAACTGCCATCGCCAAGATCTCTTCGGGGATGATGGAAAACTGAAAGGAACGACATCCTATCAGTGGGCGGCGGTTGTCAAACGAGGCCACAAAAGCGGTGTTTCCAATCACGCCTCCGGCGGCGGACGTTTTTCAATTCCTGGCGACCGCCAAGGGATCACGTCGGGGTACGGCTTGCGCGCCGCCGCAGATTTTGATACCTGGGGGGGGCGTCACCTCCTGGGCGTGACGGTTGCCCGGGCGACCGCCTCGATGATCTCCGCCCGGGTCTCCGCCGGCAGCCCATGCCGGGCTGCGATCACCGCTGCCAGGCCAGTCCCCGTCTCCGGCGAGACCCCTTTTCGCATGGCGGTTGCAAAACTAACGTGCTTTGCGCACGTGCTTGGTCGGTATCGCTGGGAATATCACGCTGAAAGGATATGCCCACCCGACCATGAGGCACACGAGCACAACAATGCCCGCCCTTACCAGCAGCACAGGCACACCCCATCGATGTGCCAGACCACTACAAAGGCCAAGCACAAGGCGCTCGTCGCTACTGCGGTAAAACCTGTCATACCGCAAGTCTCTCTCCGGCAGCGCCGGCGGAGCCGTCGGCGGAAACACTAGGCCTTCAATATCGGCCGCCTTGCCCGGCGCTGAACTGCCATGCCGTAGAACCTGGCACTCAGGAAGGAGGTGCAGATTGTCTGCCATGATTTGCAAGCCGGCCGAATCGGTCGGGCCGAATCGCCTACCATCTCGCACATAGAACCACTTGTCTTCCTGTGGTGGTGGCTGGACAGAAGTAATCATGCGATGCCCTCTTCCAGGCTTGTAACCCACTGCCGTTGCGAGAGGAGCGGCATTTGCTTGGCCTTGCGGTATGCCTCGCTCTGATAGAACTCTGCTGCTTCAGCGACCAGAGTGAGTTCAATGTCGCCGCATCGATCCCGCACAACCTCGGCAATCTCATCCATCGTCACGTGAAAGTACTCCTTGCGCTCGTTGACGATGTTGACGCGGCGATCGTTAAACCTCCTGTGTAGCTCGGCCTCAAGTGCCGGAGCATCCTCGGCGCGAATCAAGGCGTGAACGTCGAAGTCAAACGGCACCGAAGCGTCCGACAGTTCCCAGACGCGATCCATCGGGTCGCGCCGACGAGTCATTCCGATTTTGTAGATGTTTTCCCCGAAGGCGCCGATGTTGCTCACCACGTAGACGTGGCCGATCCGAGTGAGTTGGGCTTCGGAAATGGCCCGCTCGGTTTTTGCATGAGCCTCGGCGACTTGGCGCTCCAGTTCATCCATCTTGGCCTGCAGTTCCGCCTGTTGCTCGCCGGTCGCAGTCGCAACTTCCTGCCTAGCACGTTGCAAGGCCTCGTCGTACAGCCGCTCTTGCTCAGCCGCTTCTGCAGCCTCCCGATCGGCCTTCTCCTGCTCACGCGCGACAATCGCCTCTTCTCGCATCCGCTCCCGCACCTCCCGCTGCTCCTCCCGTTCAGCCTGTATCTTCAGGGCATGCTCGTGCGAGAGCCTTAACTCGTCGATCTTTAACTCCCTGAACTCGGCAGTGATCTCGCAGGCCTGCGGCACACCGAGCTTGTTGATCGCCGTTAAGGCCCGGTTGATGCGGCTCTCTATCGCAGGGAAGTTGTTCGCTCTTATCCTTGATATCGCAGAGTCGCAGTCCCCATTGAAGGCGCGAAGCATCAGCGACTGGAACTTGGCGATTTGAGCTCGTGCCGCGGCACTGCTTCCGGCAAGGGCGAGACTCAGGGTGCATCTCGCAGCCTCCTTGGCCTTGATCATCGCCTGCTGCCTGGCAAGGTTTTCGTCCAACGCGGCCTTATAGGCCAGGGATGTGGTGTAACTATAACGGGCCTCATAGAAGCCCATGTGTCGCAGGTTCATCTCCTCCGTCAAAATGCGATGCTCTTCCTGCATCACGGCGACTTCGGCAGTGAATCGCTTGATTTCTTCGTCCATACGAGCCTGCCGCTCTTGGAACTTCCGTTTTGCCTCAGCGACTTGCGCATTGAACGTTTCTACGTATCCCTTTGCCTCGGCCATCACTCGCTGCTTTTCGGCCTCAGCGTGATCCAAGTCTTTGACGCGGCTTCTAACCAGCAGGAAGGTCTGTGCTATGGAGTCGCGCTCTTGCTGGAGGCGGGTTAGGTCAGCGCCCTGCTTGTCTAGCGACTGAAGCCTCTCGCTTGCCGCCTTGAGTTGGGCCGCGGTCGTTCGGCAGGCATCCCAGTGAATGAACAGCACCATGGCAAGGAGCCCGGTGGTGATGACGAAAAAGAAGGCAAGAAGCCAGCCCATGGCAACCTCGGCAAACTGGGAGCGGAACCCGTGAGTTTCCCAGTAAAGGGAAGTCCATGGAGGAATTCCAGTCCATGCTAAACCAACCTTGTCCTTGGCTCGCCCTCCGGGAGAGGGCCGGTGTGAGGGTGGCTCCGCTGCCCTGTCGGCACACGACGCTGATGACAAGCATCGATCCCACGACACCTCCCGGATCGCGTGGGCCAAGCTGCTCGCGCGGATTGCCGAGGCGTTTCCAATTGTGTGCCCAGCCTGCGGCGGCGACATCCGGCTCATTGCGTAGCGGCGCAGATCGCCGGCTGGAGCCGGCTCACTTCGAACCGGAGGTTCGCAAGCGGACGAAGGCCAGGATGGCTTCGCCCGACGAGATGCCAGTCATCGACATCCATTCACTCTGAAGTGCCCGCCAAGGGCTGCGGCGGAAGTGGCTTCGCCCACCGTGAAAAACCAGGCTCCCACGGCTGTTCTCACAGGAATCGAAGGTCGGCCGTCGCGCACAAGACAGCCTCGAGCCCGATTCGGCTACGCTCAGAATCCGACCCGCAGCCATCACCACGTTGCGGTAGTGCCGTTGACCGCCCTATCCTTATCCCTTCGGTCCCCGCGTTCCACAATGGAACCACCCCGCCACCGTAGCGTGGATTTCTCCCAAGTATCGAAGGGGGGTATTTCTAGGCCAGAATCCTTCGGCTTCGGATCCTTGGGGGTCTCTCCCCCACGGGGAGATTCTTGCATCACCGCAAACACCCGGCCGGCGGATCGAAGCGCCGCGAATCGCTCACGAAGAGCTTGAACCGTCCGCAAAAGTAGCGGGCCGTTTACACTGGCTTCGGCCATGTCCACTTCCTTTCCGTCCGGGGTGGCCGGCCGGCAGCGCGAGGAAGTGGAACGCGCTACCTGCCGGCCGGTGCGGGAGCTACCCGCGGCCCGGAGTTGGAGCTGTCAGCGAAAATGCCCGTTCTGATGAGCGTTCAACGCCAAAAAGATGCCGTTAACAAACGTCGCTGCTACAGCCCACCCGTTACCGCCCGATTTTCAGCAAGATGTTATCGATAAGACTAAGCCAGTTAGAGGAATAAGCCCTATCCAATGAAGGAAAATAGAGGCAATCGCGAAGCCACAGGCCAAGTGGATCAGTTCGGTATATCCAGTTGAGCCGCCGGCGTTACCTGCGGGGTCGCGGGACCGTCCATCGCTGCCGTTAGACGTGGGGGGGGTCAGGCTATTTAGCAGGCTATTTAGCAGGCTATTTAGGTCGTTTACTACTTGATTCAGCCCTTCGACGCTTCGTGGATCGAGCGGATCATAAATCGCTTGACGGGCGGCCAACGCCTCTCGCAGAGTTGCCTTGGCTTCCGCATCCTTGCCGGATGCATGCTGGGAGATGCCGAGCCGTAAACAACGCATTGACGGCTCGACATCCATCACTCGAATCCTTGGGGACAGACGGCGTCTTTCAATCGCACCAATCACCTACTAATCTTGGGGGGGCACGAGGTGGACCCATTTTTTACACGAATCCGCGATAGGCGCCGCGCTAGGCGCAGCGTGATTTTTCACGAATCCACGAATCTATCTACCCACCGAATTCCGCCCCAAAACAAGCATCCGCCGGATATCCGTGCAAGAATTTACCCGTCTTTTCGCACTGAAAATCCGTGTGTCGCCGGTTCGATCCCGGCTCTGTCCACTTCGAGACTCGCGCCGGGACGTTGAGTGCAGCATTGCGGGCGTCAGCCCGTCTCCCCATGGATCGACGGGATGATCCGCCAGGAGCTTGGCTACGGTGTCGCCCTGGGCGTGGCGTCAGCCTGGGCGATGATGCGGATGATCTCCGCCCGGATCTCTGCCGGTAGCAGGTGCCAGGCCTCGATCACAGCCGTGAGGTCAGGGTAGACTTGTTCCGTGGTGCCGCATTTGGTGCCACGCAGGCGGTCGGGACAGAGTTTTCCCGCGGAATCGTGGGATCGTTCGAGTCCTGTATCGCCCACTGATGGATTGTGTTGGCCACTGGACCCGTCGTCGCACGGTGAGGTATGGTCAAGGCCTTGGAAGACGCGATCGCTCGGATGCGGCAGCTTCCGGAAGGCGATCAGGAGTTGCTGGCTCGGTTCGTGCTGCACGAGCTCGACGACAACCAAGATTGGCGGCGGACGAGTGAGGCCCATGGCGCTGGGCTCGAGCGGCTCGTGGATCAGATCACGTCCGCGGATGACCGCAGCGAGTGCCCCGACCTCGACGTGGATCAATTGTGAAGTCACGGACGCGCGCGTCGTTCTATCGCGAATTCGCGAGCCTCCCAGGGCCAGGGTATGCAGCGTCATGGACCATGAAAGCGTCGTGAGTTTGATTGAGACGCTGAGACGCTCGCGGGGGGCCGTGTCCATCCCCTGGCTGTCTCCTGTCGTCGCAACAACACTCGCGGCGCTGGCCACTCGCGATATAGGAGTTCGGGACGATCTTCGCGATCGCCTCAGGCTCTCCGCCACACAGCGTTCGTACGCGAATACCTGCGGGCTCACAGCCGTTCTGGAGGGGAACTACGCTTATCCGACGGGGCACGGCCAGCAAGGCCTCACGTATACCTGCCTCACGCGGCTTTCGAGCGCACACGAAGTCGACGCCTGTAATGCCATCATCAACAGCCTCTTCCATGAACAGTTCGGCGACCCCTTTGAACAGTTCGTGCGGCTTCTGAGCAAGGTTGTTGGCGAGTTGCACGATAACGTGGCCTCACACGCTGTCGGAACGGGCTTCTCGAGCGCGCAGCGATACCAGCGAGAGAATACCGATGTCGTGCAATTCGCAATCGCGGACGGTGGCGTGGGAATGCTGCACAATGTCAGGCAGCGGATCCCAGGGATCACAACCGACGAAGCGGCGATTGAGTGGTGCCTTCAGCGTGGCAATACGACCGCGCCGTCCGACACCGATGAATGGGCGCAGCGGCTTCCGGACGACTTCCTTGTCAGCCCGTACCCAACCGCCGTCGCGACAATTTCCCGAGACGACCACCACCAGGGGCTCGGTTTGTGGCATTTGCAACAGGTCGTCGAGGCGGCCGGTGGCCGGTTTTGGGTAGCCTCTGGAGGTGCGCAATGTCGATATGTGGCAAAAGCCAGCGGGGTGTCCTACCATTCCTTGGACCCGCGCTGGGATGGGGTCGCCGTCGAAGTCGAACTGCCGATTTCGAGAAATTCGCTGGTGACCGACGCGCGGCGAGACGTTTTCGACCAACTCGCAGAGAAGCTTGGAATATGACCCCGTTTGTCCGAATCGCTACGGAGTTTGGCACCGATCTGTCGAGCCGACAGTGTGCGGCAGAACTGCGCGTGGGCATCACTGCGCAGACGGCCGCTGGAATCAGCCCCGTCACCCTCGATTTCGAGGGCGTCCGGACCCTGAGCGACTCGTTTGCCGACGACGCCATCGCGGTCCTCGTCGCCGATCATGGCGCAGACTGGTTTAAGCAGAACGTCCGCCTCGTCAACCTCTCGCCGTCCGTCCGTCTATCGGTCTTGGAAGCGGTTCACGAGCGGTGTGGCAACAAGGTGCTTGCCGGCGATCGTTGATCGGCCTTGGCGTCGCGCCCAGGCGATGCCGTTCCACGTGTCCGCAAGACCTTCACTTTTCGGCTGGCTCGTCGTCGTGGTCGTCGAAGAGAGAGGCCGCCTCGGCTCGCATCGCCTTCTTCCACTTGGGCGGGCACTCCAGCGCGCCCGCCTCTTCGAGCTCGGCCCGCGGGATCTTCCGGCCATCGCAGATGGCGTCCAGTATCTCTGCTTGCGTTGGCTCGAGCTTCACGAGCAGGCCGAGAACGTTGGGGAGTGCAACATACCTTCTGTCAATCGACGGCGGTGTGGGGCACTTTGGCTGGGACGTCACAACTCTTGGACGTCACCGT
>CAYZHH010000173.1:0-7953 GCA_964478275.1 uncultured Candidatus Kuenenia sp.
ATCCCTGGCCCATTCAAGCTCGGGCATCGCATCCTGCGATGGTTTGACGCTTGAATGGCCATCCCTGGCCCATTCAAGCTCGGGCATCGCATCCTGCGCTGGTTTGACGCTTGAATGGCCATCCATGGCCCATTCAAGCTCGGGCTGGTCGCAAAGGCTGAAATCTGATCGTGGCCCTGTTGCCTCGCGACCCCGCCTCTCCTATTCTTATGGGCGGGTGGGGTGACACAGATCAAACGCCGTGCATGTTCATTCATGGCGGCGCAGCGAGGGCGAGACCCTGCTCCGGATCTGAAAACTTTTCTGAAATCTTCTCTGGCAATCGTCTTTTGGGAGGATCGAGCCATGGCACGTGATCGCCGTCCTACTTCGGCCGTTCGCCGCACCCGTCTGTTTGCAGAGACGCTCGAGAGGCGCATCCTCCTGGCAGCGGATCTGCTCAGTGCTGCATCGATCCACCAGCTCGTGTGGAACGGCGAGACCGTCACCGCCGCAGCCGACGCATGGATCGTGACGACCCACGCTGGCGCCGCCGCGCCGACTGTGCGCGCGGGGTGGACCATGTCGTCCCTTGGCTCAGGCTCCTTTTCAGTCCGAGCGCCCGCTGTATCGGTTGCCGACGTATCGGCCTGGGCGTCGTCAACGCTCGTCATTCGATCGCTCGAGCCCGATCGCATCATTACCTCGTCAGCGATCCCGAATGATCCATCGTTCTCCGCGCTCTGGGGCCTCAACAATAGCGGCCAGGCAGGCGGCGTGGTCGACGCCGATATCGATGCGGCCGAGGCATGGAACACGACCACAGGATCGCGATCGGTGGTCGTCGGCGTAATTGACACCGGCATCGATTACCGGCACCCAGACCTCGCGGCCAACATGTGGCGAAACCCTGGGGAAGTCGCGGGTGATGGAATCGACAACGACGCCAACGGGTTTGTTGACGATGTGTATGGCTGGGACTTCGCCAACAACGACGCTGATCCGTTTGACGACGACGGCCATGGAACCCACGTCGCGGGGACGATCGGCGCCGTTGGCAATAACGGGGTGGGCGTCGCCGGCGTCAATTGGCAGGTGTCGCTCATGGCGCTCAAGTTCCTGGGCGCCGACGGCAGTGGTACGACGAGCGCCGCCGTGGCGGCTCTCAACTACGCCACCATGATGAGGCAATCCCGCGGTGTGAACGTCGTAGCCACGAACAACAGTTGGGGCGGCGGCGGGGCATCGACGGCACTCACCAATGCGATCGTGAATGGCGGTAACGCCGGAATCCTGACCGTGGCCGCCGCCGGTAACGAAAGCGCCAACAACGAAGTCACTCCGTCGTACCCCGCTAATGTTCCCTCCAACTTCGTCATCTCGGTGGCAGCGACCGATTCGTCGAACCGCTTGGCGTCGTTCTCGAACTACGGCGTGACGACGGTCGATGTTGGTGCCCCGGGTGTCGCCATTCGCTCGACTACGCCGAACAATACGTATTCGTCCTACAGCGGCACGTCGATGGCGACGCCCCACGTTGCGGGGATGGTGGCGCTGATGGCGGCCGCCAATCCGCGGGCCACCGCCGCACAGATTCGCTCGGCGATTCTTTCGACGAGCGTTCCGATCGCCTCGCTGGCAGGGAAGGTCGCGACCGGGGGGCTTGTGAACGTAGCCGCCGCAGTGGCCGCCATCACGGGAGTGCAGCCTCCGCCTCCGCCTCCTTCGGGTGTCGGTGAGCCGAACGACTCGATCGCGACCGCGAAGGCCGTCACGCTATCGGGCGGCCGGGCGACGGTTTCTGGCACGGTTGGCGATGGCGCGTTTGGTATTGCCGACGTCGATCTCTATGCCGTGACCGTCGGGGCCGGCGGCACACTCACCGTTGATATCGACGCCACCACCCTGGCGACGCCCTCATCGCTTGATTCGTACGTTCGCATTTTCACTGCTGCCGGCGCCGAAGTCGCCTCGAATGACGACGCTGGGGACGCGCTCGACAGCCTCGTCACGTACACCGTGGCAACGGCAGGCACCTATTTCATCGGCGTGACGTCGTACGGCAACTCGGCCTATTCGGCAACAACGGCCGGGACCGGAACGGCGGGAGAGACGTCCGGAAATTACTCGGCCATCGTAACCGTGGCCCTTCCTGTCCTTCCTGCCCCTACTGCCGACATCATCGATGTCTCCCCTGATCCGCGAACGACGTCTGTTTCCGCGTTGGTCGTGCAGTTCAGCCGGGCTGTGTCGGGCGTGGATGTCAGCGACTTCGCACTGACCCGCGGCGGCACGGCGGTCGCGCTCACGGGAGCCACGCTTACGACGGCTGACAACGTTCGCTGGACGTTGTCGGGCCTGGACGCCGCGACCGCATCGTCGGGGACCTACGTGCTCACTGTGAAAGCCGCGGGAAGCGGGATCGTGGCGGTTGACGGAGGTGCGGCGCTCGCTGTGGCGGCCTCCGACACGTGGACCACGAATGCGGCCACCCTTGTGGATGCGGGTGACTCCATCGCGACGGCAGCTGCGATCAGCATCAGGTCCGGCACGGTTCGGCTGGGGGGTCGGATCGGCGACGGCACGTTCGGCTCGAAAGATGTGGACCTCTTCAGGGTGGTGCTGGCTGCGGGGCAGACGCTTACGGTCAATATCGACGCGCGCACGCTCTCCGGCGGCTCGACACTCGACAGCTATCTGCGAATCTTCAACGCGTCGGGAACCCAGGTGGCCGCAAACGATGACGACGGCGCGACGTACGACAGCCTCCGTTCCTTCCGCGCGACCGCCGCCGGCACGTTCTATGTGGGCATCTCGGGCTACGGCAACTCCGCCTACGTCGCCGCTCGAGCAGGCTCCGGTCGGGCGGGTTCAATAGGCGTGTATCAGGCGCAGTTCACGCTGTCGCCGCTCGCGTCCACCACGGGCGCGAGGGTAGCCGGCTTCCGGGATTCGGCCACCGCGCCACGCGCAGAATTGGCAGCGGCGTTTGCGGCCTATGGAGCCAACTGGTCGGCCGCGGTCCAGGCGGCTTCATCCATGCCCCGAGATCGTCGGGTGGCTGGTCGCTGAGCAGGTCGCTGAGTCAGGCGTGACGGCCTCGTATCGTTCGCGGATCGTTCGCTACCAGCAGGTCGTTCCACCGTTGACGGCGATGGTCTGGCCCGTCACGAACGAGGCTTCGTTGGCGGCGAGATACACCGCGGCCCAGCCGATATCGGCGGGCGTGCCCCAGCGGCCGGCTGGAATCCTCGCGAGATAGGCATCCTTGTCGGTCTGCGAGTCATCCGTGTGCCGCTCTACGGGGATCCAGCCGGGCGCGATCATGTTGACGGTAATCCCAAAGGGGGCGAGCTCGTGGCACATGCTTCGTGACCAGCCGGTCTGGCCCCCCTTCGCTGCGACATACGCCGAGAAGGGGGCCACGCCGAGGTGAAAGACTTCGCTGGTGATGTTGATCAAGCGACCGTGGCAACGTGCCTTCATGCTGGGCAGAGCACGGCGGGCCAGGAGGTAGGGGCTCTTCACAAAGAAGTCGAGCATCTCCTGATAGAACGCCCAGTCGTACTCCTCGATTGGCTTCTGCGGCTGGGCAGACGTCGCATTGACGACGACGATGTCCACGGGGCCGAATGCTGCCTCGATCGACGCAAACATCGAGTCGATCTCGGCCTCGCTCGTCACGTCGGCGCGGCACAGCATCGCGGTGATGCCGGCCGCCACAAGCTCTGCATGGGCCGCCTCGGCCCGGGATGCGTTGTGGGCGTAGTTCATCGCCACCTTCGCCCCGGCGAGGCCCAGACAGCGGGCCATCGCCTTGCCGAGACCGGTCGAAGAACCCGTGACGAGGGCCGTGCGGCCGAGAAGTGAAAAAGGGGACATGGTTTTTGTTCTTTGTGTACTCAGCGGATCATCGGGGCCCAGGTGTGCGTGAGGTGGTGGACGATGCCCGCCACCGCGCCTTTTCGTTTGCTTGATGTCGTGGCGTTGATCGTGCAGTCGGCAAGTGACGCTGTCAGCGCCCGTTGTCGCACCCGCTCGAGCACCCGCGAGAACCGCTCGTTCGAGCCAGCGAGGAGCGTGCCATGCACGAACAGGGCGGTCGGATTGAAGATGTTGATCACGGCAGCGATCGCGATCGCGAGGTATTCGGTGACCGTGGCCACATGGGGGGCACAGTCATCCGGCCGCTCGCCAAGAAGAACGGCTGTCTGCTCGACATCGAGGGGTCGCCCGACCTGCTCCGAGACGAGCCGCACGAGTGCCGCATCGGTGGCCAGTGTCTCGAGGCAGCCGCGGTTGCCGCAGCCGCAGCGGACGCCGTCGGGAACCACGGTGATGTGCCCCACCTCTCCGGCCATGCCGCTGTGGCCAGCGAGCAATACGCCGCCACTCATCACGCCCAGGCCGAGGCCCGCGGCGACATCGAGCATCGCGAAATCGGCAAGCCCACGGGCAGCGCCGTAGAGCCGCTCGGCAAGGCACAGGGCGTCCGTCTCCTGGAGAAGGAGGCAGGAGACACCGAGACGCTTCTCGAGGTCACGCGCCGGGTTCTGCTTGTCCAGGAGGTGGAGATTGGGTGAAAGGACGATCTCGCCGAGCCGTTCATTGACGAGGCCTGGCACACTCACACCCACCCCGAGGAGACGGGCTGACGAGTGGTCGCGGAGATCGCGGCATGCGCGGGCGAGCTGATTCAGGAGCGCGGGGTACGTGGCCGGCGTCTCGAACCGCCGGGTACATTTTTCGCGAATCATGCCGTCGAGCCCGGTCGCCACGACGCAGCAGGTGCTTGCGTCGATCACAACGCCCAGCACGGCGGCGGTCTCAGTCGCCATCCGTACCAGGCGGCCAGGCCGTCCGATGGTCGGAGCGACTGGGTCGAGCTCCTCGACAAACCCATGTGCCAATAGCGAATCGACCGCTTTGGAAACGGTGGGGGCTGTAAGCCCCGAAGCCCGCGTAAGCGCTGCCCGCGACGAGGGGCCATGCCGCTGGATGGCCTCGAGGAGTCGCCGTTCGTTGATACGTCGGAGAAGCGGCGACTCAATGCGGTTTTCTGGGCGATTCATGGAAGAAACCGTCGGTCGACAGATTGTTTCTTAGCGACATTTAGAATATAGTCAGCCGAGGTGACTGGCAATGCACTCTCCCCGAGAAACCCAGGCGCGTGGCCCGATGAGGAGTATCCACACCGCTTCAGCGGCCCGCGTGGCCAATCTGTTGCTGGTGGCAGCGATCGCTCCGGCGACCTTCGCCGCTGACGTCGAGTTCGGCCGCGACATTCAGCCCGTCTTGGCGCGAAAGTGCTACGCGTGTCACGGCCCCGATACGCAGGAGGGCGGGCTGCGGCTCGATGATCGTCGTGCCGCGACGGCCGCGGTCGACAGCGGTTCGATTGCGATCGTGCCGGGCGACCTGGCGAAGAGCGAGCTTGTTGCCAGGATCACCTCCCACGATCACGACCTCCAGATGCCGCCGGAGGGACCGCGTCTTTCTGCTGACCAGGTCGCCGCGATCAAACAGTGGATTGTGACTGGCGCCGAGTGGCAGCCGCATTGGGCATTTCGTCCGGTTGCGCGGCCACCTGTGCCTGGTGATCGAGTGGCGCACGCGAATCCCATCGACGCCTTCATCGATGCAGGCCTTGCGAAGCGCGGCCTAGCTCGTTCCCCCGAAGCCGACCAGCGAGCGCTCCTGAGGCGGGCGACCTACTCAGTGACGGGCCTGCCGCCCACCGAGGCGGATCTAAAAACTTTTCTCACCGACGACTCGGCGGATGCCTGGGAGAAAGTGGTCGATCGGCTGCTCGCCTCCCCACACTACGGTGAGCATCAGGCCCGTCACTGGCTCGATCTTGTTCGGTACGCCGAGACGAATTCCTTCGAGCGGGATGGCGTGAAGCCACACGTCTGGCGGTATCGAGACTATTGCATTCGCAGCTTCAACGACGACAAGCCTTACGACCGCTTCGTGATCGAGCAGCTTGCCGGGGACGAGCTGCCGGAGCCCTCAGCCGACGCGCTCATCGCGACCGGCTACTACCGGCTGGGCCTCTGGGACGATGAGCCAGCCGACAAGCTTCAGGCTCGCTACGACTGCCTCGACGACATCGTTTCCACGACGAGCCAGGCTTTTCTGGGGCTCACCATCAGCTGCGCCCGCTGCCACGATCACAAGATCGATCCGATCTCGCAACGAGACTACTCCAGCATGCTCTCGTTCTTCCACGGCGTGACGCCAATGGGCGATCGGCACATGAATTCGGCTTTCATCGAGCGTGCGATTCCGCTCGGAAGCCATTCGATCTCCGAGTCCGAGAACCACGCCACCGAGATCGCGCGCCGCCGCGACGAGGCCAGCTCGAACATCAAGGCGATCGAGCAGCGCATCAAGGAGCACGGTGATCAAGCCCTCGATGACCTCGCACGAAAGGACCTCGCGGACTGGAACAAGCTCCTGACCGGCCTCACTGCCGAGTCGGCCGCGACCCCCAAGGCGCTCGTCGTCACGGAATGTGGCAGCGAAGCTCCCGACACGTTTGTGTTCTATCGTGGGAATCCACACGCAGATCCGAAGCCAGAGAACCTGGTCGAGCCCGCGTTTCCAGCCGTTCTCCAGCCGCCGTCCCCTTTGGTCACGCTGCCAGCCTCGGGTCGTTCAAGCGGTCGGCGCATGGCCCTGGCGACGTGGATCGTGTCACCAGAAAACCCGCTGACCGCGCGGGTCATGGTGAACCGGATGTGGCAGAACCTCTTCGGCCGAGGCATCGTGCGCAGCCCCAATAATTTTGGATTGATGGGTGATCCACCGACGCACCGCGAGCTGCTCGACTGGCTCGCCGCTGAGCTCATGGCTGGGGGCTGGCGGCTCAAGCCCATCCACAAGGCGATGCTCATGTCTCGGGCATACCGGGCCGCGGCTACGTCATTGACTGCGTCGCTGGAGACCGATCCGCTCAACGACGGCCTCTGGCGATTCGACATGCGAAGGCTCGCCGCCGAAGAGATTCGCGATTCAATTCATGTCGCGAGTGGTGCCTTCAACCACAAGATGTTTGGGCCGAGCATGTACCCGGACATGCCGAAGGAGGTGCTTGCCACCCAGTCGAAGCCGGGCGATGGCTGGGGACGCTCGAGCCTGGAGGAACAGGCGCGTCGCAGCATCTATATCCATGCCAAGCGATCGCTCCCCACGCCGATTCTGGCCGATTTTGACGTGGCTGATCCCGACACGTCCTGCCCCGTGCGGTTTGTGACCACGCAGCCGACGCAGGCGCTCGGCATGATGAACGGCGAGTTTCCACATGCCCAGGCGCGGGTCTTTGCGGAGCGGGTGCGCCGCGAGGCGGGCGGCACGAACGATGACCAGACAGCTGCCATGGTCCGGCGGGCCATCGAGATCGCGCTCGTGCGGCCTGCCACGGATCAGGAGGTCGTCCGTGGCGTGGCCCTCATCGATGACCTCGAAGCCAAGGACGGCGTCGGCCCAGGTCGTGCCCTCGACCTCTATTGTCTCTTGGTGTTGAACCTGAATGAGTTTGCCTACGTCGACTGATGGAGGATGGGTGTATGAGCGGGAGCCATTCCACGACTGGGCCGGGCGGGTTTTGCCGACGCACGCGGCGGGAGTTTTTCTGGGAAGCCGGGGCGTCGTTCACTGGGCTCGCGCTCACCGGCCTGCTCGATCAGGGATTTTTCGCTCGGCAGACCCGAGCCGCCACGGGTGTGCCCTTCGTGAACCCGCTGGTGGCCAAGCCGCCGATGTTTGCGCCCAAGGCTAAGAGTGTGATCTTCCTGTTCATGTACGGCGGCCCCAGTCACGTCGACACGTTTGACTACAAGCCCGCGCTCTATCCACTCGACGGCAAGACGATCCCGGTCCACACGAAGGGCCGAGGTGGTGAACGCAGCGAGGGGCGGGTCGTCGGCCCGAAGTGGAAATTCAAGCAGTACGGCGAGTGTGGCAAGTGGG